>DASWAH010000136.1:0-8576 GCA_036391235.1 Streptosporangiaceae bacterium
CGGCCGGCGGCGCGCCCGCCGGCCGCGCTTCGCCCGTATCCGCGCCGGGGAGCGACAGTGAACGAACCATGGGACAACCAGATGGAGGCGCTCGGCGACTTCATCCGCCGGCAGCGCAAGCTGGCCAACCTGTCGCTGCGCCAGCTCGCCGAGAAGACCAGGCTGTCTAACCCATATCTCAGCCAGATCGAACGCGGCCTGCACCAGCCGTCGATGCGCGTGATCAAGTCGATCTCCGAGGCGCTGAACGTCTCGGCCGAGACACTGCTGACGCACGCCGGGCTCCTGCCGCACGTTGGTGGCGAGACCGGCGATCCGACGTCGGCCTCGGCACGGACCGTCGAGCAGGCCATCGAGGCCGACGACCGGCTGTCCGGGCCGCAGAAGGCCGCGCTGATCTCGGTGTACCAGAGCATGCTCGGTGCGAGCTAGCGAGACAGCGACCGAGACGCGAAGACGTCGTGGACATGCCAGCTTGTGATTCACAAAAAGCGTATACACGCACTTTTCGGTGCGAACATCACGGGACGGCGCCCGGCCTCGCCGACTGAGCATTACGATACATGAGCGTGACTGATCACAGCCCGGAGTCGGCGCCGTTCGCCCCGCTTCCAGAGCGCCGGCCGCCCTCGGCCAACGGGGATTACCCGGGCGCTTCGCCGTTTCCGCGGCGCGACGGATCCGAGTCGCTGCCCCGGCGCGGCGAATCCGAACCCCTGCCGCAGCGCGGCGCACCTGAATCCTTTCCGCCGCGCGAGGACAGCGCGCCGCTCCCCCGCCGCAACGGAGCTGAGCCGCTCCCGCAGCGCGGAGCAGCCGCGCCTCTGCCCGCCCGTGGCGCGGCCGAGCCGCTCCCGCGGCGCGGCGCAGAACCCGGTCTGCCAAGCCGGAACGGCGCCTCCGACGGGATGCTGCCCCGGCGTGGCCAGCCAGGCCGGCCACGCCGGGTCGGACGGCACCGGAGCCTGCACAGGATCAGCGTCGCTTCGGACGCTCCCGCCCTGGTCCTCGCGGTTCCGGGTTACGGCGACGCGGTCGCCGACCTGGCTGGCCGCATCGCCGAGGAAGCGATGGACTCGTGCCCGGGCGTGCAGATCAGGATCGGCTACCTGGACGGCCCCGGCGAGACGCTGGCCGAGCTGCTCGGCTCCGATGCGGCCCTCCCGCCCGCGGCGGCGCCGGCGGCGGCCGGATTCACCGGCTTTCCCGGCCAGAACTCCGGGCCGGGTCACGGCCGCCGCGAGTCAGGCTCGCCGTCCGGGCGGGAACCGGTGCCGGGTGCCTCGCACCCCGGCCAGCCGCCCGAGGCCGTCGTCGTTCCGCTGCTGGCCGGACCGCATCCGCGGTACGACGCCGTCATCGCGGCCGCGATCAGCACCGCTGCCAGCCCGGTCATGCTGGGTACGTCGCTCGGCCCGCACCCGCTGCTGGCCGGCGCCCTGCACGACCGGCTGCACGACGTGGGTCTGGCCAGGGCGGGCCGGGCCAGGGGCCTGAACATCGCGGCCGGGGCAACCGGCGTCATCGTGGTCGCCGACCGCGGGCCGCAGGCACTGGCCGACGCGGGCGTGACCACGCTGCTGCTCGCGTCCCGGCTCGCTGTCCCGGCCGCTCCCGGCTCGCTCGGCGATCCCGCCAGCATCGACGCGGCCGTCACCAGGCTGCGCGAGGCCGGGGCCACCCACCTCGCCCTGTCTCCGTGCGTGATCGGGCCGGAAACCGACCCGGCCGAGTTCGCGGCGCTCAGCGCCGCACTGAACGCGCCGTCGGCGCCGCCGCTCGGCGCGCACCCGGCCATCGCTCAGCTCGTCGCCGTCCGGTACGGCGAGGCGCTGTCCAGGATCGCGGTCGCCAGCCGCTGACAGGGCCCCTCCCGGAAAGATCGGGGTAATTCAGGACGGGTATAGCAGGGCAACTTTCCCCCGTCTTTCCTGTGCGGGGGCCCGCAGGCCAGTACCTGACCGGCGGGCGGCAGCGGCCAGCCGCCGGGCGCGCCGGGCATTGACAGCGGGCCGCGGCGTGCGCTGAGGTTCGAGTTGTGCGCCGCCCGGCCGCGCTCGCCGCGCCTGTGCAGACTCCCCGACCGGGCCGTTTCGCGCATTCCGATCTCAACCGAAGAGGTGCCGGCATGAGCGAGTGGAACGCGATGACCTACGAGGGCAAGGACACCATCTTGCGGGTCGTCCGAGAGCAGGCGAACCAGATGTTCGCGCTGGCCGAACAGCCAGGAGCGTGGAACGCGGACACCGCCTGCGAGAGCTGGGAGGTCAGGGACATCATCGGCCACCTGGTCGACACGATGGAGGGTTACTTCCGCGCGTTCGAGGTCGTCAGGTCGGGCGCGACCGCCGAGAATGCCTACGGCCTGCTCGGCATGCACGAGCGGGCCGGCGATTCGGCCAGGGCCTTCAGGGAGCTGCCGCAGGCCGAGATGATGGCCAGGGTCCGCAAGGACTTCGACCAGATGATGACGATCCTGCAGCCGCTCAGCGCGGACGAGTGGTCCTCGCTGATCGTGCCGCACTTCTACATGGGACCGGTGCCCGCCTTCATCTACGCGGCCGGGCAGCTCATGGACTACGGCGTGCACACCTGGGACATCCGCGAAGGTCAGGGCAAGGCGCACGCGCTGCCCGGCGAGGTGGCCGACCTGCTGGTGCCGTTCATGTTCATCATCTGGCAGTCGACGATCAGGCCGGACGCCGACCGCACCCCGTTCAGCGTCGGCATTCACGTGACGACCGGCCACAACGCCGGCACGACCCGGGTGACCGTCGACGAGAACGGCCTCAGCTACGAACCTGGCCCCGTCGACGACCTGCCCGCCGTGATCGAGTTCGACGCGGGCAGCATGGTGCTCACCGCGTTCGGCCGGATCAGGGCAGGTACGGCCCGCGGCGACCAGGCCATGGCCGACCGCTTCCTCAACCTGTTCCACTGGATCTGACCGGGCTGTGGCCATCGGCCCCAGCCGGGGTCGATGGCCACCCGGGCCCGGCCACCGCTCCGCGGCCGGGAGCCCCGACTCTTCCACGCCGGGCTATGCGGCCACGCGGTCAGCTGGCCTCGGCGTCGTACTCGCCGGGCTGATGACCGGACGGGAGCCGGTGCTTGGCGATCCTGGCCGTCGGCGTGCGCGGCAGCTCCGGCATTACCTGCCAGAACCTGGGGACCTTGAACGCGCTCAGCTGGCCGGCCGCATAGGCGCGCAGCCCGGCCAGGTCGAGGTCGGCCCCGGCGGCCGGAACCACGAACGCCTTGATCTCCTCCTCGGTCAGGTCGGAGGCGACGCCGACCACGGCCGATTCGAGCACGTCGGGATGGGCGTCGAGGACCTCCTCGACCTCCAGCGGCGACATGTTCTCGCCCCGGCGGCGCAGGACCTCCTTGCGGCGGCCGACGAACGTGCAGGTGCCATCGGCGTTCACGGTGGCCAGGTCGCCGGTGTGCAGCCAGCCGTCGCCCGTCTTGACCGCGGCGGTCTCCTCCGGCATCCCCCAGTAGCCCGGCGTAAGCACCGGGTTGCGGAGCAGGATCTCCCCGGTCTGCCCGGCCGGCAGCCCCGGCCCGCTGTCTGCCCCGACAGCCCCGACAGCCCCGGCCGCCCCGTCCGCCGCCCCGGGCTCGCCGCCGTCGGCCGCGACCACCTTGGCCTCGTTGATCGTGCCCAGGTACGGGTGCTGCCGAGCCGCCCCGAGGGTGCCGTAAGGGCGGGTCCCGTGCGGCCAGATCAGCCCGTACGGTGATTCCGACATCGCGTACCCGACCACGATCTCCAGGCCGAACCGCCGTTCGATCTCCAGGTGCCGTTCTCGCTCGGGAGCCGGGCCCGCGTAGCACAGCCGCAGCGGGTTGTCGGCGTCGTCCGGCCGCTCTGGCTGCCGCATCAGGATCTCCAGCATCGCCCCGATCGCGTTGAACTCGGTCGCCCCGTGCCGCCGCGCGGTGTCCAGGAACCCGCTAGCCGAGAACCGCGGCACCAGCACGAGCCCGGCCCCGCAGGCCAGCGACCCCAGCACCGAGTAGATCGGCGCGTTGATGTGGAACAGCGGCAGCGAGGTCATCAGCCGGTCCTGCGGCGTCAGCCGCATCCAGTAGGGGAACCCCTCGGCCGCCATCGCGTACGCCCGGTGCGTCTGCATGACCAGCTTGGACCGGCCGGTCGTGCCGGACGTCGGGATCAGGACGGCCAGGTCGTCCGGCCGTACCGAGGCCGGCCGCGGGATCGAAGGGCCGGCTCGGCTGGCCGCTAGCTCATTGATATCGAGAACTACCGGCCTGGCCAGCTGTGGCGGGGAACCCGGCCGGCTGACGCCGGCCGCCTCGTCCACCTCAGAACGCAAGCCGTCGTCGGTCACCACCGCCCGCGGCTGAACCTGGCCGAGCAGCCCGGCCAGCTCGGCCGGCGCGCTGGCCGGGTTCACCGGTACCGTGACCGCTCCGAGGCTGGCCAGGGCCAGCCACGCGAACAGGTACTCCGGCGTTGTCCTGGCGGTCAGCATCACCAGGTCGCCATGCCGTAGCCCGGCCCCGGCGAGTTCGGCGGCCAGGCCGGCCACCCGGCTCGCCGACTCGGCGAAGGTGAGCGTGAGATCGTCAGTGCGCAGCCAGATGCCGTCGGGGTCTCGGTCGGCGGCCAGGCCGAGCAGGCCGGGAATAGTGCCGGTGTAGTCCGCGACACTCGAGCCGAAGGCGCCGGTCATGTCCCCGACAATACGGGCCGGGGCCGGCTTGCCTGCGCGGGCAGCACCCGGTAACCATGACGAGATGACCGACGGGGAGCAGGCTGGCCAGATCGCGGGCTGGGCCAGCGGGATATCCGCGGTCACGGTGCTGACCGGGGCCGGGATTTCGACCGATAGCGGCATCCCCGACTTCCGCGGGCCGCAGGGCCTGTGGACCCGCGATCCGGCGGCCGAGCGGCTGTCCACCTTCCAGGCCTACGTGGCCGACCCCGTCCTGCGGCGCCGGTCCTGGCGGGCCAGGCTGGCCCACCCGGCCTGGTCGGCCGAGCCGAACGCGGCCCACCTGGCCCTGGCCAGGCTGGCCGGCGCGATCGAGACGACGGTGATCACGCAGAACATCGATGGCCTGCACCAGCGGGCCGGATCGCCGCCGGACCGGGTCCTCGAACTGCACGGGACGATGTTCGACGTGGTCTGCGTGGGCTGCCGGGCCCGGTCGCCGATGTCGGTGACGCTGGACCGGGTCAGGGCGGGCGACGAGGACCCGTCTTGCGAGCGGTGCGGCGGAATACTCAAGTCGGCGACCGTCATGTTCGGGCAGCCGCTGGATCGCGAGGTGCTCGCGGCCGCGATCAAGGCCGCCTCGGGCTGTGACCTGATGATCGCGATCGGCAGCACCCTCACGGTCGAGCCGGCCGCGTCACTGTGCGCGGTCGCCGCCGACGCGGGCGCCCATCTGGTCGTCGTCAACCGGGACCCGACACCATACGACGCGCGGGCGACCGAGGTGGTCAGGGAACCGATCGGCGTCGCGGTGCCCAGGATCGCCGCCGGCCTGCTCGCCGCGCGGTCCGCCTGACCCGCGAGGTCAGTCAGCCGTGGTGGCCGCCGCCGCTATCGCCGCCGGAGAACCCGCCGCCCCCGTGGTGCCCGCCGCCACCGAACCCGCCGTCGCCGTGATGGCCGCCACCGAATCCGCCGCCGTGGTGACCGTGGTGACCCCCGTCCGGTCCGCTGCCGCCGTGCTGCTGATAGTGCCCGGGCGGGGCCGGGACCCGCTCGCCCGTCTGCGGGTCGATCGTCCACTGGTCGTACAGCTGGTCGTTCGTCATCCGGCTGACCCGGCGCCGGGAGACGGCGTTCAGGACGGCGAATACGGCGATCGCGGCGACGACGATCACGAAGCCCACCGGGTGCATGGCCTGACCTCCCGCCGCGCTCCGGCGGCGCGTTCAGCTTAAGCGGCAGCCGCCGGGATGACTACGGGCGAACCGGCCAGGGCGGCGCCGTTGCGAGCCCGGCTCGCTCCCGGCCGGGTACACCGCGGGCTGGTGCGCTGGCTCGTGGCGGCGCCGGTGAACTGCGCCGGGGTCGGCGCGCGCGCTGGTACCCGACACCGGGCTGGTACCGGTCCGCGGGCAGGTCGTCGTGACCAGTAATCCAGGGCTCAGCGAGTTCTTCGTCGGAGACGACCCCGACGGCGAGGTGAGAGCGCCGGTGCGGCCGGCCGTCCGGCTCGATGCCGAGACGGCCGCCGACGGCCGGGCGGCCGTGCACTGCTACGGCCACGGGGGGCCGGCGTGACCTTGTCCTGGGGATGCGCGCTCGACGTCGCCGCCGTTATCGACGGCCTCGGCTAATTCGGAATTTGCCGGTTTAAGAACCGGTAAAGACCGCTGCTCGGAAGCGTGATTACCGATCCGGATACGTTTAGTGACGTCCGCTTGACCGGGCTTGTGACCGTTGTTAGATTCCGCCCGTATCGCTAGCTCTGTGCGGAGTTATACAGGGTAGGGCACGTGAGCCGCGCTGCGTCACAGGAAAGGCCCAACGAAAGGACAACGCGTGCAACGTCGCTGGTCGTTTAACAGACGTTCTCACTGGGCGCTGCTGTCGGCGCCCCTGCTCGCCCTGGCGAGCCTGTCCGTCGCCACCGCGGTCCCGGCCTCGGCGCACGGCGCCTCGACGCCGGCCGGGACACTTCGCCCGAACAAGGTCAACAACCTGGACTGCAACGGCTGGAGCCCGAAGTTCGGGGCGGTGGCTCCGGCCCACCGCTCCCTGTGCACCGACCCGCACGGCAAGCTCCGCACGAGGTACGGAGCAGGCATCCACTCCACCAACCGGGTCTGGTCACGGTTCACCGACAACGGCCATTACGTCGGGCACGACGAGCCGAGCGTGAAGTTCATCTCGAGCCAGGCTGGTTCGGGCAACACGATGACGTACTTCATGAAGCTGCCCAAGGACCCGGCCAAGGCGCCGACGAACAGCGGCTCGGTGGTGCACGCGGCCGAGCTGAGCCCGGCGATCTGGTTCGGCCTGCCGCTGTGCGACCCGCACTCCTACCCGCAGAACCCCTGCACGCCGGACAGCGACTCCAACAGCGGCGGCATCTCCGACCCGAACGCGGCGGGCTCGGCGTTCATGGAGCTGCAGTTCTACGCACCGGGGATCACCCCGTTCTTCGACGCCCCGAGCTGCACGAAGACGAAGTGGTGCGCGGCGCTGACGATCGACAGCCTCGAAGCCAACTTCAACTTCGCCAACCTGAACGTGAACTGCGAGGAGCCGGTCAACTTCGCCTTCCTGCAGCGCAACGGCGTGCCGGCCGGCCCGCCGAGCCCGCAGAAGGCGACGATCAAGACTGAGACGCCGAACGGCCAGACGCTCGAGATGAGCCCGGGTGACGTGCTGAAGGTCTCGATCACCGACCCGGCGGCCGGCTTCACCACCCGGGTCACCGACATGACCACGCACCAGTCCGGCTTCATGGTCGCGAGCGCCCGAAACGGCTTTGCCGACACCAACCTGTCGGACTGCAGCGGTAACCCGCACACCTTCCACGCGGAGTACTCCACGGCTCAGCAGCAGAACCAGGTGCCGTGGGCCGCGCTCGAGGGCGGCGTGCTCATGCAGGAGGAAATCGGTCACGCCGAGACCTGCGCCTCGCTGACCCACCAGGACGCGCTGAGCATTCCCGGCGTGTTCATCGACACCAAGGTCTTCGACACCTGCGTCGGCGGGACCGAAGGCCGCAGCCACGGTCACAACAAAGTGGGCGAGGGCTCGTGCAACCCGAACACCGGGGTCTGCAAGGGCGCCGAGACGGAGGGGACCAGGAGTCCGCAGGCCTGCCCGAGCAACAACTTCGCCAGCGGCCAGCTGTGCGAGTACGCCGACGGCTTCTGCTTGCCTCAGGGGACCAGGACCATCGTGCTCGGTTCGCACAAGGCGAGGGCCAGCTCGCCGGTCAACTTCTGCGGCGACAACCGGTTCCAGAACGGTGACCTGGACTTCGACGGCATCGACTACCGCGCGACGAGCTGGCCCGACGGCTCGCCGAACGTGCCGACGTCGGCGAGGTTCGCCGGGCCGTTCACGGTCGGCGGGCAGACGTACCCGCAGATCCAGTTCGAGTCGGACGCACCCGGCTCGGAGTTCCTGTGCAACTTCGCCACCGAATTCAACTGCCAGGTGCCGCCGCTAGGCGCCAAGTTCTACCCGTTCTGGTCGCTGACCAGCAAGACGGGCCAGAAGGCGGGCCCGTTCCCGGCTAACGCCTGCACCTGGAACTTCGGCAATGTCATCCCGAAGGTCACCACCAACGCCTTCGGCAAGGACGCCCAGTACGGTTCGGCCGATTTCGCCAGGTATGGCGGGACGACGATCTCCGGCGTTCGGTCTAACCCCGAAGTGTCGGGCAAGTGCCCGGCCCTGAAGGAACCGGCCGGCCTGCACTAACGGCCGCCTGACCGGCGATGGCCCCTGCCGCCGAGGCGGCAGGGGCCATCGTCTCGCTAGGGTGAGCCCATGCGGATCGGATTCGGCCTGCCGGTTTCCGGTGCCTGGGCCAGCCCGGAGAACATCGCCAGGTTCGCGGCCCAGGCC
>DASWAH010000137.1:0-4216 GCA_036391235.1 Streptosporangiaceae bacterium
CCTGGCCGACCTGGGCGAGCGCGTCGCCTCGGCCAGTCCCGGCTGCCGGGCGTTGCACGTGGACTGGCCGGGCTGGCGCGGCGACGGCCTGGGCGAACGCCCCGACCTGGCCCGGCTGCTGGCCGATGCCGGGATCACCGCGATCGGCGTCGCCGAGGCCGCCCGGCAGCTGCTCAAGGCGTTCGGCCAGGCCGGCCTGCCCGGCCGGATCGCCGTGCACGGCCGGGCCGGGGTCCCGGCCCCCAGGCCGGTGGCGGTGGCCGGCGCCCGCAGGTCGCGGCCGGGCGCCGTCGCGCCTGGCCGGTTCACCGAGCGCGTGCTGGTGAACTACCCGGGCGTGGAGGTCGTGACCGAGTCCACGCTGGCCGTGCTGACCGACCCGTATCTGGCCGACTACCGCGTGGACGGCCTGGCGGTGCTGCCGGCTGCCGTGGCCATGGAGGCGATGGCCCAGGCCGCCGCGATGCTGGCCGGAGGCCCGGTGCGCACGGCCGACGACGTGTTGCTCGGCGCGCCGGTGGTACTGGCGCCCGGACCGGCGGCCGGGCAAGCAGTGATCAGGGTCAGCGCCGAGCGTGACGGCGATGCGATCGCGGTCCGGCTGCGCTGCGATGACAGCGGCTACGCGACCGACCATTGCCGGGCCACGTTCCGCGCCGGGCCAGGCGACCCCGGCCCGGCCGAGCCTCCGGGCGACGGCGAGGGTCGGCCGGAGACTCAGGCCGCGGAGGTGACGCTTCCGGCCAGCCGGATCTACGGCCCCGTCTGCTTCCAGGACGGCCGGTTCCGCGTGCTCACCGAGGTCCGGCTGGGTCCGTCCGCCGCGACCGGGCAGGCCGAGGTGTCCGGCGGCACGCCCTGGTTCGGCGCGGTGCCGCCGCCGCGCGGGACCGCCGGGCCCGAGCTCGTCCTGGGCAGCCCGGTCCTGGCCGACCTGGCGCTGCAGCTCGCGCAGGCGTCCGTGCCGGACCGGCGGCTGCTGTTCGCCGGGTGCGACCACGTCTGGTTCGCGGGCGGCGCGGCCGAGGGACCGGTCAGCGTCGAGGTCGTCGCGGCCGGTCAGCTGGCGGCCAGGGATCAGGCCGGCCCGGCCGGCTCGGCCAGCCAGCCCGGGCCGGCCGCCACCGTGCCGAGGCCGCGGCATGCCGCGGGCGAGCGGGCCGATCAGCCGCTACGGTCGTGGGACGCGACGATCACCGACGCGGCCGGCCAGCCGCTGGTGATCTGGCGCGGGTTGCGGATGCGGGACGCCGGGCCGCTGGCCCAGCCCGCTCCCGCCGGCACCGCGGCGACCCCGGCGACCCCGGAGACTCCGGAGACCCCGGAGACCCCGGCCAAATCCCCCAGTCGGTGAGACTTGCGACAAAAGCCGATCTAGCCATCAGTGTGTGCTTCTGAAATCATGGCGCTGACGTGACCTGAAGCTGGGAGGCGGTCCGCCATGACGACGTCCGTGCCATCGCCATCACCGGCCGCGAGCGGCATCGACCTGTCGCAGAACGAGTTCTGGGCGCTGCCGCTGGCTGACCGGCACGCTGCCTTCGCCGAACTGCGCGCGCTGGACAGCCCGCCCTACTTCGCCGACCCGGAGACGCCGTTCACCACCGAGAACCAGGGCTACTACGCCCTGGTCAAGCACGCCGACGTGGTCGAGGCGAGCCGTCACGCCGACATCTTCTCCTCGGCCAGGGGAGCGACCAGCCTGGTCGACCTGCCGCCGGAGTTCAACGAGTACTTCGGTTCCATGATCAACATGGACGATCCGCGGCACGCGCGGCTGCGCCGCATCGTGTCCAGGGCGTTCACTCCGAAGATGATCAAGAAGTTCGAGGATGACGTGCAGCGGGCCGCCGCGGTGATCGTCGACGACCTCGAGCGCACGGGACCGTGCGACTTCGTCAGCCAGGTCTCAGCCCGGCTGCCGCTCAAGATCATCTGCGACATGATGGGGATCGGCGACGAGCACTACGAGATGGTGCTGCACAACACCAACGTGATCCTGGCCGGCGGTGACCCAGAATTCCTCAGCGAGGACATGGACACCGCGATCGGCCAGATCCTCACGGCCGGAGCCGAGCTAGCCGGACTGGTCACCAACCTCGCGGCCGAGCGGGAGGGAAAGGCCGGCACCGACCTGATCAGCTCCCTCATTACCGCCAACGTCGACGGCGAGCAGCTCGCCCCGGCCGAGCTCGCGTCCTTCTTCATCTTGCTGGTCGTGGCGGGCAACGAGACGACGCGGACGGCCCTGTCACACGCCCTGGTGCTGCTGACCGAGCACCCGGATCAGCGCGAACTTCTGCTGACCGATTTCGAGGGCCGGATCGCGTCCGCCGTCGAGGAGATCGTCAGGTACGTCTCGCCGGTGATCTGGATGCGCCGCTCGGTCACCAGGGACGCGGTCATCAACGGCCACCAGTTCCGCGAGGGCGACAAGTGCGCGCTGATGTACTGGTCGGCCAACCGCGACGAGTCTGTGTTCGCCGATCCGCTCAGGTTCGACATCACCAGGTCGCCCAATCCGCATGTCGGGTTCGGCGGGGCCGGCCCGCACTTCTGCCTGGGCGCGCACCTGGCCCGCCGCGAGATCACCGTGATGCTGCGCGAACTCCTGCACCGGGTACCCGCGATTCATGCCGTCGGCCAGCCCGACCGGCTGCTGTCCAGCTTCATCAACGGGATCAAGCACTTGCCCTGCGAGCTCGCCTAGCGACCGCACCGCGTTTATTCAGGCGCGCGCGGCCGGTGTCCGGTGCCAGCATCGGGCTGGTGACCGATGACGAAGAACGGCGGCTGACAACGCAGGGCAGCGCGGGGCTGCCGTCGCGGGCCAGCCTGCTGGCCGGCGTGGTGTACCGGGATCCCGGCCCGTGGAGCCCGGCCGTGCTGGCCTTGCTGCGGCACCTGGAACGGGCCGGGTTCGACGGTGCGCCCCGGGTGGTCGGCGGCGGCTTCGCTCCCGACGGCCGGGAGATGGTCAGCTTCATCGACGGCTCGAACCCGCACCCTGGACCCTGGCCGGAGGACGTCGTCGGCCAGGTCGGCGCTCTGTTGGCCGGCCTGCACGCCGCCGCGGCGACCTTCACGCCGCCGGCCGGCGCGGCCTGGAAACCCTGGTTCGGCCGGGGCTTGCCCGGGTCCCGGCCGGTATTCGGGCACTGCGATACCGGGCCGTGGAATATCGTGGCGGCCGGCGGCCGCCCGGCCGCGCTGATCGACTTCGAGTACGCCGGCCCGGTCGACGCCGAGTGGGAACTCGCCCAGGCGGCCTGGCTCAACGCGCAGTTGCACGACGACGACATCGCCGAGCGGAACGGCCTGCCTGAAGCCGCGGCCAGGGCCCGCCAGGTCCGCGCGATCCTGGACGGCTACGGCCTGTCTCGCCGCGACCGCGCGGACTTCGTCGGCAAGATGATCGCGTTCGCCGTGCACGACGCCCGGGCCGAGGCCGTCAGTGCCGCGAACACCGAGGACTCCGTGAGCGCGCGCACGCGGGACGGATACCCCTACGCCTGGGCCATCACCTGGCGCGCCAGGTCCGCCTCGTGGATGCTCACCAACCGTTCGCTGCTCGAGCGCGCGATCGCTTGACTCGCGCAGTCCGGGTGCCCCGGTCAGGCGTGCTCGGCCAGGTGCGCGAGCAGGGCGTCGGCGTGACCCCCATCGAGGCCGACCGACTCGCGGACCCGGTCGACCTCGCTCGCGAGCCGGTTCGCGATCAGCAGCAGGGCCAGGTAACTGCGGTACACCTCGTCGCCGGACATGGCGCAGATCACCTCGGCGACCGCCGGCATGTCCCCGGCCCGGTGCGCCCTCAGCAGCCCGAGGGAGTCAGCGATCGACTGCCTGATATCTGGTCCGTTCACGCTGCACCCCTCGCGGGCTCGGCGCCGCCACCTGGCGGCGAGCGACTAGATACCTCAGTTCGCCGTCCGGAAACGGACCGGGCGCGGCAGCCGCCGGTTCTGATCAAACTCACATGCCGCCCGCACGCCGGTCGCACCGGCGCCCGCGATGCTGGGCATGCCCCGGTCCAGCGGGAATCCGCGACGTCCGAGGCGGAACTGCCCGCAGAAAGTAAGGTGTCCGCCGTGAGCGATGATCAGCCAACCGAACCTCAGCCGGCGCCCGGCCAGGCGCCCGCCGACCAGACGCCGCGCGCAAGCGGCGGCGCACCGCCGGCCACTCCGGGCAAGGGGACCGCTGCGGGCTACGG
>DASWAH010000138.1:0-4551 GCA_036391235.1 Streptosporangiaceae bacterium
TCGGCACGGTCGCCGCGAAGATGACGGGCCCGGACAACGTCCTGGCCCGCACGCCCCTGATCTTGCTCGGGCTGACGCCGGGCTGCAGCAGCCGCTCGCGGCCGGACGCATACCACCAGCAGCCCGCCAGCGCCCCGGACAGCAGGACCATCGAAGCCGCGTACAGCACGGCCGCGGCCGGGGAGCCGATGTGCTGGCCCAGCACGGCGGTGGGGAACGGCAGGAACGCGACGAACAGCAGCAACAGCAGGTTCAGCCAGACCAGCGCCGGGTCGTACCGGGCGACGAGCCGGAACCCGACGTGATGGCTCACCCAGAACCGCGCGATGACCAGGAAGCTCAGGGCGTAAGCCAGGTACCTCGGCCATAGCCGGAGCAGCTCGTGCGGCAGCGCCGCGTCGGACGCCGCGGCCGGCACGGCGATTCCGAATACCAGCAGCGTGAGCGCGATCGCGAAGACGCCGTCGGAGAGCGCCAGTATCCGGCCGGTGCCTTCGGCGGCCACCTCGTCGTCCTCGCCTTTCGGCAGCTTCCAGACCGAACGGGGTTGATTCACCACCTGACCGACCTTAGCGATCCGGCAGGCCATCACGGGGTCGCCGCGGGGCGGCGGCAAATTCAATCGGCGGGAGCTGGCCGCGTCGGTAGCCTGAGGCATGGCCCGGGACGAGCGCAGCGTGACTCCGCAGAGCGAGGACTTCTCCGCCTGGTACAACGACGTGGTGTTCCGGGCCGAGCTGGTGGACCGGGGACCGGTCCGCGGCAGCATGGTGATCCGGCCGTACGGCTACCGGATCTGGGAGCTGATCCAGGCCGACCTGGACGCCCGGATCAAGGCGACCGGCCACCAGAACGCGTACTTCCCGCTGCTGATCCCGCAGAGTTACCTGCAACGCGAGGCCGAGCACGTCGAGGGGTTCGCTCCCGAGGTGTTCACGGTCACCCACGCGGGCGGCAAGGAACTCGACGAGCCGCTGGTCATCCGGCCCACGTCGGAGACCGTGATCGGCGAGATGATGGCCCGGTGGATCAGCTCGCACCGGGATCTGCCGCTGCTGCTGAACCAGTGGGCCAACGTGCTGCGGTGGGAGATGCGGCCACGGATGTTCCTGCGGACGACCGAGTTCCTCTGGCAGGAGGGTCACACCGCCCACGCGACCCAAGCTGACGCGCTGGCCGAGACCATGCTTGCCCTGGAGTTCTATCAAGATCTGGCCGTCGACGTCGCGGCGCTGGCCACCGTGCCGGGCGAGAAGACTCCGGGGGAGCGGTTCGCCGGCGCCGAGCGGACGTTCACGATCGAGGCGATGATGCGGGACGGCCGGGCTCTGCAGGCGGGCACCTCGCACTACATGGGCACCAACTTCGCGGCCGCGTTCGGCATCACCTATACGAGCGAGGCCGGTACCGCCGAGCTGTGCCACACGACATCCTGGGGCGTCAGCACCCGGATGGTCGGCGGCGTGATCATGACCCACGGTGACGACAAGGGCCTGGTCCTGCCGCCCGCCGTCGCCCCGTATCAGGTCGTGATCGTCCCGATCGGCCGGGGCGAGCAGGGCGAGGCGACCGCCGCGGCCGCGGCCAGCCTGGCCGGCGCGCTGCGGACCGCGGGCATCAGAACGCACGTCGACGACCGGCCGCAGTTGTCGCCCGGGTTCAAGTTCAACGACTGGGAGATGCGCGGCGTACCGCTCCGGCTCGAGCTCGGCCCGCGCGACCTGGCCGCCGGAACCGCGCTGCTGTCCCGCCGCCTGAACTACCCCGAGCCGGAGGCGGCCAAGGAGGCCATCCAGCTCGGCGACGCACCGGAGCGGCTGACCGCCGAGCTGGCTGCGTTCCAGGCGATGCTGGCCCGGCGGGCGGCCGAGTTCCGCGACGAGCACACGGCGACCGTCGACTCGTGGCCCGACTTCGCTGCCGCCGTGGCGACCGGGTGGGCGCTCGCCCTGCACTGCGGCGAGCCGTTGTGCGAGGACGAGATCAAGGCCGAGACCTCGGCCTCGCCCCGCTGCATCCCGCTCGACGGCCAGGCCGAGCACGGCCCGTGCGTCCGCTGCGGCAAGCCGTCCGCCTACGGCAAGCGCCTCATCTTCGCCCGCGCTTACTGAGATCCCGGGTCAATCCGCGCTGCGCTGCAGCTCCCAGGCGGCAACCAGCGCATCCTCGATCGCGCCCGGGTCGCCGACAGCAAGGTCGGCGACGACCATCATGTGCCTGGCGTACCTGGGCGGCACGCTGAAGGTGGCCGGGAACGCCCGCAGGATCGAGTCCCGGTAGCCGAAATCGGCCCTGATCACCAGCTGCTCGTCGTCAAGCTGCCGCGCGACCAGCCGGCCGTGATACCGCCACTCGGCCATCCCGTCCCGCACGCTCCGGCGGACGCCCGCCAGCTCGGCCGCCAGCCCTGTCACCTCATCGACGTGCATGCCGATCACGGTAGCCGCAAGTCTGCCGTGGGTAGGGGAGCTGAGGTGCCGTCGGCTGACGAGGTGCGAGCGCAGGCGCTGGAAGTGGCGGCCGGATGGTCGCCGCCGGATGCGCCTGCTTCCTGGCGGCTGACGGCGGGCCTGTTCACCGCGATCGCCGGGCACGAGGACCTGCTGAAACAGCTGGCCGGGCTGCCGGCGACCGGTTGCCGGCCCTGCTGGCCAGCGCAGCCATCTCGTATCTGGTCCGGCGGGACCGGCCTCAGCCGCTGGCCGCCTACTTCCCGCAGCCGCGGGCGTGATCGACGAGCTCCCGGCCGTCCTGGCCCGGCTGAGCGAGCACCACCCGGTGGTCGTGATCGACGCCTACCTCGCCGTGTTCCTGCCGCCGGAGCGACGCGCCGACCTGCTCGCGATCCTCCAGCAGGCCGGCCGCGCCCGGCCGGTGACCTGGCTGTCCCTCGACCCGCTGGTCCCGCTCGGACCGCCGGGCCGCGATAGCGTCCAGGAACTGGCCCTTCCGCCGTCGCTCATCGCCGGCTATCAGCGCGATGGCGTGTTCGCCGTGCTCGGCGCCCGCACCTTCGATCGCGGCGACGACCATGCGCGACCGCTCGCCCGCGCCCACCCGTCCGGCCGGTGGATCGAGTGGCTCGGCCAGTAAATGACGCAGAACGCGAGTCAGTTCTGGCACAGTGGCACGCGCTCATACGTCTAAGCCAGGGGCAGGCGGTCCGCGCCCCCCAGCGCTCGGCCCGGCGAGGTAGAGATCCATGATCATTCTGAACCGCCCCGCGCACCGGACTGCCGCGATCATGATCCTCGGCGCCCTGGCAACCGTCTGCGGCTGCGGGTCGCCGGTCACCGCGGGCACCTCGCCGGCCGCCACCCAAGGCACCGCTACCACCGTCGCCTCGTCGAGCCCCGGTCCGCCGCGCTCCTACCTGACCGCCGTCTCCTGCGTGAACAGCACGTTCTGCGTTGCCGTGGGTGCCGACTCCGGCACCGGGCGGTCCCTGGCCGAGCGCTGGAACGGCCGCCGGTGGCGGATCATGGACGCCGGCGCCGTGACCAGCCGGCTGAGCTCGGTGTCCTGCCCGAGCACGACGTTCTGCATGGCCGTCGGCAACGCCTCAGCCCAGCTCTGGGACGGCACGAGATGGTGGGCGGTCAAGACCCCGCAGGGCGCCGGATCCCGGGTGCAAGCCGTCTCCTGCGCGGCTCGCCGGTTCTGCCTGGCCGTGGGCAGCGATGCGGCACAGGTCTGGAACGGCGTGTCGTGGCGGGTCGTATCGCTGCCCAGGCCGGGGATCGGACTCCAGGCCGTCTCGTGCCCGGCCGTGTCGTACTGCCTGGCGGTGGGTTCCGAGCAGAACCACGCCGGCACGCGGTCGCTGAGCCGGGCGCTGCACTGGACC
The DNA here is from genome assembly GCA_036391235.1 of Streptosporangiaceae bacterium. Lineage (GTDB taxonomy): Bacteria > Actinomycetota > Actinomycetes > Streptosporangiales > Streptosporangiaceae > Chersky-822. The sequence goes on from DASWAH010000138.1 coordinate 3,848, forward strand.
GGCAGGAACTGGCGGGCCACCCATCCGCCGAGCCCCGGCCGGTTCGCCAACCTGTCCGGGATCAGCTGCCGCACCCGGGCGACCTGCGTGGCGATCGGCTGGCGCGGTCACTGCCACCAACTGCCGCAGCCGCTCGGCCAGCACTGTTTCTTCTCGCTCCGGTGGGACGGCCGGACCTGGACGCCGCTGCCCAGCCCGGCCAGAACGCCCCTGGTGGCCAACGTGGCCTGCGGATCGGCGACCGCGTGCCTGGCCGTCGGTGACTGCAACCTGACGGCCAACTGCCGTGGCATCATGGCACTCGTCCTGCATGGCCGTGCGTGGCACCAGCCTCCGGCGCTGGCGCCGGGCGAGCACGGGAGTTCGCTGGAAGGCGTGTCGTGCTGGCGCCGGAGCGGCTGCATCGCGACCGGCGGAGCTGTGAACTCCGCGGGCGGCTTGCTGCCCCTGGCGCAGTCCTGGAACGGGCTCCGCTGGCGCGTGCTGCCAACCGCGGCCCCGGTCCGCTGACCCGCCGTTAGGCCACGAAGATGCAGAACATGTGCCCGTCAGGATCGGCGAAAGCATAGAGCGGCTCGTCCTGATCGCCGGTGCGGTCAAGCCGCTGCTCGGCCCCGAGCGCCAGCGCCCGGTCCCGCTGCCGCTCCAGCGCGGCCCGGTCCGGCACGGTCAGGTCCAGGTGCATCTGCTGCGGCACGGCCTGG
>DASWAH010000139.1:0-10629 GCA_036391235.1 Streptosporangiaceae bacterium
ACACCATCGGCTTCTTCGCCCCGCACCAGCGCTACGGCTCGGCGACGTCCGCGCACGGTCACGTCGCCGAGTTCAAGGCCATGGTCAAGGCGCTGCATCAGGCCGGCATCGAGGTGATCCTGGATGTCGTCTACAACCACACTGCCGAGGGCGCCGAGCTCGGGCCGACGCTCAGCTTCCGCGGCATCGACAATGCCGCGTACTACCGGCTGGCCGATGACGACCCGTCCGTGTATCTCGACTACACCGGCTGCGGCAACAGCCTAAACGTGCGCCACCCGCACACGCTGCAGCTGATCATGGACTCGCTGCGGTACTGGATCGACGAGATGCACGTCGACGGATTCCGGTTTGACCTGGCCTCAGCTCTGGCCAGGGAGCTGCACGACGTCGACCGGCTGTCGGCGTTCTTCGACCTGGTGCAGCAGGACCCGCTGGTGTCGCAGGTCAAGCTCATCGCCGAGCCGTGGGACGTCGGCGAGGGCGGGTATCAGGTCGGGCGGTTCCCGCCGCTGTGGACGGAGTGGAACGGCCAGTACCGCGACACCGTCCGCGACTACTGGCGGGGCGAGCCGGGCCGGCTGCCGGAGCTGGCGTCCAGGCTGACCGGTTCGAGCGACCTGTACGAGACCAGCGCCCGGCGCCCGGTCGCCTCGGTGAACTTCGTCACCTGCCATGACGGCTTCACGCTGACCGACCTGGTCAGCTACGACGGCAAGCACAACGAGGCGAACGGCGAGCGGAACCGGGACGGCTCGGACGACAACCGGTCGTGGAATTGCGGCACCGAGGGCCCGAGTGACGACCCGGAGATCAACACGCTGCGCCAGCGCCAGATCCGCAACTTCCTGACCACGCTGTTCTTCTCCCAGGGCATCCCGATGCTGCTGGCCGGGGACGAGCTCGGCCGGACGCAGCTCGGCAACAACAACACCTACTGCCAGGACAACGAGATCTCCTGGGTGGACTGGGACGCCGCGGTCAAGCACGCAGACCTGATCGACTTCGTCGCCGCGCTGTCCGCGCTGCGCAAGGCGCACCCGGTGCTCCGCCGGCGCCGGTTCTTCAGCGGGCGGGCGGGCGACTCGGCCGACGGCCAGCGGGACATCGTCTGGCTCACCCCGTCGGGCGCCGAGATGACCGGGGCCGACTGGAATTCCGGCTACGCCAAGGCGCTGGCCGTCTACGTGAACGGGGACGCCATCACCGAGCCGGGACCGCGCGGCGAGCGGATCACCGACGAGGATTTCGTGCTGCTGATCAACGCGCACAGCGACCCGGTCACGTTCGCGGTCCCGCCGCACCTCGGCTCGGCCGGCGCATCCTGGCAGGTGGTCGTGGACACCGGGCCGGCCCAGGCGGTCGTGGTCGCGCCCGGGCAGCCGGCCGCGGCCGGCGCCGCGGCGGCGGCCGACGGGTCCGCCTTGCGGGTCGAGGTGGAGTCACGGGCCATGGTGGTGCTTCGGGGCGCGCGCCGGTAGCGGCCAGGGACGCGGCCGCGGCGTCCTGACTGGTCAGTTGATGGTCGAGTGAATGACCACCGGGTGCCCGTGGCCGAGGAAGAAGATGCCCGGGTACCCGGCCGTGGAGAAGCCCTTGTTCGGGTTGTCGTGCAGGGTCGAGTGGTCGATGATCAGCGTGCCGGTCCGGTCGTTGCTGACGTAGAAGATCGCGCCGCCGCCCTCGCGGGCGTGGTTGTACTTGATGATCGTGCCGGACACCTTCAGCGTGTACTTGTCGCCGTCGTTGTAGATGGCGCCGCCGCTGCCGCCGCCCGGGGTGCCGGGCCTGGCCGGGTTGGCCCCGTAGCCGATCGCCTTGTTGTGCATCATCAGGCTGTTCAGGACCGTCCAGGAGACGCCGATGCTGCTCAGCGCGCCGCCGTTGGAGCAGTAGCCGCCCGTGAAGGTGCTGCGGGTGACGTAGACGGGGCGGTTGCGGTACTGGCTGAGCGCGCGGATGGCGGCGCCGCCGAGGTCAGGCCCGGTCCGGTCGCAGCGGTTGCCGATGAAACGGGAGCTGACCACCTTGAGCTGGCCGCCCCGGTCGAAGATCGCTCCGCCGCCGCCGCCATCGAAGGTATCGCCGGTCGAGTTGCCGTGCGCGAACGTGATGTTCTGCACGACCAGCCGGGGCGTGGCCTGGTTGTCGCAATGCGACGTGGTCCACACTTGCCGCTTGTCGCAGGTGTCCATATACAGGATGCGGCGTACGCTCCCGCCGCTGAGGGTGACCTTGCCGCCGCCGTCGATCACCACCCGGGTGCTGGTGTTGCGCACCTTCGCGGTGGCGTGCATCACGATCGTGACCGGAGCGGGCCCGCAGTTGAACGTGATCACGCCGCCCCTGGCGACCGCGCCGACGACCGCGGCCGAGGTGCAGCCGGCCGGGGTACCGCGCCCGATCACCGTGGTCGGGCTGGCCGTGCTGACGGCCCGCCCGGCGGCCGGGACGAACGCGTGCCCGTCCGGATTGCCAGGCGCCGGCATCGCGGCGGACGTGGCCTTTCTGGCCGCCACCACCTCGGGCTGCGCCTGGCCGCGGGCGGCGCGGCGCACGTGCTGGTGAGCCCGGCCCGCCGCGGCCGGGGCCGGCCCAGCCGCCGCCGAACATCCCGCCGCTAGCGCCGACACGCCCGCCACCGCGATGATGCCGCCGAGAAGTCGCATGGCGCATCATGCTAGACCCGCGACCCGCTCCGGGCCGACATTTCCGAGCCATTTCCGGGTATCTGCCGGTGTTCGCCCCAGTTGCCGCGGCCGGACTGCCAGGAGGACCGTACGTGCGCCAGATCTTCCCGCTGGACGGAGACCAGGCAGGCCCGCTGCTCGGCCCGGCCGACCCGCTCGACGCGGCTGCCCGCATCCGGCCGCCGGCCGCCTCGGCCGAGATCGATCAGCTCGTCAGGGCTCTCGGCGCGATCTACGCCTACCCGGAAGGGCCGTGGCTGCGGGCCAACATGGTGACCAGCGTGGACGGCGCGGTGACCGTGGACGGCCGGTCCGGTGGCCTGTCCGGAGCGGCCGACAAGCTGGTGTTCTCGGTGCTGCGCAGCCTGGCCGACGTAGTGCTGGCCGGCGCGGGCACGGTGCGAGCCGAGCGGTACCGGCAGGCCCAGGCGGACGAGCTGTGGCCGCAATTGCGGGCCGGGCGTCCGCTCCCGCCGATCGCAGTGGTCACCAGCCGCCTGGACCTGGACCTCGGCGACCGGCTGTTCGGCCCGGACGGCCCGCGCACGATCGTGCTGACCACGGAGCGGGCCAATGCCGCCAAGCGGGCCGAGGCGGCCAGAGTGGCCGACGTGGTCGTGGCCGGCCCCGCCTCCGTCACGGCGACCGCGGCGGTCACCGAGCTGCGCGACCGCGGCTTCCGCCGCATCCTGGTCGAAGGCGGGCCGAGCCTTCTCGGCCAGCTTGCCGCCGAAGGCCTGCTCGACGAGCTCTGCCTGACCACCAGCCCGCTGCTGGAAGGCGGGCATGCGGCCGGGCGGATCCTGGCCAGCCACGATCCGGCCGGCCGGCCGGCCGGCTTGCGGCTAGCCAGCCTGCTCGAAGACGGCGGCGCGTTGCTGGCCAGGTACGTCCGGGCCTAGCTGTGCTGGCGGAGCCGCTCCAGCGCCTCGGCCAGGATGGCCGCGCCGTCGGTGGGCGAGCGGCGCTCCTTCACGTAGGCCAGGTGGGTCTTGTACGGCTCAGCGTGCGGCAGCGGCGGCGGGCTGGTGGCGTCCCGGCCCGCGGGGACCCCGCAGCGCGGGCAGTCCCAGGTGTCAGGGACCGGCGCGTCGTTGGCAAAGCTCGGTACCGTCTCGTGACCGTTGCAGCAGTAGAACGACACGCGCACTCGCGGTGCGGCCTCGCCTCGCTCTGCCTCGCCCATGGGTCCTGCGCCGACGCGGCTGCCGCGAATGGCGTTACCACTACTCAATGCTGGCCTCTTTCCGGTGAACCGCCGGTCCTGAGCTGGGCGCCGCGACGCTGCGGCGGCCGCACGTCACTTCAGTAGCAGACCGAGCGCGACAATGCAGACGAACCACAGGATCCCAGTGAAGATCGTGATCCGGTCGAGATTTCGCTCCACGACCGACGACGAACCCAATGACGACGACATGCCGCCGCCGAACAGGTCGGACAGACCGCCGCCCTTGCCCTTGTGCAACAGCACGAGCAGCACCATGAGCAAGCTCGTGATGATCAGGACGATAGAAAACGCGATAACCACTACAAGTCGTCCCTCCGGGCCACCGGTCAGGCTTGCACCAGCTCGTCGCGATAACGGCAGATCCTGACGAATCCCTCGTGATCGAGGCTGGCGCCGCCTACTAGTGCGCCGTCTATATCTGACTGCGCCATGATGGCGGGCATGTTGTCGGGTTTCACTGATCCCCCGTAAAGGATACGCAATGCTGCCCCCGCTTCGTGCCCATGGCGTGCGGAAACCCGCTCCCTGATGGCTCCGCAGACCTCCTGGGCATCCTGCGGGGTGGCGACCCGGCCCGTCCCGATCGCCCAGACCGGCTCGTACGCGATCACCAGGCCGGCTACCTGTTCGCCGGTCAGGCCGGCCAGGCCGCCGTCGACCTGGCTGAGCGTGTACTCCAGGTGCCGGCCTTCCTCCCTGACCTCCAGCGGCTCGCCGGCGCACAGCACCGGCGTGATCTCGCTCCCCAGCGCGGCCCTGACCTTGGCGTTGACCAGCTCGTCGCCTTCGGCGTGGTACTGGCGGCGCTCGGAGTGCCCGGCCAGCACGTACCAGCAGCCCAGCTTGGCCAGCATCCGGCCGCTGATGTCGCCGGTATAGGCACCGTCGGGATGCGGTGACAGGTCCTGGGCGCCGTACTGCAGCTTGAGCTTGTCTCCCTGAACCAGCGTCTGCACGCTGCGCAGCGCCGTGAACGGCGGCAGCAGCGCGATGTCGGCTGCCGCGAAGTCCTTGTCGGTCAGCCGGAAGGCCAGTTTCTGGGTCAGGGCCAGCGCTTCGAGATGATTGTTGTTCATCTTCCAGTTGCCGGCCACGAGCGGCTTGCGGCCGCTGTCCGCGCTGCTCATCCGGTGGCCTCCAGGGCCGCCAGTCCCGGCAGCTCCTTGCCCTCCAGGTACTCCAGGCTGGCCCCGCCGCCGGTGGAGATGTGGCCGAAGGCGCTGTCGGGGAAGCCGAGCTTGCGTACCGCCGCCGCCGAGTCGCCGCCACCGACCACCGTGAGCCCTCGCACGTCCGCGATCGCCTGGGCGACCGCACGGGTGCCCTCGGCGAAGGCCGGGAACTCGAAGACCCCGACCGGGCCGTTCCAGAACACGGTGGCGGCGTCGGCCAGCTTGGCCGCGAACAGCTCCCTGGTCGCCGGGCCCATGTCCAGCGATTCCCGGTCGGCCGGGAACGCGTCGGCCGGGTAGACCTGGTGCTCGGCGTCGGCAGCAAAGCCGGCCGCGCCGACCAGGTCGACCGGGAGGACGATCTCCACGCCGCGCCTGGCCGCTTCGTCCAGCACCTGCCTGACGTTGCCGATCTGATCGGCTTCCAGCAGCGACTTGCCGGTCTCGAAGCCCTGGGCGGCCAGGAACGTGTACGACATGCCGCCGCCGATGATCAGGCGGTCGGCCTTGTCGAGCAGGTTCGCGATGACGGCCAGCTTGTCCGACGGCTTGGCCCCGCCGAGCACGACCACGTACGGCCGCTCCGGGTGCTCGGTCAGTCTCCGCAGCACCGCCACCTCGGCCTGGACCAGTTCGCCGGCCGCGTGCGGGAGCAGGCCGGCCACGTCGAAGACGCTGGCGTGCTTGCGGTGCAGGGCCCCGAACCCGTCTCCGACGTACAGGGTGGCCAGGGCGGCCAGGCGGGCGGCCAGCTCGCCCCTGACCGCGTCGTCCTTGCTGGTCTCGGCGGGCTCGAAGCGCACGTTCTCGCACAGCCCGACGTCGCCGTCGGCCAGGCCGGCGGCGACCTGGCGGGCCGACGGCCCGGCCACGTCGGCGGCGAACGCCACCTTGCGGCCGAGCAGCTCGCCGAGCCGGTCGGCGACCGGGCGGAGCGAGGGGCCGCCAGCCGCCCTGGCCGCGAAGTCGTCGCCCTTGGGCCGGCCCAGGTGCGCGACGATCAGCACCCGGGCGCCGCGGCTGGCCAGCGCGGTGATGGTCGGCAGGCTGGCCCTGATCCGGCCGTCGTCGGTGATGGTGGTCCCGTCCAGCGGGGTGTTCAGGTCGGCCCGCAGCAGCACGACCTGCCCGCCGACGTCGAGGTCGGCGATGCTGTGCATCGTCTTAGCCGCCCAGGCGGCTGACGACCAGCGACGTCAGGTCGACCAGCCGGTTGGTGTAGCCCCACTCGTTGTCGTACCAGCCGATGACCTTGACCTGGTCGCCGGCGGTCATGGTGAGCGGCGCGTCGAACGTGCACGACCACGGCGTCCCGACGATGTCGGAGGACACGATCGGGTCGGTCGAGTAGTGCAGGTATCCCTTGAGCGAGCCCTCGCTGGCGGCGGTGCGGTAGGCCTCGTTGACCTCGTCGACCGTGGCCGCGCGCTCGAGCTGGACCACCAGGTCGGTGACCGAGCCGTCCATCACCGGCACCCGCATCGACATGCCGTCCAGTTTGCCCTTCAACTCGGGCAGCACCAGTGAGGTGGCCTTGGCCGCGCCCGTGGTGGTCGGGATGATGTTCTGCGCCCCGGCCCTGGCCCGGCGCAGGTCCTTGTGCGCGAAGTCCAGGATTACCTGGTCGTTGGTGTACGCGTGGATGGTCGTCATCAGGCCCTTGACGATGCCGAAGTTGTCCAGCAGGACCTTGGCCATCGGCGCCACGCAGTTCGTGGTACAGGACGCGTTGGAGATGATCGTGTGCGCGGCCGGGTCGTAGGCGTGGTCGTTCACGCCCATCACGATCGTGATGTCCTCGCCCTTGGCCGGGGCCGAGATGATGACCTTCTTGGCCCCCGCCTCGATGTGCTTGGATGCGCCGTCGTGGCTGGTGAAGTGGCCAGTGGACTCGATCACGACGTCCACGCCGAGGTCAGCCCACGGCAGGGCGGCCGGGTCACGCTCGGCCAGCCACTTGATCCTGGAGTCGCCGGCCATGATGCTGCCGTCGGCCACCGAGACGTCGACGTCCAGCGTGCCCAGCACGGTGTCGTACTTCAGCAGGTGCGCGAAGGTCTTGATGTCACCGAGGTCGTTCGCGGCCACGATCTCGATATTCGGGGTGTTCAGCGCGTGCACCGCACGCCAGAAGTTCCGTCCGATCCTGCCGAACCCGTTGATGCCTACCCTGACCGTCACCGCGCTGCTCCCCTTCGCGTCGTCGCGCTCGATGTCTCTATCTCTTTCGCCACGCGCACACTAACACCAGGCGGATATGGCCGGCAGGGCCGGTCATCCCGGCCGGAAAGGCCGTTCGTCCTGGCCGGGGCGGCTCAGGGCGCGAGCATTTCCGGGGTCAGGTGCGCCTCGGTGGACGGGATGCCGAGGTCGCTCGCGCGCTTATCGGCCAGGGCGAGCAGCCGCCGGATCCGGCCGGCGATCGCGTCCTTGGTCAGCGGCGGATCGGCCGCCTGGCCCAGCTCCTCCAGGCTCGCCTGACGGTGCTTGATCCGCAGCTGGCCGGCCTCGATCAGGTGCTGGGGCGCTTCGTCGCCGAGGATCTCCAGCGCCCGCTCGACCCGCGCGCCGGCCGCGACGGCCGCCCTGGCGCTGCGCCGCAGGTTGGCGTCGTCGAAGTTGGCCAGCCGGTTGGCGGTGCCGCGGACGGCCCGCCGGATCCGGCGCTCTTCCCAGGCCAGCACGCTGTCGTGCGCGCCGAGCCTGGTCAGCATCGCGCTGATCGCGTCGCCGTCCCTGATCACGACCCGGTCGACGCCGCGCACGTCCCTGGCTTTGGCCTGGATCCGCAGCCGCCGGGCCGCGCCGACCATCGCCAGCGCCGCCTCGGGGCCAGGGCAGGTCAGCTCGAGTGACATCGAGCGGCCTGGCTCGGTCAGCGAGCCGTGAGCCAGGAAGGCGCCCCGCCAGGCTGCCTCGCAGTCACACGTGCTGCCCGCCACGACCTGCCTCGGCAGCCCTCGCACCGGCCGGCCCCGGCCGTCCACCAGGCCGGTCTGCCTGGCCAGGCTGTCGCCGTCCCTGCTCACCCTGACCACGTACCGGTTGCCCTTGCGCAGCCCGCTCGGGGCCAGCACGATCAGCTCGGAAGAGTGCCCGAAGATCTCGTTGATGTCCTTGCGGAGCCTGCGGGCCGCGGCGCCGGTGTCGAGCTCAGCCTCGACCATGATGTGGCCGTTGTTCAGGTGCAGGCCGCCGGCGAATCGCAGCAGCGTGGACACCTCGGCCTTGCGGCAGCACGGCTTCACCACGTTCACGCGGCTCAGCTCGTCCTTGACCAGGCTGGTCAGCGCCACCACTCTCACTCCCCCTCGAAAATCCGCGCCAGCGCGCCCGCGAGCAGCAGCGGGTCGTGCCGGTCAGGCCGGCCGGCCATCGCCAGGTCGGCCAGCACCAGCCGCCCGCCGAGCTGGCCCGCCGCCTCGGTCAGCTCGGCCGCCGTGTTCTTTACCGCCATCGTGTCGGCGAGCACGACATCGACGGCCAGGTCCGGGGCATGGCGGGCCAGCACCTCCAGGTGTGCGCGCGGGGAGAACCCTTCGGTCTCCCCCGGCTGGGGCGCCAGGTTCAGCGTGACCAGCCTCCGGGCCGGGGTGGCGACCAGCGCGCGGGCCAGCTCGGGCACCAGCAGGTGCGGGAGCACGCTGGTGAACCACGATCCGGGGCCGAGCACCACCCAGTCTGCCTCCGCGACCGCCTGCACCGCCTGGGCGCACGCGGGCGGGTCGGCAGGAACCAGTGACATCGACCGTACCTGCCCGGTGGTCGTCGCGCAGGCCACCTGACCGCGAATCGTGCGGACCTGACCGGGACGATCCGGGTCAATCCCCTCTACCGTGGCCTCGAGGTCCAGCGGCACCGAGGCCATCGGCAGTACCCGGCCGTGCGCGCCGAGCAGCCGGCCGACCCAGTCAAGGCCCTCGACCGGATCGCCGAGCAGCTCCCACAGCGCGACGATCAGCAAGTTGCCGACCGCGTGGCCGCCCAGCTCGCCGCGACCGCCGAACCGGTGCTGCACGACCTTACTCCAGGTCGTGCCCCAGGAGTCGTCGCCGCACAGTGCGGCCAGCGCCATCCGGAGGTCTCCCGGCGGCAGCACTCCGTACTCGCGGCGCAGCCGCCCGCTCGATCCGCCGTCGTCGGCGATCGTCACGATCGCGGTCAGGTCCCTGGTGACCCGGCGCAGCGCGGACAGCGAGGCGAACAGGCCATGCCCGCCGCCGAGCGCGACGACCCGGCGCCTGGCCGGCCTACTCACGCCCGAGATCGCGATGGGCGACCTGGACGCCGGGCCACGGACCGGCGAGCCGGGAGGCCAGTTCCTCGGCGACTACCACGCTGCGGTGCTTGCCGCCGGTGCAGCCGACCGCCAGGGTCAGGAATCGCTTGCCGCTGCGTTCGTAGCCGTTCAGCGTGATCTGCAGCACCTGGAGGTAGGACCGGATGAACTCCTCGGTACCGGGCTGGCTGAGCACGTACTCCTTGACCGGGCGGTCCTGGCCGGTCTGCGGGGCCAGGTCAGGGATCCAGTACGGGTTGGGCAGGAACCGGCAGTCCGCGACCATGTCGGCGTCGACCGGCAGGCCGTATTTGAAGCCGAACGAGACCACGTTGACCCGGACCGCGGTGTCGCTCTCGTTGCCGAACGCGTCCCGCACCCGCGACCGCAGCTCGTGGATGTTGAGCGCCGTCGTGTCGATGATCAGGTCCGCGTGCTCCCTGATCCCGGCGAGCTGGTCACGCTCGGCCTTGATGCCGTCGACCACCCGGCCGTTCTCCTGCAGCGGGTGGGGCCGCCTGACGTTCTCGAACCGGCGCACCAGGGTCTCGTCGCCGGCCTCGAGGAAGACCACGAACGGATGCGCGCCGAGTGCATCGAGCTCGGTGATCGAAGACTGCATGTCGGTCGAGAACGCCCGGCTGCGGATGTCCACCACCGCGGCTACCCGCGGCACGTCGGCCCTGGCCCGGCGGGCCAGGTCGAGCATCGTAACCAGCAGCGCGGGCGGTAGGTTGTCGGCCACGAACCAGTCCAGGTCCTCCAGCGACTTAGCCGCGGTCGACCGGCCCGCACCGGACATCCCGGTGATGATCACGATCTCAGGTGCGGCCCCGTGGCTGCTCACCCCGTGGTAGCTGGCCCCGGGGTAGCTGGCCCCGGGGTAGCTGGCCCCGTGGTTGCTGGCACCGTGGTAGCTGGCACCGGGGCTGCTGGCTGCCGGGCTGCCAGCGCCGTGGCTGGTCATCTGATGGTCCCCCGTTCTGGCTGGCCAGGTCGGATCCCGGCCTGCGCATCCCCATCCTGGCCTTCCCGCAGCGCCCGTGCGACCGCCTCGGCCAGGCGCGGGCCGAAGCCGTCCACCTCGGCAATCTGCTCAGGGCCGGCCTGCCTGAGCCGCTTGATCGAGCCGAAGTGCTTGAGCAGCGCCTGCTTCCTGGCCGGGCCCAGGCCTGGCAGGTCGTCCAGCGCGCTGGCCCGCTGGGCGGCAGTGCGCTTGGCCCGGTGATAGGTGATCGCGAACCGGTGCGCCTCGTCCCG
>DASWAH010000140.1:0-2464 GCA_036391235.1 Streptosporangiaceae bacterium
GCCTGACCGCCCCGCCTGGCCGACCTCAGGCCAGCTCGGCGACCGCCTCCAGCAGCCTGGCCACGTCGGAGGCGTCGTTGTAGTGGACCAGGCCGGCCCGGACGGCACTGCCGCCCGACCTGATGCCCAGCGCTCCGGTCAGTTCCCACGCGTAGTTGTGGCCGTTCCAGGCGTTCACCTTGCGGCTGGCCAGGTGGGCGGCCACGTCGGCCGGGGTCAGCCCGGCCACGGTGAAGTACGCGGTCGCGGTGCGCGCCGCTGCCTTGCCGTAGGTGGTGACGTGCCCCATCGCCTCCAGCCCGCCCAGCATGATGGCGAACAGGTCCTGCTCGTGCCGCTGCGCCGCGGCCATCGACGCGAGCACGCGCTCCCGGCGGCTGCCCGTCGCGTCGTCGTCCAGTCCGGCCAGGTGCTCGACCGCCGCGGTCACCCCGGCCAGGTCGGCGAACGGCGGCGTGCCGAGCTCGAACCGCTCGGGCACCTCATCGGGCGACGGCACCAGCTTGTCAGGCCGCAGCGACTCCAGCCGTTCCGGGCTCGCGATCACCGCCCCGATGTGCGGCCCCGACCACTTGTAGGCGCTGGTGGCGTAGAAGTCGGCGCCGAGCGCGCGCACATCGACCGGGCCGTGCGGGGTCGCGTGCACGCCGTCGACGTAGCTCAGCGCCCCGGCCGCGGCGGCCAGCCCGGTGATCGCGGCGACGTCCGGCCTGGTGCCGATGATGTTGCTGGCCGCGGTGACCGCGACCAGCCTGGTCCGCTCGCCGATCAGGCGGGCATACTGCTCGGCCGGCAGCTCGCCGGTCACCGGGTCCACCTCGGCCCAGCGCACCTGCGCGCCGGCCCGCCCGGCGGCCTGGACCCAGGGTCGGACGTTGGCGTCGTGGTCCAGGCGCGACACCACGACCTCGTCACCCGGCTGCCAGGTGCTGGCCAGTGCGGCCGCCATCCGGTAGGTCAGCGTGGTCATGTTCGGCCCGAGCACGACTCCGCGCGGGTCACCGCCGACCAGGTCGGCCACGGCCTCGCGACAGCGCCAGGTGATCTCGGTGGACCGCTCGGACGCCGGGAACGCACCGCCTGCGTTGCCCAGGCCCGCCTCGTAAGCGGACCCGATCGCGGTGATCACCGCGGCCGGCACCTGGGTCCCGGCCGCGCCGTCGAGGTACGCGTACCCGTCGGCCAGCGCGGGATAGCTCGCCCGCACCCTGCTCACGTCGAATGCCATCTGCGGTCAGCCCCTTCCGTTCCCGCTGGCCATCATCGCAGTGCCGGGAAACGGCGGGTTCAGCCGGCCGTCCGCCCCGACGATCGCAGCACCGCGACCCAGGGATCGTCGTGCGGCTGCAGCGGCACCTGGGCGATCCCGGCCAGCCAGGCCGCGCGCACGTACTCGGGCCGGGCGGGCCGGTAGTCCAGCCCCAGCGCCCCGGCCAGATCCCAGGCGTGCACGTGCCATTCGACGCAGGCCGCCCCGGCCATCCCGGCGACGGTGATCACCCGGCCGCGGTAGCTGTGATGCGGCAGGTCGAGCAGCGGCGTCACCCGTATCGCGTAGCTGGCGGCCGACCTGGCGAACGCCGCGATGTGACGATCCGGCATCGCCTCCGGCAGCACGGCCAGCTCGGCCGCATTCTGCCTGGCCAGCTTGCGCGCGATGGACGGACCGGGGGCGCCAGAGGCCAGCAGCTTCGACAGCCTGCTCTCGGGTGCCTCGTCGAGGTACTCGTGGTAGTCCTCGGCGACGCAGCGCAGGTGAGCGGCGAGGTCGGCCGCCCGCCACTCCTCGCACGGGGTGGGAAATTCCCAGGCCGCCTGGGTGAACCCGGCCGCGATCTTCAGCACCGCGCGGACGCCGTCGTCGTACGCCGTCATCAGCCCGGCGGCGGCCGGAGCGGACACCGGCGCGGCCAGGGGCACGGACCTGTCCCAGGAATCGCGATGTTCCACGGGTGCCTCCCTGACCGCGTCGCCCCCCGACTACATTTCGACGCGCTTCGCCAGATTGCCAGAAACAGCTGTTCTCGCGCCACCCGTGGACGACCGGAAAAGAAAGTGACAATGAACGCAGCCTGCAGTTAGCATCCCGCGGTGACTAACCCGGGGGCTCAGCGCAACGTAAGCGTGCAGGGGGAACTCCAGGACTCACGGCTCACGGCAGGAACAGCGCCGGCCCCGCAGACACCAGGCGCCGCGCTCTGGCGGGTCAGGGAATTCCTCAGGCCCTGGTACGGGCAGATCGCCGTCATGCTGGCCGGGGCCCTGCTCGGCGCGGGCGCCGAGATCGTCATCCCGCTGCTGACCAAGGCCGCGATCGACGGGCCGATCGCCACCTCGGCCCGGCTCGGCCGCGGGCACGGCCTGCTCGTGCCGATCGGCCTGGCCGCCATCGGGCTCGGCATCGCCGAGGTCGCGCTGAACTTCCTGCGCCGGTGGGCCCAGTCGACCGCCATCGCCGGCCTCG
>DASWAH010000141.1:0-4566 GCA_036391235.1 Streptosporangiaceae bacterium
TGGTGGCCGGGGGCGGCCGGTCCGGCCAGCCCGACCCGCTGCGTGACCCGGCTGTTCCCGTCCCCGGTCCGGGCGGCGCCGGGGCACAGGCCGAGCCTGACTGGCTGCCGCTGCCGCTGCACGCCTGCTCGTGGGTATTCCCGGCCGGCCACCGGATCCGGCTGGCCATCTCCAACGCCATGTGGCCGATGATCTGGCCGACCCCGCATCCGGCAACGGCCATGGTCCGGCTCGGCGCTACCGGGACTCGGCTGGTGCTGCCGGTCGTGCCCGCGCAGTCGCGGCCCGCTCCGTCCTTCGCCCCGCCCGAGGAGGGCGAGTCCCTGCCCGGCGTGAGCTCCTGGGGCGACGTGCTGCCGGTCCGGTGGACGCTGGTGCGTGACGACACCGGGACCGCCTCGATCGCCTGGCGCGGCACGGCGGGCAACGAGTTCGGCTGGGGCCGGGTGATCGACGAAGAGTACCTGCGGTACGAGGTGGCCGACTCCGACCCGGCCCGCGCCAGCGCCCGCGGCGAGGCCAGGACCGAGGTGCATCTGCCCGACCGGCTGCTGATCTTCAGCTCGGCCCTCGACCTGGACGGCGACGAGGAGACGCTGCGGTACCGGTTCCGGCGCGAGCTGCGGCGGGACGGCGTAGTGATCAGGGAGCGCAGCTGGGAACGGCGGTACCGCCGCGAAGGGCACTGACCGCTTCTCCCGGCTCTGACCGGCCAGCACTGTCGGACCCGGTTGCGACGATGGCTGCATCCCGCCGCACTGAAGGAGCTGCCATGGCCGGCCAGGACTTCACGATCGCCCCGCGCGGGCCGTTTTCGCTGGCCGAGGCGGCCATGTTCGGGTTCGGGCAGCGGCTGGGGGCGAGCTGGGACGGTGTGATGCGGCTGGCGTTCTGCCTGGACGGCTACGCCGCCCAGGCCGGCGTCGAGGTGCGCCAGGGCGAAGACGGCCTGGTGCGCGGCCGGGTCAGCGTCCCCGACGGCACCGGCCCGGACCTCGACGCGGTCAGCCGGCAGGTCGCCAGGGTGCTGTCGCTAGATCACGACGGCGAGGAGTTCGTCAGGATCGGGCGGCGGGACCCGGTGATCGGGCGACTGCAGGAGGTCGCACCGGGGCTGCGCCCGCCGCTGTTCTACTCGCCTTACGAGGCCGCCGCCTGGGCCGTGCTCAGCGCGCGGCGGCCGGCCAGCCAGATGATGGCGGTGCGGCAGAAGCTGAGCGAGGCCCACGGCGCGGTGTTCGACCTGGCCGGCGAACGGCTGGCCGCGTTCCCGACGCCTGAAGCGCTGCTCGCCGTCGGCGAGTTCCCCGGCATCCCGGTCGAGAAGCTCGCCCGGCTGCACGGCGTCGCCGAGGCGGCCCAGGCCGGCCAGCTCGCGGTCGACCGGCTGCAGGCCCTCGGGCCGGACGCCGCGGCCGCGGACCTGCAGCAGATCAAGGGCGTCGGGCCGTTCTACTCCTCGCTGATCGTGATCCGGGGTACCGGCTTCGCCGATGTGCTCCCGGTCGCCGAGCCGAAGGCGCTTGCCCTCACCGCTCAGCTGTACGGGCTGGCCGGGCCGCCCGGGCCGGCGGAGTTCGCCGAACTGGCCGAGCCCTGGCGGCCGCTGCGCACCTGGGCCGTGGTCCTGATCAGGGCGGCCGGCCCCCGGCTGCTCGACGAGTCCGGCGGTGCGGCCGGCCCGGCGGGCCCGTGGGCCGGGAGGTCCAGCGCCGCTCCGGCGGCGGCTTCGGCCTGAAACTCGCTGACCTGCGTCCGTCATTGCCAGGGAGCCCGGCCGAACAGATCGGGCATGCTATCCGTTAGTAGTTGAGGAGGCGAGGGGAAGCACCGTTGCGGCCGGAGCGCGCCCTGACGTGAGTCGGAACGGATCTGCCGTCCCGCGGAAAGGAAGCGCACGGTGTCGAAGGCGAGCAGGAACCGCGACATGGCCAGGGCCAGGGTCGCGCAGATGCGGGCCGAGGAGGCCCGGCGGGTCAGGCGGCGCCGGATTCTCACCGGAGCCGGCGCTTTCGTGCTGGCGGTCGCCGTGGCCGTTGGCATCGCGCTGGCCGTGACGAGCGGCGGCAAGGCCGGCGCATCGGGAGGCATCAGCTCTCCGTCATTGCACCCCGGCTCGCTTCGCTCGCTCGGGTCGATTCAGGCGGCGCCCGCGGCCGGCCCGAACGGATTCGAGGGCGTGCCGATCCCGGCGGCCTCCGTCCTGGCCGGCCGGGCCTCGGCCGCGGCCGGCCAGCCGGTTGACGGCATCCGTTGCCAGTCAAGCGAGCAATCGCTCTTCCACATCCACGCTCACCTGACCATCTTCGTCGACGGCAGCCAGCGCCAGGTCCCGGCGGGCATCGGCATCCCCGGCTCCACCACCCAGCAGTCCTCGCAGGGTCCGGTCGCCGCCGGCGGAACCTGCCTGTACTGGCTGCACACGCACGCTCCGGACGGAATCGTCCACGTCGAGTCACCCGTGCACAGGACCTTCACCCTCGGCGACTTCTTCGACGAGTGGGGCCAGCCGCTCGGCCGGGCGCAACTCGGCCCGGTCAAGGGCCGGGTCGTCGCGATCTACAACGGTAAGGTCTACCGGGGCAACCCGCGCGACATCCCGCTGAACGCGCACGCCCAGATCCAGCTCGAGGTCGGCCGGCCCTTGATCGCGCAGCAGACGATCACGTTCCCGGCCGGCCTGTAACCGGCCCGGAGCATCTCCCCCGCAGCCCGACGAGCACTGGGCTCTGGGGTGGTTCCAAGCGGGTTAATGGCTTGCGCCGGGATCTTACAGTGAGCACGTGAGCATTGCCTACCGCTGGCGCGGCCCGTTCGCCAGCGCCGAGGTAAGCGCGCTGCATGCCGAGGCGTTCGGGGCTGATGCCTGCGATGACTCCGGCCAGGACCCGGACTGGGCGACCATGACCGGGCGATACAGCCTGGGCTGGGTGACGGCCCGCGACGTGGCCGGGCTGGCGGGATTCGTGAACGTCGTCTGGGACGGCTCGGCCCACGCCTGGCTGCAGGACGTGATGGTGGCCGGCCGGGTCCGGCGTCGGGGCGTGGGCACCGCGCTGGTGACCAGGGCCAGGGACGGCGCCCGGGTCGCCGGATGCGAGTACCTGCACGTCGACTTCGAGGACCGGCTGCGCCCGTTCTACCTGGGAGCCTGCGGCTTCTCGCCGACCAGCGCCGGCCTACTCAAACTAGAAGCGTCCTGACCCCCCGCCCGGCCCTCCGGCGGCTTAGCGGGTGGCGGGGGTTTGGCGGGCGGCGCGGCGGAAGGCCAGGATCGCGGCCTCATCGTCCAGCCGCCAGTCGTGGTGCGCGATCGCGTCGAACCAGACCAGGCCGAGCAGGCCGTAGGCCCTCACCCCCGCGAACAGGTTCGGGATCTTGGCCGCCTTGCCTGCCGACGGCGCGACACCGGTCTCGGAGATCAGGATCGGAGCCCTGGTCAGCATGTGCACCGCCTTGATCGTGGGGCCGAAAAGCGCGGCGAACTTCCAGGAAGGTCGGCGGTAGTAGCCGTCGATGCCGACCCAGGTCACGTAGTTGTCCCCGGGCCACCAGGGCCGCGGGTCGCTCGAGTGGGCATGCGGGTCCACCACGTTGACGGTCCACAGCCAGGTGACGTTCTTGACCTTGTCCTTGCGGAACTGGTTCACGATGTGCCGCCAGGCCGCGACGAAGGTCGCCGGGTTGGCATGCCGGTAGCCCCACGGCGACCACTGCGCGTTCATCTCGTGGCCGAACCCGACGATCACCGGATGCCCGTACCGCCTGATGTCCTTCGCGAACGAGTTGATGTACCGGTCGTAGGTGCCGTCCGCGATGTCCGCCAGCTTCACGCGAAGCGGGTTGATCTGCACGATCGGCACCGCCCCGTGCTGGTCGGCGCGCACCGCGAATCCGGTCCTGAACGGCTCCCACCACGAGCTGTAATACAGCAGCAGGTTGGGCTTGACCTTGGTCGCGGACACAAACGAATGCACCGGCTGGAAGGAGCGCGGCACCCCGGTGACGTAGACGCCGAGGTAGGAGCCTGGCGTGGTACCCAGCGTGTCGGACTGCCCGTGCGGCCTGACCACGGTCAGCGTCAGGAACGTGGCCACGGCAGCGGCGAAGGAAACGATCATCGCGGTCAGCCGGATCCCGGCGCTGAACCGCCGCTGCCGGGGCGGATCGGGCATGCGGTGCGCGCCGGCCGGGCCCTGGCCGGCGGCCGCGCGAACCGACGCCCCCCGGCGCCTGCCGTCTGGTCTGGTCATGGCCGCACCAGGGTGAAGTCACTGGCCCCGGCGCGGAACGCGGCGACCGCGGGCGGGGCCTGAATCCGCCAGTCCCTGGTCTTCTGGCGGTTGAACCATACGAGTCCCAGCAACCCGTAGTCCTTGATCCCGGCGAACAGGTTCGTGATCTTGGCTGCCTTCCCCGCGTTCGGCGAGGCCCCGGTCTCGGAGATCAGGATGGGATCGCGGGTGAGCGTGCGGACCGCCTTGATGGCCGGGCCGAACAGCGGGGCGAACTCCCAGCTCGGCTTGTAGTAGTAGCCGTCGATGCCTACCCAGGTGACGTAGTTGC
>DASWAH010000142.1:0-4229 GCA_036391235.1 Streptosporangiaceae bacterium
TGATCGCCCCGATGCTGAAGCCCCACTCGTAGCTGAGGGGCTCCACGCTGAACATGTTCTGCCCGCGCAGCGGGGTCGGGATCAGCGACAGGCCCGCGTCCCCGTTCAGGAACGGCCGGTAGTTCGTCACCAGCAGGTTCAGCAGCACGGCGGTGACCAGCAGCCCGACGGCGGCGAAGTCGCCGCGCAGCCGCCGCCCGAACAGGAACGCGAACGGCAGCGCGATCAGGCCGCCGGCCACGGCGGCACCGATCCAGGGCAGCGGGAAGGGCAGGTTCCAGCCGCCGATGTAGGACTGGAACCCGCCGTTGGCGGTGTCGGGGGGCAGCGCCAGGATCGCCGCCGTGTACCCGCCGGCCGCCTGGAAGATGATGAAGCCGAAGTTGGTGACTCCGGCCACGCCGAACTGCTGGCTGAGGCCGAGGCAGGCGATCGCGTCCACTGCCGCGTAGACCAGCAAGATGATCAGGTAGTACATGCCCCGCCCCCGGTTACGTCCGGGCTCCCAGCAACCCGGATGGCCGGGCCGCCAGCATTGCCAGCAGGATCACGAAGGCGACGACGTATTTGTAGTCGGCCGGGATGTAGGCCGCGCTCACCTCGGTGGCCAGGCCGATGACGAGTGCCCCGAGCATCGCGGCATAGGCGTGGCCCGGGCCGCCGAGAAAGACCGCGGCCAGGATCAGGATCAGGAAGATGTCGGTACTCGAGGAGTCGAAGGTCCCGACGTCGATCCCGAAGACCGTGCCGGCCAGTCCGCACAGAGCTCCGGTGACCGCCCAGGTCACGGCGATCACCCGGCCGGTCCGGATGCCGCAGTTCCTGGCCAGCATCCGGTTAGCTGCCGTCGCCCGCATCGCCTTGCCGAGTCGCGTATACCGCAGCAGGACGTGCACGCCCGCCATCACGACGATGCTGATCGCGATGATGGTGATCTGGACGGTGGTGAGCACCAGGCCGCCGAGCCGCAGGGTGGTGCCCTGGCTCATCCGGTACGAGACGCCGACGCCGCCCGCGAGAGCGGCGATGCCGAACTCCACGACCAGGGCCATGCCGAGAGAGACGATCACCATCGTGATCGGAGCCGCCCCGCGCCGCTGGAACGGCGAGTACACCAGGTAGTTGAGCAGCGCCGACAGAAGCGACCCGGCCGCCATGCCCGCCACCAGGCCCGCCCATACCGACAGGCCAGCGGTGTTGACGAGGTAGGCCGTGAAGGCCCCTGCCGTCATGACCGCCGCGAAAGCAAGGTTGAGCACGTCGGTGACGGCGAACTGAAGCGTGAAGCCGACTGCTGCGATGGCCAGCACGGCCGAGGTGATCAGGCCGAACCCGACGGCCGCGAGCAGCAGGCTCATGACGTCATGGGGTGACGGCCCTGAGCTGGGCCGCAGTGATCGTGCCGGCCACCTGGACGGCGCCGGACGTGGAGTAGGTGTCGATCTGGAAGATGCCCGGCGAGTCGTGGTAGGCGTCGAAGGCGGTCGGCCCGCCCGGCCCGATGTAGCGGATCTTCTTGCCTGCGTTCAGCGCGGCGACCCCCTGAGCGAACGAGTGCACGACCACCGCGCCAGGAACGCCGTTGCCGATCCTGGCGATCCACGGCTTCCACTTGGCCACGTCGGTGCTCTTGGCCGCGACCATCGAGAGCGCAGCCAGGTTCATCCCGTCGTACAGGTGCACTGCGCCGGGAGCGGTGAAGTACGTCGTGAAATCACCGGTCTGGGCCCCGCTCACCTTGCCCTTGACGGAGAGCAGCGCCTTGGTGAACGCCTGGTAGGCCGGCCCGCTGGTCGCGGTGACCAGATTGTCGGCGTGGAAACTGGCCGCGAAGGCGCTCGCCCCGACGGCTTTGGCGCAGGCGGCGTAGAACACCGGCGAGATCGCGGCCGAGGTGCCGATGATCGGGATCATCTTGCCCCCGTTCAGCTGCTTGATCTCGGCGAACAAGGTCGGGTCGGCATTCCCGAGCGCCTCGGTCATGATGGCGTCGGGGTGGGCCGCCACGATCGACGCGGCCTCGGTGCGGAAGGTCGTGGCATTGAGATCCAGCGTCTCGTTCGCCACCACGCGCAGCCCCGCCTTGGCCACCGCGGCCACCGCCGGCTGCACGAAGGTCTGTGATCCGATGTCGTTGCCGAAGGCCAGGGCGATCTTCTTGTACCCGAGCCGCTGGGCGATGACCGTCATCGCGTAAGACTCGGCCAGGTCAGGCGGGACCAGCCGGTAGAAATACGGGTACTTGACGTGATCGAATTCCGACTGCCCGGTCATGCAGAACATCACGACCTTGGCCTTGTTGATCACCGGCACGACCGAGGCGGCCTCATCGGATGTGCAGCCGATCACGAGCTTCAGGTTCTTCGCCGTGGACAGCAGGTTGCCGACGGCGGGCACCGCGTCGGCCGGCTCACCGCGGGTATCCGCGCTCGTGCAGGACACCTTGTGCCCGAGGATGCCGCCCGCCTGATTGATGGCGCTCACGGCCCCGTCGCAGGACACCAGGTAGATCGGGCCCAGCGCGGCATCGGGCCCGCTGAACGGCGCGACGTCGGCAAACGTCAGGGCGGAATGCGAGGACGAGCCCGCGCTCCCTCCGCAGGCCGCCGCGACAGCCGTCAGGCCGGCGGCGGCGATCACGACCGCCGGGCGCCGCCACCAGCCGCGGTGACGGATGGCCGGCCTCGCCTGGCTAGTGGTTGCACTCACCCGGATCACCTCGCTGCCTCGTCCTTGCCTCGTCGTGGGCCGTCAGAGCCCAGGTGGGGTCTGCCCGGGCGGCTGCCACCGCCAGCCGGACAGGTCCGCGTCCTCGGCCACCACGCGATTGCGGATGGTGCCGATGTCCTGCACGGTTACCTCGATGACATCTCCCGGCCGCAGCCAGACCGGCGGAGTGCGCGCGAACCCGACGCCGCCGGGGGTGCCGGTCGCGATAACGTCGCCCGGCCGGAGCGTGGTGAACGAGGAGAAGAACTCGATCGCGCCCGGCACGTCCACGATCATCTGCGAGGTGCTGGCCGACTGCATGACCTGCCCGTTCAGGGTCGTCGTGAGCGTCAGGCCAGTGACGTCCGCCTCGTCGGGCGTCACCAGCTCGGGTCCGATCGGCATCGTTCCCTCGAAGTTCTTGCCGGCCGTCCACTGCGTCGCCGCGCGCTGCCACTCGCGGGCCGTTGCGTCGTTCAGCACGACGAAGCCGGCCACGGCGTCCAGCGCGCGAGCGGCCGGGATGTACCGGCCGCCGGCGCCGATCACGACGCCGAGTTCCCCCTCGAAATCGAAGCGGCTGGTCAGGGCGGGGCGGACCAGATCGTCATACGGCCCGATCGCGCTTCCCGAACACCGGACGAACGCCTCAGGCCAGGTCGGCACCGCGCGGCCGCCCTCGATCGCGTGCTCGCTGTAGTTGACGCCCAGGCACAGGATGCGCGGCGGGTCGGGCACCGCCGGCCCGAAGTCCCCGGCCTCCGGCTCGGCGCCCGGGCCGCCCGTGACGTTCCCGATCCTGGTCAGCGCGTCCGGCCCGGCGGCCAGCACAGCGGACAACGCGGCGAACGCGGGCGTTCCGGTCGCGTCGGCGACGTCTACGTACCCGCCGGGACCTGCGACGTGCAGACGGAGGCCGCGGGAGGTACGAAGTGTCGCGAGCCGCATGCCGGCCTCCAGCCTGCTCACCGATTGGCAAGCGACCCAATTTGGTTGTAATGGCTGATTGGTTGGAGCATAGGGCGCGGCATGTATCGGGTCAAGCCTGGATATTACTTGGCCGGTCAACGTCGATGGTCGGCTCGGAGAGTGAGGCCTGCAGCTCAGTCCAGAACATTGGTAGGATTGGGCGGGATGGGCGGTGCGGCCCACGCGGGGCGAGAGTGAGCGGCAGGTCAGTGAGCAGCACGACAGTGCACAGTGCGGACGCTGGCGGCGCGGACAGCCGCGGCGTCAGGCTGGCGAGGCAGATCGTGGCCCATGCGATACGGGCCGGCCTCGGTCCTGACGGACGGCTCCCCACCGAACGCCAGCTCGCCGCGGATCTGGGGGTCACGAGGTCATCGATCAGGCATGCGCTCGGAATCCTGGCCGCCCAGGACCAGATCTCACGTGAGGTCGGCCGGGGCACGTTCCTGCGATCGTCGGCCGCCGCCGCCGCTCAGGCGACGGCGGGACCGGTTCAGGAGCAGCCGACCGGCCACCTCGCGCGCAGCCAGTCGGTCTTCGCCCCGGCCGAC
>DASWAH010000143.1:0-2117 GCA_036391235.1 Streptosporangiaceae bacterium
GGCCGCTGATCATCCACGGTCCGGTGTGCGCCGAGGACGAGTACATCGGGGAAGGCGAGATGGTCGGGGCCGGCCGCCCGATCGGCTGGTACGCCGACGGCGGGCAGACGGCCGCGGCCGGACTGTCAGGACCGGCCTGGCAGGTCGCCGGCGGGCAGGTCAGGCCAGGGTCGTCGGCCTGGCACATCGAGACCACGTCCGGCGACGGTGACGAGTGGCTCACGGTCACCGCGACCGCGACCGACTCGGCCGGGCAGGAGTGGTTCGGCAGCCGCACCGTGCGGGTGGCCGGCACCGAGGAGTTCCTGCGGCGGCGGCTGATCCGCAGCCTGGACTCGCTGGCCTATCCGGACGAGCAGGGCGGGGCACTGGTCGACCAGCACGCGCCCGAGGCCGAGCTGGCCGAGCGGGTGATCCCGGTGCGGATCGGCTGGATCCAGCGGTACGCCAGGGCGGCGCTGGACCTGGCGGACGAGCTGGAGCAACGCTGGACCGCCGACGGCCGGATGGCCGACGGCGCGCTGCGCGAGGACGAGCGATGACGCAGGGACAAGGGCGCGGGGAGTTCCGGCTCGGGGTCGCCGGGGCCGGCCGGATGGGCCGGACGCACCTGGCCGCGATCGCCGGGTCCGAGCTGATCACGGTGGCCGGGGTGGCCGAGCCCGACCCGGGTGCGGCCGCGGCGGCGGCCGCGGTCACCGGGGCCCCGGTGACCGCCAGCCTGGACGAGCTGCTCACGGCGGGCGGCCTGGACGGGGTGCTGATCGCCGTGCCGACCGACCGGCACCTCGAGGTCGCCGGGCGGGTGCTGGCGGCCGGGCTGCCCGTCCTGTGCGAGAAGCCGTGCGGGCTGACCGCCCGGCAGGCCGCCCGCTGCGCCGAGCTCGCCGCGGCGGCCGGGCTGCCGCTGCAGGTGGCGTACTGGCGCCGGTTCGTGCCCGAGCTGACCGCGCTGCGGGAACGGATGCTCGGCGGCGAGTTCGGCGAGGTGCTCGCGGTCAACTGTTACCAGTGGGACGCGGCGCCACCGCCCGTGGCGTTCCGGGCCGCCAGCGGCGGCATCTTCGCCGACATGGGCGTGCACGAATTCGACCAGGTGCGCTGGCTGACCGGCCAGGAGTTCGGCCCGGTCCGGGTGGCGTCGGCCCGGCCCGGCGGCGGCGCCGCCGGGGACGGGGACGGCGACGGGCCGGGCGACCCGGACTGTGCCCAGCTCGTGGCCGAGCTCGACGGCGGCGGGACCGCGCTGGTCAGCCTGGGCCGCTGGCACCCGGCCGGTGACATCTGCCGGGTCGAGGCGTTCGGTACTAAGGGCACGGAGTCCATCCCTTTCCTGCGGCCGGAAGACGGGGACCTGGTGTTCCGCCAGGCCCTTCTGGCCCAGGCCGAAGACTTCGCCCGCTCGGTCACGACGGGCCGGGCCGGGACGGGGGCGACCGCGGCCGACGCGATAGCGGCGCTGCGGATCGCCGAGCAAGCCAGCAACCGATAGGAGCACGATGGTCAGGATTGGCAACGCGCCGGTCAGCTACGGGGCGTTCGAGGTCACGGTGGGCAAGCGCGAAGGCGTGCCGTCGGCCGCCGAGGTACTCGACGCCGTGCAGGCGGCCGGCTACGCCGGGATCGACCTCGGCCCGCTCGGCTACCTCGGCCTGGACGGCGAGCTGGCGGCCGCGCTGGGCTCCCGCGGCCTGCTGCTGACCGGCGGTTACGTCGAAATCGACGTGACCAGCGACGACACCCCGGCGGCGGGGCTGGCCGAGCTGGCCGGGGTGTGCGAGCAATTCGACGCGGTCGCGGCCGGCGTGGACAAGGCGTTCCTGCCCAGGCCGACGGTCGCGCTGATCGGCTCGCCGGCCGGCAGCGAGCGGTGGGACCGGATCGAGCGGGTGGTCGGCGAGGCCGCCGACCTGTGCGCCGACCGCGGCTACGAGGCCTGCCTGCACAACGAGGTCGGCACCGTGCTGTCCGGGCAAGACAGCGTGACCGGGGTGCTGGACCGGACCGGGGCCGCGCTCTGCCTGGATACCGGCCACCTGATCGCGGCCGGCGGCGACCCGCTGGCGATCCTGGACCGGTACTGGGGCCGGGTCAGCCACGTGCACCTGAAGGACGCC
>DASWAH010000144.1:0-6765 GCA_036391235.1 Streptosporangiaceae bacterium
TGATCGTCCCCTGACCGGCCCTGAGCAGTACTAGCCGAGCGCGTTCAGCAGCGCCTTCATCCACGGGCCGAGGTCGTCAGGAGTCCTGGCCGAGATCAGGTTGCCGTCTACCACGGTGGCCTCGTCGGCCCAGTCGGTCCCGGCGTTGACCATGTCGTCCTTGATCGCTCCGACGCTGGTTGCCCGCCGCCCGCGCAGGATCCCGGCGGAGATCGGGACCCAGCCCGCGTGGCAGATGAATGCGATCGGCTTCCCCTGCCGGTCGAAATTCCGCACGAGGTCCAGCACCTCGGCCGACCGGCGCAGTTTGTCTGGTGCGTAGCCGCCCGGGATCACCAGCGCGTCGTATTCCGGCTCGGCGACCTCGCTGACCGTGGTGTCCACCGGCACCGGCCCGTGGCCCTTCTTGCCGTGCACCGGCTTGGCGTCCAGCCCGGCCACGGTGACTTCGATGCCCTCCTCGGCCAGGCGGTACACCGGGTACAGCAGTTCCATGTCCTCGAACTGATCGGCGGCGAGGACCAGCACCTTGCGCGGCTGGCGGGGCGGCACGGGCGAATCGGCCATGGTTGCGACCTTAGCGGACCGGGTAGGGCGTCCAGGTCGTGAGCGTGGAGACGCCGAGGCCGATGGTGCCTGGCGCCGCCGGCGACCATCCAGCGCCGCAGCATCCAGGCACCGAGCCCTTCCGCCACAAGCCAGCTGATCAGGGCCGCGACGGCCAGGCCACGGCCAGCGACCATAGTGGCGATCACGGTGGCATCATCGTTGCGATCGTCGCAGCTCACTAGCCGGCGTGACAGACCACAGCGGCTGAGCGTAGCGTCGGGGCATGACCGTGAAACTGGTAGTTCTGTACACCCACCCGGATGACGCGGCCGCGTTCGACCAGCACTACGCGAGCACCCATATGCCGCTAGTGGACAAGATCCCCGGGCTGCAGCGGACCGAGACCGGCAAGGTCAGCGCGGCCATTGACGGCGGCGAGGCGACGTATTACCGGATCACCGAGCTCTACTTCGCCGACCAGGCGGCCCTTCAGGCCGGGTTCGGCTCCGACGAGGGCAAGGCGACCGCGGCGGACTACCAGCAGATCGCCCCGGCCGGGTCAAGGATGTTCCTGGTGCCGGTCGACTAGGGCTAACTCAGCCGCCGCCGTGGGCTAGGAAGCCGGACCACGGAACGGCGAGGTGGTAGGTCGCGAACGCGACGACCAGGCCGCCGGCCAGGGCCACGGTGAGCAGCAGCCAGCGCTGTCCCGCACCCGCCAGGGCGGCCCGCACCCGGTCCCGCCCCGGCGATCCGCGCCGTAGCAGCCGTGGCAGCTGCGGTGCGTACCACAGCACGTGGATCGTCATGGCGCCGAACCACAGCACGAACGTGGCCTTGTGCAAGAACAGCCACAGCGACGCGCCAGTACCGGGGCCGACCAGCGCAAGAGCGACGCCCGAGCCGATCACGCCGATCGAAGTGGCGATGACGACCGGACCGAGCAGGCGCAGTATCAGGGCGGGCGGGCCCTTCCTGACATACGGCTCGGACCCCGTGTAATACCTGATGAACCGGTAGCCGGTGGAGCTCATCTTCAGCAGCACCGGGCCGACGAGCAGCATGCCGATGAAGAAGTGCGCGGTGAGCAGCTGCTGCTTGAAGACGATGGTGATGCCCTCGGCGGCCAGCAGGATCAGCAGCACCGCGCCGGTCATCGCCGTCAGCCGTTCATTGCCGACGGCATTGCCGGCCGGCTCGCTGATCTCCCTGCGGTGCCGCGGTTGGGCCCGGACGCTCACGCTCGCCTCACCTCCGCTGGCCGGAGCGGTCGGTGCCCCGGCTCGGTGCTGGCTGGGCGGCGGTGCCGCCCGTCGGTACCCGCCGGTCGGCGTTGGCGGCCTCTACTCGCAGGGCTAGCGTGGGGCAGAGCCGGACGGCCCGGCGCGCTAGCGACCCGAGCTGGGCCGGCACCTCGCGATCGGCGAGAACCGGATACCCCCACTCGTCGAGCCCAATCAGCTCGGGCAGCATCTCTGCGCAGATCCCGTGCCCGGTGCAGGCGATCGGGTCGACGGCTAGCCGGTGCTTCACTGCCATACCTCCGCGTCGGCCGGGCGGGGGATAGGCAGCAGCGGACCACGCTGCTGGCCGTGCCGCGCCGACAGGCACACCCGCCTGGACACATGCGACTTCACGTCGGCCGCGAACGCGGTCAGCGCCGAACTGGCCAGGCGCACCGCGCCGTCCGGGTGCCGGCAGGCCCCGCGGCCCAGGACCGTGCCGAGCCTGCGCTCGAGCCGGTCGAGCACGGGCCCCTTCGGCCGGCCGCCAGCCAGCTGCGAGAAGTCGTCCGCGATAGCGGGCAGTCCGAACACGCAAGGGCCGCACTGACCCGCTCCCTGGCCGGCCAGCCAGGCTAGCACCCTGGCCGTCTCGGCCAGGCCGCAGGCACCGGCCGGCAGCGCGATCAGCACGCCCGCCCCCGGTGAGGATCCGACCGCGCGCAACCCGGTCGCGGCCATCGGCAGGGCCGCGACCTCCTCGCGGTCGTGCCAGGTACCGAAATACCCGCCGACCAGCAGCGGGCCCGCGTCGGCGTGCAGGCCGGTGAGGGCCAGGACGTCGCCGACCGTGGTGCCGACCTCGATCTCGTAGACGCCAGGGGCGCTGACCGCGCCCGAGATCGTCGTGAGCATCGACCCGGGGGCGTCGGCCTGCCCGGCCTGACGGAACCAGGCAGGACCGAATCGCGCGATGAGCGCGACGTGAGCCAGGGTCTCGACGTTGTCGAGCAGGGTCGGCCGGCCGCCGACACCCTTCTCGAACGGGCGCGGCGGCACGGCGGTCGGCCGGGCCTCGCCGCCGTTCAGCCACTGCACGATCGACGTCTCTTCGCTGGAAACGTAGTGATGCGGCAGGTCGTGTACGTCGATGCGGACCGGGTCGAGGCCAGCCCGCTCCCGCTCAGCGACGGCATCGGCGACGATGCCGACCAGCCAGTCCCGGCTGCGGGGCAGGCAGACGTGCACCGCGTTGGCGCCGGTCGCCACCGCGGCCGCGACGGCGCCGTCCAGGACCAGGTGCGGCGCCCTGGCCAGCAGGGCCTTGTCCTTCTCGCTGGCCGGCTCGCTCTCCATGCCGTTGGCGACGACGACGGCGGGCCCGCGCCGGGACGCGACCGAGCGCATCTTGATGCCGGTCGGGAAGCCGGCGCCGCCCCGTCCGGTCAGCCCGGCCTGGGTGACGGCGTCGATCAGTACCCCGCGCCGGCCGGTGCCGAGCTGCGGAACCGGGCCGTACCTGTCCATGTGCTCGCGCAGGCTGGCCGGGCCGGTTGCGTCCTGCCAGCCCGCGGTGAGCCGGGAGGACCGGCCGAGCAGGTCAGCCCGGTGCCGCCCGGACGCGGCCGGGCTATGCGGGGCGGCCACGCCGCCATGTGGTGCCATGCTTTACTCCCCGTTGCCGGCCTGCAGGCTGACCGTGCCGGTCACCGTGGAGCCGTGAATGGTCAGGGTGAACACCGCGTTACGCTGTCCGCCGGACCCCGAGACGGCGGCGACCAGGGTCTGGCCGGACAGTTGCACGACCGGGCCGTGCCAGGCCGCGGTGCCGCCCGGCTGGCCGAGCCTGACGGTCCCGCCCGACAGGTTGACCCCGCCGCCCGACGGCGTGCCCCGCAGCACGATGACGAAGCTGGTCACAGGCGCGGCCACGGTGCGCCCGGTGATCGTGACCGTCCGCAGGTTCGCGCCCGGACTCGCGACGCTCACGCGGCCGCGGAACCGCACGTTGACCAGTCGGCCCGGCTGGCCACCGGTGCCCTGACCGCTCCCTGTGCTGCCGCCGGAGTTGCCGGCCTGAGGCTGGCCGGTGCTGGTGCCCTGGCTGCCGAGCAGTTTGGCCGGGGTCCCGGCCCGCACGGCCCAGCCTGGCTGCAGCGGGCCGAAGAGCACGAAGACCAGGGTCAGCACCGGGATAAGGCCGAGCGAGGCCAGTCCGGCGGCCCGGGCGGCCGGGCTGGCGGTCAGCGACAGCCGCCACCAGACCGCCCACCCGACCGCGGCCACGCACAGCACGTCGATGCCGAGCACCCAGGCGAGCTTGGTGTCGGTGCCGGTGCCGAGCCCGTGCCAGAGCGCGACCGGCCAGCTCAGGTAGACCAGCAGGTGCACGATCTGCCAGGTGCGGTGCTTGAGCCGGTCTCGCAGCAAACTGGTGACGATGACGGCCAGCAGCAGGTCGAAGGAGATCGTGCCGAGGCTCAGCCAGAGCGGCCGGTAGGCCGAGCTGAACGGGATGAAGGCGGCCACGACGCTGATCGAGGCGAACGGGTCGATCACGGTCGTGATGACGTGCACGGCCACCAGGGCAACCGAGGTCAGGGCCAGGTTCTTGTGCAGGCCGGCCGTCACCAGCCGGGGCCAGCGGGCCGACGCCGCCCTGGCCGTGCCCAGCACGCCGAGCATCACCGTGCCGGTCAGCAGCACCAGCGCGACGATTCCGGTGGCTCTGGTCGTGTACCACAGCAGCGTCGTCCCGGTGGTGAAGGGCGCGCTGAGAAGGTGCGCGGGCACGGTTACGAGCCGCCTGATGACACCACGGGCGGGGCCCCAGTGCTGGCCGGAGGCTGCGATGGTGGTGCCAGCCTGCGGTGATGGTGCCTCGTCCGGTGCGAGCTCCCTGATCCGGTGGTGCCGGTGCCCTGGCCCGCCCCGGCCGCCTGGCCGGTCGAGCCGGTCGGCTGAGCGCTGGCGCTCGAGGTGTGGCCGGGCAGCGCGAAGCCCAGGGCGGCGGCGAGCCCGAGACTGGCGGCCGTGGCCCCGCCGGCCACCCAGCCGGTGATCCGGCGCGTGCGCGCCAGGTGCTCGTCGCGGCGCACGATGGCACTGTCATGCGGCCAGCGCATTAGCAGAGTCCTCCTTCTCATCAGGCATCCATAGCCTGCCCGACCCAGCCTGGAGAACCGGTTCAGGAAATCTTCAGAATTGCTAAAGATCGCTTCGGTATCACAGATCCCGGATGGCGGGAAACGGCCCGGTATTGCGGCGAGATACCCGGTCACGGGGGTAGGACGGCACGTCGAGGGTCACCGTGAGGCCACCGCCCCTAGTATCCGACAACTCGGCCGCGCCGCCGTCCGAGGTCACCAGCCGGTGCACGATCGCCAGGCCGAGGCCGGTGCCGCCCGGAGTCGCCGACACGTACCGGCGGAACGCGGCCCGCTGCTGCTGTGCGGTCATTCCTGGCCCGTTGTCGGAGACCGCGATCTTGATCCGGCCGCCGTCGGCGGCTGCGCTGAGCCAGATCCGGCCGCCCGGCGGCACCGCCTCGAGCGCGTTGGCTAGCAGGTTGTCCAGCACCTGCTCGAGATGCCCCTCGCCCATCCGCGCGATCAGCGGCTCGGACGCCGCTGCACTGATCGCGACGGACTTCTCCTCGGCGGCCGGGCGCCAGGCCGCGGCCCGGTCCCGGATCACGGCCTCGACCGGGACCGGTACCGGCGTCGTGGTCACGTTCTCGGCTCTGGCCGCGGCCAGCAGCCCGTCGACCATCCTGGACAGCCGCGCGACTTCTTCCTGCGCCCCGGCCAGCTCTTCGGCCAGCGGGGCGGGCGTTTCCTGAGCCAGCACGTCCAGGCGCAACCGCAGCGCGGCCAGCGGGGTGCGCAGCTGATGAGAGACGTCCGCCATCATCGCCTGGTGGCCGCTGACCAGTGACTCCAGCCGGGCAGCCATCCAGTTGAAGTTCGCGGCCAGGTGCCGCACCTCGTTCGGCCCGGCACTGGACGGCGCCCGGGCCCCGAAATCGCCGTCGCCGAGATGCTGGGCCGCTGTCTCCAGGGCGGCCAGCGGGCGGCCGACCCAGCGGGCCAGTGCGGTGGCGATGAATGCCGCGGCCAGCAGCCCGGCAACCGAGACCAGGGCGAGCCAGGCCCTGAGCACGCCGAGGCGGTGGTCGATCGGCTCGGCCGAGCGGGACAGGACCACCGTGCCCAGCCTGATCAGGTGGGCGTCGTTAGTGACGGGCCTGATCACCAGCAGCCGCTCGGCGGCGGCGTACACCCGGGTGGCCGGATCGGTGCGGGCGCGGGCGATGACCGCGCCGGACAGGCCGGGAACGGCAACGTCGCCGGCCACCAGGCGGCCAGCGCGGTCGTAGACCGAGACCAGGTCGCCGCGGCGCCGGAATCCGGAGATGGCCCTGGTGAGGGGGCGGCGGGCGGTCCGGTCACCGAGGTACTCCTCGGCAACGCCGGAGATCGTGGCCGAGGCCCCGATCGCGTTGTCGCGGAAGTCGTGCCGCTCCTGGCTCGCGGTGAGGATTCCGAGCGGCGCCGCGACCACGCCGAGCAGCACCGCTACCAGCGCGATGACTACCAGCGCGATCCGGCGCGCCATGTCAGACCTCGCCGAGACGGAATCCGCGCCCGTACACGGTCTCGATCAGGCCGGGTACGCCGAGCTTGCGGCGCAGCGCGGCCACATGCACGTCCAGCACCTTGGTCGGCCCGTACCAGTGCGAGTCCCAGGCCGATTCCAGCACCTCCTGCCGGCCCACGACCCGGCCGGGGTCCAGGGCCAGGCACTCCAGGATGTCGAACTCTTTCGGGGTAAGCGCGACTTCCTGTCCGT
The DNA here is from genome assembly GCA_036391235.1 of Streptosporangiaceae bacterium. GTDB lineage: Bacteria > Actinomycetota > Actinomycetes > Streptosporangiales > Streptosporangiaceae > Chersky-822. Next base: position 6,624 of record DASWAH010000144.1, read on the forward strand.
GCACCGTGACCTTCTTGGTGCGCAGATCGATGGTCAGCGGCCCGTGCCTGATCAGCTCCCCTCCGGGACGCACGCGCCGCAGCACGGCACGGATCCTGGCCTGCAGCTCGGCCAGGCCGAACGGCTTGACCAGGTAGTCGTC
>DASWAH010000145.1:0-3021 GCA_036391235.1 Streptosporangiaceae bacterium
GAGCGCGCCGACCCTGGCCCCCTCGGCCGCGAACGCGGCGGCGACGGCCCGGCCGATGCCGGACCCGGCCCCGGCGACCAGCGCCCGCTTGCCGTCCAGCCAGTTCATGACCCGTGGTCGTCCGGTCCGTGCGGGGTCGCCAGCAGGCGGCCGAATACTTCGGGGCCGGCCCAGGTCAGCGCCTCGAGCTCGAGCGGGCAGAGCAGGATCTCACGACCGGAGGCCGGGACGGAGATCCGCAGCCGGACGCCGTTACGAGTGCGCACCCGTTCGACCACGACCTGACTGAACTCGTTGCCCAGCTCGATCGGCCGCTCGCTCGCGGCGCCGGCCCCGCTCACCGGAAGGCCGCTCACAGGAAGATCGCCAGGTTCTGGGTGCGCAGCACCGACTCGTCGACCGTGATCTCCCGCCTGGCCAGCCGGTACCCGATGGCGCCGCCGGCCGCGGCGGCGCTGTCCGGGCGCAGCGTGTCGGATCGGCCGGCGCAGAGCAAGTCGGCCGGCCGGGTGTCGCCGCGGCTGCGGAACAGCAGCAGCGCCGACTCGACCCTGAGTTCGCCCGCGTCGCCGCCCTCCCCGTCCCCGGGGTGCATCAGGAACGTCCGGACGTTGGTCACCAGGTGCCGGGTCCGCGACGGCGGGTCCTCGGTCCAGGCGTGCTCGGTGGCCAGCCGCTCGACCCGCTTGCGCAGCGCATAGCCGTCCTCGTCGAAGTGCCCCATGTCGGCCAGCGAGTCGAACCCGGCACCCCGGGCCGTCGTCACCCTGACCGGCATCAGGTACCTGATGTCCTCGGTGAGCAGGCCCAGCCAGCCCTGGTAGTCGGCCGCGTCGAGCAGCGCCGCCTCCTCGGTCAGGAACTGGTGCGCGGCCAGATGCCGCGGGTCGCCGTACGGCACCGGCCGTTCCGGCGGCGGCTGGACGGCGGTCACGGCGCCTCCAGGTGATCGCTCCACTGGCTCAGCCAGTGCCGCTGGTTGTACTCGCCGAACCCCTGATAGGCGACGCCCGGCCCGGAGAAGGTGGTCATCGGCGGCTTCAGCGGCTGGTCGTCGCTGGTCAGCCCCATCCGGCTGTTCAGCAGCAGCCGCCTGGCCATCGACCCGGCCGCCATGTCGGTGATCGACACCCAGTTCTCCACGTCGTCCTGCTCGAACATGCCCGAGCTGCCGAAGCACAGCAGGTAGGCCTTGTAGGAGTCGCGCTTGAAGGCCTCAGGAGCGGCGGCATCGACCGCGAACCAGGACAGCACCTCGGTCTCCCGCTCCGACACCGGCTGCCACTGCCGCAGCGAGATGAACGGCACGACCGTGCCGGCGTCGTCGATCTGCGGCCAGTTGTGCACCAGCGACAGGTTGGGGAACAAGGTGGCCGCCGACACCATGAAGCCCGGGCCGCCCACCAACTCGCGCTGGGCCGCTGACCAGGTCGCGGCCATCGCGGCGATCATCTCGTCCGGGTAGCCGACGTAGCGGAGCTGCTCGGAGAACGACCCGCCCGGCGGCAGCTTGTAGGTCGTGCCGGCGCCCCGCCCGGCCGTGTAGAGCGCGCCCTCCTTGCGCTTGCTCGCCTTCGGCTCGCGGAACAGCCCGATGTCGACCACGCTCGCGTGCGTGTGCGGCGTGTGATAGCTGTCGCCGGCGAAATTCTCGGCCCCGATCTTCCAGTTCGCCCGCACCCGCCAGCGCTGCGGTCCCCGCAGCTCCACCCCGGCGCCGGACTGACGGGTGTACAGGTCGAGGTAGAACGCGAAGTCGCCGATCCAGTCCCGCAGCGGCGGCGCGGCCTGGTCAAGGCTGGCGAAGATCAGTCCGTTGTAGGTGTCCGTGGCCGGGGCGGGCAGCAGGCGCTGGCCAGTCCTGGTGAACCCGTCCTCGCCGCCGTAGGCCTCGCCGTGGAACGGCACCCCGGCTAGCGTTCCGTCATTGCGGTACGTCCACGCGTGGTACGGACACCGGAAATGCGAGGCGTTCCCCAGCTCGGCCCGGCACACCTGCATGCCCTTGTGCAGGCACATGTTGAACAGCACGCGCACCGTGCCGCCCTCGTCCCTGACCACGATGAACGAGTCGCCGAGGATCCTCCGGACGACGTAATCGCCGGCCGCGGGGATCTCCGATTCGTGGGCCAGGAAGACCCAGGCCCGGCCGAACAGGCGGTCCCGCTCGAGCGCGAAGATCCCGGCGTCGTTGTAGATGTACGCGGGGATCATGCCCTGGCGCACGTTCGCGATCACCGCCGGCAGTTCCGGTGCGGGGAGTTCCATATCGTCCTTTACAAGCCGAGCCCGTCGTGTTCCAGCCTGGCCAGGTGGTAACGCCAGACCGACGCGGTGTTGAGCCCGCCGCCGAGATCGGGCAGCTCGGCCGCGTCCGCATCCGGCAGGTCGGGCGGGTGGCCGCCGGCCTGGGCCGCGGCCAGCGTTACCCGGGCCAGCGCCTCGATGTTCAGCGCCCTGATCACCGCCTCGGGAACGCTCGCGCCGGTGGTCGTGAGCCCGTGCCCGCGGAGCACGCAGGCGGGGCTGCCGCCCATCGCGGCCAGCATCTCCCGCGCCAGGTCGGCCCGGCGGATCAGTACCCCGCGCGGGTAGACCGGAATCCCGTCCCTGGCCATCCGGGATGCCGGGATGTTGAACGCGCCGACCACCGGCCGCAGGGTCAGCCCGGCCAGGTCGGCCGCGACGAGCGCGGGCGGGTGCGCGTGGACCACCGCCCGCACGTCCGGCCTGGCCCGCAGGGTCTCGGCGTGAATGGCCAGCTCGCCAGGCACGTCGTAGCCGGCAGGGAGGCCGGCGTCGCCGTCCGGTGCGTCCAGGCTGACCGGGTGGATGTCGTCCGGCATGGTGAACAGCAGCCCGCTCTCGGCCGGCCCGCGGCACCTGACCAGCATCCCGCTCTCGGTCCTGACGCTGACGTGACCCAGCACGTCGGCGGCCAGGCCCGCATGGGCCAGCACCCGGCAGGCCAGGGCGACCTCACGCCGCTGCTCTCGCATCCGGCTCCTCCCGCTGCTGACC
>DASWAH010000146.1:0-18425 GCA_036391235.1 Streptosporangiaceae bacterium
CAGGCAGCGGCGGCTCTCCAGCACGATGCCGTTCACCAGGCCTCTGGCCAGGTGACGGCGGTCGTGCCGCAAGGTCAGCCCGGTGACCGAGCCGGACAAGCCTGGGTCCCACAGCGCGCCCTGCTCGCCCGGGCTGAGATACGGCAGGACGACCGGCGCCTGGGCCGGATCGACCTGCGCGGCCAGGTCCAGCACCGCGGCCTCGTCCAGGTCGTCGCCGAACAGCCCGGCCAGCCAGCGCAGTGCGCTCCCGGTGGCCAGCAGGTCCATCTCCAGGCCCCATAGTCCCTCGCCGGCCAGCGGGGTGACCAGGAACCTGTGCCACGGGTCGAGCACCAGCCGGTCGGTCACGCCCAGCACGACCGTGCTGGTTCCGGCCACGTAGGCGACCTGGCCGGGCGCGGTCGCACCGAGGCCGAGCGCGCCGAGCACGGAGTCGGCCGCGCCCAGGCAGACCGGGATGACCGGGCAGCCGAGTGCCTGCGCCACCGGCTCGCGCAGCGGCCGGGCCGAGGCAGACGGCCAGACCGGGGGCAGCGCGGGCAGCTCGGTCAGTCCGGCCGCGGCCCCGGCCGCCCGCAGGATGTCGCCGTTCCAGTTCCCGGTGCGCAGGTCGTAGCAGCCGAACCCGGTCGCCGTGCTCGGATCCGTCGCGACCTGCCCGGTCAGCCAGCCGAACAGGTAGTCCTTGGCCCCGAGCAGGGTGGCGGTCGCGGACGCCCGGTCCGGCTGCTCGGCCGCGACCCTGGCCAGCATCGGCAGCAGGTAGCGGCCGTCCACCCACTGCCCGGTTATCCGGTACAGGGCGTCGCCCCCGTCCCGGCCGAACGTCGCTCGCAGCCGGTCCGCCTGCGGTTCGGCCCGGCTGTCCTCCCAGGTGACAGCGGCCCCGGTCGCCTCCCCGCGGGCGTCCGCGGTGACCAGGGTCGGGATCATGCCGGACAGGCCGATGGCCGCCCAGCGCCCGGGCGGTGCGTCCGCGGCCAGCGCGGCCAGCGCGTCGCGCACGGCCGCGAGCCAGTCGGCCGGGTCCTGCTCGGCCGCGCCGGGAACCGGCCGCGACGTGGGGTACCCGGCGCTGGCGAAGGCGATCAGGTCCCCGGCGCGGTCGGCCGCGACCGCCTTCAGCCCCGAGGTGCCGAGATCCAGTCCGATGAACAGTTCTCCGGCCTGGAGTTCGGAATCGATCACGGCACCGGCCGCACGGTCCAGTCCCGGCTGCCCGGGGCCGGCAGCAGCTGCCTGGTCGCGCTGCCGGAGAAGGCGAACGCGAACTGGCTGGCCGGGTAGAGCTGCTCGAAGCAGTCGAACGGCACGCCGTCCTCGTCCGCGCTCACTCCGCGGATGCGCACGACCTGGGTCCTGGGCGGCAGCTCGAGCAGCCGGCCCTCTTCCTGGGTCGGTCCGATCACCTCGAGGTACTGCTCCTCGTACGAATCGACCAGGCCGTACTCGGCCGCGAGCAGGTCGTAGAGAGAACCGCCGAGCCTGGACAGGAGGGTGTCGAGCTCGGGGGCCAGGGCGACCGGGATGACCGAGGTTTCCAGCACCGCGGGCCGGCCGTCGAGCTGACGGAGCCTGCGCAGCCGCCAGGCCGGGCGGCCGGGTTCCATCCGCAGCGCGCGGGCCAGGTCGGCCGACGGCTCGCCCTGGTCCAGGCCGAGCACGCTGGTGCGCAGCTGCGCGGCCGCCTCGCCGTCGTCGGCCAGCGTGGCCAGCAGGCTGCCGGTCCTGGCCGGCTCGGCCAGGATCCGCGGCCTGGCCACGAACGTGCCGAGGCCCTGGTGGCGGCGCACGAGGCCGGACCGTTCCAGCTCGTCGAGTGCCCGCCGGACCGTAATCAGGCTGACCCCGGCCCGGTCGGCCAGCTCGGTGTAGCTGGGCAGCAGGTCGCCTGGTACCAGGCCCTGATCCGCGATGAGTTGCTCCACCAGCGCGACCACCCGCTCGTAGAGCAGCGTCGTCCGGCCAGGGCGGCCGGCGGCCGGCTGCCGCCCGGCCGCGGCGTCGCCAGGTCCTGGGGCGCCGCCAGGCGGGCTGCCACCGAGATCCAGAACCATCAGACCTGCATTTCAGCCGCCGCGGCCGGGTCCGGGCACGGCGGCATTTCCAGCGCTTGGGTCACAAGCGACACCGGCCGTTACTGCGGCAACCTTAGCTCCGGGCCTCGGCGAGCGGCCGGGTGCGGCCGGCTACCGCGAAGGCCTCGGCTGCCGCGTCAAGCATCGCGTCAACGTCGTCGTCCGTGTGCACCAATGACAGAAAAAGGTTCTCGTACTGGCTCGGGTGGAACAGCACGCCGCGCAGCAGCATCTCCTGCCACCAGGTGGTGAACAGGTCCTCGCGGGCGAACCGCTCGGCGTCGCGCCAGTTGCGGATCGGGTGCTCACTGAACCAAAGCTGGAACACCGTTCCCAGGCCTTCCACGATCACCGGCAGGCCCGTGCCGGCGGCCAGGTCGCGCAGGCCCGCCATCAGCCGCTCGCCGAGCGCGCGCTGCCGCTCGTAGAGCCCGGGTTCGGCCAGCAGGTCCATGGTGGCGCTGACCGCGGCGCAGGCGACGACGTTCGCGTTGTAGGTGCCGGAGTGGGAGTACCGGCCTTCGGCGATCATCGACATCACCGCGCGGCTGCCGCCGATCGCGGCGACCGGGAAGCCGCCGCCCAGGCCCTTGGCCATCGTGGTCAGGTCGGGGGTAACCCCGAAGTACTCCTGGGCGCCGCCGCGGGCGAACCGGAAGCCGGTGATCACCTCATCGAAGATCAGCAGCGCGCCGTGCTCGGCGGTCAGCCGCCTGAGCAGTTCCAGGTAACCGGGCTCGGGCAGGATGCACCCGGTGTTGAACACCGCGGGCTCGGTGATCACGGCGGCTACCTGGTCGCCCCGCTCGGCCATGACCGCGGCGAAGCTCTCCGGGTCGTTCCAGGTCAGCACGATCAGGGTGTCCTCCAGTTCGGCCGGGACGCCGGGGCCGGAGGCGACCGGACGGGGGCGGCTGGCCGGGCCGGCCTCGGCCGGGTCGACGTGGTTGCTCCAGTAGACCGTGTCCTGCCAGCCGTGGTAGTGCCCCTCGAACCTGATCACCAGCCGCCGGCCGGTATAGGCCCTGGCGATCCGCACCGCGCTGCCGACCGCCTCGCTGCCCGAGTTGGTGAACCTGACCATCTCGGCGCCCGGCACGGCCTGGGTTACCTTCCTGGCCGCCTCGATCTCGAGCGGGTAGGGCAGGCCGGGGCAGGTGCCGTACTCGGTGATCGCGTCGGCCACGGCCTTGGTCACGACCGGATGGCGGTGCCCGAGAATCATCGGACCGAGCCCGAGCAGGAAGTCGACGTACTCGTGCCCGTCGACGTCGGTGATCCGGGAGCCCGAGCCGCGGGCGACGAACGGCGGGTAGGGCTTCCAGCCGAACTTGGCGGTCCGCGCGCTGCTGCCCGCGCCGCCCGGGATAACCTCACTGGCTTGGTCGAACAGCTCTCGCGAGCGGCTCGCCCAGGACGCGTACCTGGCATCGAAACTCATGCGGACCGGCTCCCCGTGATCATGCCGACGGCTCATGCGGAATCGTACCCTGTATACTCTGCATACTCAATGTCTTTTGCGCCGGTATAGCCGGGATATCGTGGTCTTACTGATCTGATGCGGGCGGGAGAGCGATGATCAGCTTCGAGGCAGTCGCCGGCGGCCCGGGCAGCCCGGGCGGCCTGGCCCGCTTGGTGACCGAGGTAGCGGCCGATGTGCTCGTGCTGCCCTGGTACGCCGCCGCCGATACCGCCGCTGCCGGCCCGGCGGACCAGGTCGCGGGAGCGGCCGGGCCGCCCGAGCCAGGTCCGGCCGCGGTCGAGGTATCGGCCGCGCTCGGCCTTGACCTGGCGGCCGCGCTAGCCCGGCGAGGGTTCTCCGGTGCGGCCGGCGAGACCTTCAGCACGCTGACGCTGGGCCGGCTGGCGGCCCCGGCGGTGCTCTGCCTTGGTCTCGGGCCGCGGGCGCAGGCCGGTCCTGGCGCGATCCGGCAGGCGGCGCTGCTGGCCGGCCCGGTCATCGCCGGCTACGGCCGGGCCGCCGTGGTGCTGCCCGCGGCCGGCTCCGCCGAGCCGGCCAGGGAGCTCGCAGCGGCGCTGGCGGAGGGCCTGGAACTGGCCGCCTATAGCTTCGGCCGGTACCGGCGCGCTCCCTCCTGGCGGCCGACGGCCCTAGCGGAGGTCCTCGTGCTGGCCAGCGATGGCCCGCCGCCGGGCGGCCTTGACGCGATCGCGGCCGGGCTGCGCCGGGGCGCAGGGGTAGCCAGGCTGGCCAACTGGGTCAGGGACCTGGTCAACGCCTCGCCCGCGGACAGCACCCCGGAGCTGATGGCTCAGCAGGCCAGGGCGATGGCGGCCGATCAGGGCCTGGACATCCGGGTACTGGGCGGCCAGGAACTGCGGGCCGGCGGGTTCGGCGGGATCCTGGGCGTCGGCCAGGGGAGCCGGCACGAGCCCCGGCTGGTCGAGCTGTCCTACCGCGGCGGGGACGGCCCGGTAATCGGGCTGACCGGCAAGGGGATCACGTTCGACTCCGGCGGGCTGACACTCAAGCGCACGGCCGAGATCGAGTGGATGAAATCGGACATGGCCGGCGCGGCCACGATCATGGCGGTGCTGCGCGGCGCGGCCCAGGCCGGGCTGCCGGTCAACATCGACGCCGCGCTGCCGTTCGCGGAAAACATGCCGGGCGGCTCGGCCCAGCGCCCGGGCGACGTGCTGACCCACCGCGGCGGCGTGACCAGCGAGATCAGGGACACCGATTCAGAAGGGCGCCTGGTTGTGGCCGACGCGCTGGCCTACCTGGCCGAGCGTGATCCGGCCGTGCTGATCGACGTGGCCACGCTGACCGATGCGGCCGGGCTCGGCCCTGGGCTGTGGGCGGTGCTCGGCACCGACGAAGGGCTGGCGGCCGGCCTGGTCGCGTCCGGCCTGGCGGCCGGCGACCCCGGCTGGGCGCTGCCGCTGCCGCCGGCCTACCGCCGTTACCTGGACTCGACCGTGGCCGACATCCGCAACACGCCGTCCGAGGGCGAGGACACGACCGTGATGGCCGCGATGTACCTGCGGGAGTTCACCTCGGGCGTTCCGTGGGCGCATATCGATAACGGCTCGACCGCTTTTCTCGAACACCAGGCCGACGGCTGGCCGGAAGGCGCGACCGGATCTCCCCTGCGCGCGCTGCTGCACTGGATCGAGTTCCTTGCTCCGGAGTGGCTGGACCGGTAACCGGCGATCTCGGTTGCCGACGGCCACACCCCCTAAACCCGGATAAAGCCCGTAACTCGTCCTGAACGCCTGTTAGAGTCTGTTGAACCGGATTGACGCGCTTCACCGCAATCCTCATACTCTGTATATTGTCTGCGCCACCGGGCGGCTACGGAACCGCCGGATCCGGCTGGGCAGCGGGTGGCAGCCGCCCGGTCGGCCTGTGAGGCTAAGGGGATCTCCATATGCGCGTGCCAGTCCGATGGGTGCGATCGCTGGTCGCCATGCCGCTCGCGGTCAGCGCCGCGCTCGCCCTGGCCTCGTGCGGGTCGAACGGCGCCGGCGCCGGCCCGGCCGGGGGCGTGCTGCACATCGGCACCACGTACCCGATCGACTCGATGAACCCGTTCGTGGCCCAGGCGGACTACGCCTACGTGGCCTACCAGTACATCTATCCGAAGCTGGTGCAGTACAACGCCAGCCTGCAGATCGTGCCGGACTTCGCCCGCAGCTGGTCCGTCTCGCCGGATGGCCGCACTTGGACGTTCCACACCGTGGCGCACGCGCAGTGGTCCGACGGCAAGCCGCTGACCGCTGCCGACGTGGCCTGGACGATCAACTCAGTGCGGAAGTACGAGAACGGCCCGGCCGGCCAGTGGGCCGGCTTGCTGGCGCACATGACCGGAGCCTCGGCGCCGAACGCCACGACGCTCGTGCTGCGGTATGCCGTCCCGGTAGCGAACGTGCTCGCTCAGATGCAGAGCCTGTCGGTGCTGCCCAGGCAGGTCTGGGCGCCCTACTTCACCGGCAACGGGGCCAAGCTCAAGACATTCCAGAACGTTCCGCCTGGTAACAATCAGCCGATGGTCTCCGGAGGCCCGTTCGAGCTGGTCGACTACAAGCCCAACCAGTTCGCCCTGTTCAAGCGCAACCCGCACTGGTGGGGGGTCAAGCCGAAGATCGACGGCTTCGGCCTGCAGTTCTTCTCCAACACCGACGCGATGGTGCAGGCGCTCAAAGACCACCAGGTCGACTTCATCGGCGAGTACACGCCGCCGACCGCGGTCAGTGCCCTGCGCAAGGCGGGCTTCGTGGTCACGACCACGCCGTCGATCTCGATGAAGACCTTCATCATCAACACCAACCCGCACAAGACCACGCACCGCGAGCTGCTCAACCCACTGGTCAGGGAGGCGATCGAGTACGCCACCGACCGGTCGCAGATCATCAAGACCGCCTGGCTCGGACTGGCCCAGCCGGGCAGCACGATCATCGCCCCGGCCGACGGTAACTGGCACGACCCCCACGTTCGCACCATTCCGTTCGACCTGGCCAAGGCGAACCAGCTGCTGAACCAGGCCGGCTACAAGATGGGGCCGAACGGGATCAGGATCGCCGACGGCCACCCGATGTCCTACAACGTGATCTTCCCGCCGGACGAGCGCGGTACCGGCGACCGGACGTTCCAGATCATTCAGGCGGACCTGCGCAAGATCGGGATCTCGATCACCCAGCAGAATATGGACGACAGCGCGACGTTCAACGCGATCTCGGCCCCGAACAACAAGTACCAGACCTTCGACATGGCCATGTGGGACTGGGTGCCGCCGGTCGACCCCGACTTCATGCTCTCGGTGCTGACCTGCGCACAGCTCGGCAACAACAGCGACAGCGGGTACTGCAACCCCGCCTACGACAAGATGTACGCCCGCCAGAGCGCGCTGATCAAGCCCACGGCCAGGCACGAGCTGATCTGGCAGATGCAGCAGTACATCTACGCCGCCAGGCCGTACATCATCCTGGACTACCCGGACATCATCGAGGCCCACTCGCCGAAGTGGACCGGCTTCACGGTCGCGCCGGTCATGGGCTCGGTGAACTCGCTGTCCACCCAGACGCTGCTCACCGTGCACCAGAAGTAGGCGCGGGGATATGCGCGGAGCGGACTACGTCATCAGGCGCATCGGGTTCGCGCTCCTCACCGTGTTCATCGCGATCACGATCAACTTCTTCCTGTTCCGGGTGCTGCCCGGCAACGTGGTCTCCGACCTGGCCCGGGTGCCGCACGCCACGCCGCAGCTACGGCACGCGCTGACCAAGGAGTTCGGACTGGACCGGCCGAAGTGGGAGCAGTACCTGATCTACCTGCGCGAGCTGGTCCACGGCAACCTCGGTATCTCGTTCGCCACCCAGCAGCCGGTGTCCCGGCTGCTGCTGAACGACCTCAAGAACACGATCCCGATGGTGACCATCGGCACCCTGGGAGCGATCGTGGTCGGGATTGCCACCGGCGTGCTCTCGGCCTGGCGCCGCGGCTCGGCCAGCGATCATGTCAGCACCAACCTGGCCATCGCCTTCTACGCCTTCCCGACTCAGTTCCTCGGCCTGATGTTGCTGATCCTGCTGGGCGGCCTGCTGCCGACGTCGGGCATGGAGAATCCGTACGCCGGCGTGTTCGGGACGCAGTCCACCTTCGCCCGGCTGCAGGACATCGGGCTGCACCTGATCCTGCCGGCCCTGACCCTGCTGCTCACCCTGTACGGGGAGTTCACGCTGATCATGCGCTCGTCGATGCTGGAGACGCTGGGCGAGGACTATGTGCTGACGGCCAGGGCCAAGGGCCTGACCGACCGCCGCATCATCGCCCGGCACGTCGTCCGCAATGCGCTGCTGCCGATCGTTACCCTGGTCGCGCTCTCGGTGGGCTGGATCGTCGGGGGCGCGATCCTGGTCGAGTACATCTTCTCCTGGCCCGGCATCGGCCAGGCCCTGTGGCAGGCGATCAACCAGCGCGATTACCCGATGCTGCAGGGCGGGTTCCTGCTGCTGGCCGTCTCCGTGGTCGTGCTGAACCTGATCGCGGACCTGGCCTACTTCCGGCTCGACCCGCGGATCAAGCAATGAGCGCGATCGCGACCGAGGCGGGCCTGGCCGGGACGGTCGCCCCTGGCCGGGCCGGGCTGATCCGCCAGGCCATCGCCGAGCGCAAGGCGGCCGCGCTCGGGCTCGGGCTCATCGTGTTCTTCGTCGTGCTGGCGGTGGCCGCGCCGCTGATCGCGCCGTACTCGACCACGGCCCGGTCGTGCGCGGTGTTCGCGCCGCCGTCCGGGGCGCACTGGCTCGGCTGCGATGACGGCGGCATCGACGTGCTCAGCGAGATCATTTCCGGCGGACGCATCTCGCTGGTGATCGGGTTCGCCGCCACGCTGATTGCCATGCTGATCGGCGGCGGGGTCGGCATCGCGTCCGGGTACTTCGGGCGCTGGCTCGACATCACCCTGATGCGGATCACCGACTACCTGCTAGTCATCCCGGACCTGGCGTTCGCGATGGTGATCGCCGACGTGTGGGGCCCGAGCCTGAGTCACGTGATCGGGGTGATCGCCATCCTGGAGTGGGCGACCACGGCCAGGATCATCAGGGCCCAGGTGATGAGCGTGAAGGAGCGGGTCTACATCAAGCGGGCCCGCTCGATCGGGGCGAGTCACGCCCGGATCATCGGCCGCCACATCTTGCCTCAGGTCGGCCCGCTGCTGATGGCCAACACCGTGCTCACCGTGGCCGTGGCGATCTACCTGGAGACCGCGCTGGCCTTTCTCGGCCTGGAAGATCCGACGACCACGACCTGGGGCACGATCCTGGAGCACGCCTTCGACCGGTCGGCCGTCAGCGCCGGCGCCTGGTGGGCGATCGTGCCGGACGGGATCGTGATCACGCTGCTGATCATGGGCTGCTTCCTGCTCGGCCAGGCGATCGAGGACGCGCTGAACCCGCGGCTGAGGGTCGCTCATCTGTCGTCCCGCCGGTGGGCCCTGCGCCCGCTGGCCGGCCGCGGACCGGACGCCATATGAGCGGGGCCGGGGCTGCCGTGCTTGAGGTGCGTGACCTGAACGTGTGGTTCACGCTGCCGGGCGGCGGGGAGCTGCACGCGGTCCAGGGCGTGTCCTTCGACCTGGGCGCCGGGGAGCGGTTCGGCCTGGTCGGCGAGTCCGGCTGCGGCAAGACGACCAGCATCCTGGCGATGATGGGGCTGCTCCCGCCGACCGCGTCCGTGGCCGGCGAGGTCCGGCTGGCCGGACAGGACATCCTGGCCGGCGGCGAGGACTCGGTCAGGCCGCACCGGTGGACCGACATGGCGATGGTGTTCCAGGGCGCGATGAACGCGCTCAACCCAGTGCGCCCGGTGGCGGCCCAGATCGCCGAGCCGATCCTGCTGCACGGCGGCGGCTCGGCCGCGGCGGCCAGGCAGCGAGCTGGCGAACTGCTGGAGCTGGTCGGGATCCCGGCCGCCTCGGGTGCGCGGTACCCGCACGAGTTCTCCGGCGGCATGCGCCAGCGGGCGGCCATCGCGATGGCGCTGGCCTGCGAGCCCAAGGTGCTGCTGGCCGACGAGCCCACCACCGCGCTCGACGTGATGGTGCAGGCGCAGATCATGGACCTGCTGGTCCGGCTGTGCGACGAACTCGGGCTGGCGCTCGTCCTGGTCACCCACGACCTGCCGGTCGTCGCCCAGGTCTGCCAGCGGGCCGCGGTGATGTACGCGGGTGAGATCGTCGAGACCGGCTCGACCGACGCGCTCTACCACCAGACCAGGCACCCCTACACCAGGATGCTGTTCGCGGCTACGCCCGACCTGTATTCCGACTCCGAGGTCAGGTCCATCCCAGGGGCCCCGCCCCGGCTCGACCGTCCGGTGCCCGGCTGCCCGTTCCAGCCCCGGTGCGACTCGGCGCTAGACCGCTGCGCGGACGAACGCCCGCTGCTCCGCGACGTTCGCGCCGGCTCGGGGCCCGAGGCGCCGGCCGAGACCGGTTTCGCGGACGCCGCGCACCTGGCCGCCTGCCATCTGAACGACGCGGTGGTGACCCAGTGACCAGTGATCGCGTGGTGCATGACGCCGCGGCGTCCAGCGCGGCCATGACCGGTGACCAGGCCCTGCTCGACGTCCGCGACTTGCAGACCCGCTACCCGGTCCGCCGCTCGATCTCCGACCGGCTCGCGCGCCGTCCCCGGCAGTGGGTGCGGGCGGTGGACGGCGTCTCGTTCTCGCTGCGCCGCGGCGAGATGGTCGCGCTGGTCGGGGAGTCCGGCTGCGGCAAGACCAGCACCGCGCAGACGATCCTGCGGATGACCGAGGCCGCCGGCGGCTCGATCACGGTCGACGGGCAGGATATAACCTCGGTGTCGCAGCGCAAGCTGCGGCCGCTTCGCCGCGGCATCCAGATGGTCTACCAGGATCCGTACGAGTCGCTCGACCCGCGGTTCAGGGTCCGGCAGACGGTGGCCGAACCGCTGCTCGTGCACGGCATCGGCGGCTCGTCGTCCGAGCGGGCGGCACTGGTCACGGAGGCGCTGGAACGGGCCGGCCTCAGCCCGGCCTCGCTCTACCTGGACCGCTACCCGCACGAGCTGTCCGGCGGCCAGCGCCAGCGGGTGGCCATCGCCGCCGCCCTCGCGCTGGACCCGATGCTGCTGCTGGCCGACGAGCCGGTCTCGATGCTGGATGTCTCGGTCCGGGCTGGCGTCCTGGCCCTGCTCGACGGCCTGCGCCGGGACGGCCGGCTGGGCGTCCTGATGATCACCCACGACCTGTCCACGGCCGCTCGCTTCGCCGACCGGATCGCGGTCATGTACCTGGGCCGGATCGTCGAATACGGCCCGGCCCGCGAGGTCGTCGCCGACCCGCGCCACCCATACACCAAGGCGCTGCTGTCGGTCGTGCCGAACCGCGACCCGCGGGTGCGGGGCACGGCCCAGATCCTGTCCGGCGAGACACCGAATCCGGTCGCGATCCCGTCTGGCTGCCGGTTCCGGCCCCGCTGCCCGATCGCCGAGGACCGCTGCGCGCAGACCGACCCGCAGCTGGCGCTGTCGGGCAACCACCCGCAGCACCAGGCCGCCTGCCTCCTGGCCTCGCTAGCCGGGGGCGGCGCCGCGGCGGTGTGGTCGGCGAACCAGGCGAGCAGGGGCGCAGCCGCTCGCAGGCGCGGAATACCGGCTCCACGTCATGCACCGCGTCGGCCTCGAGCTCGCGGTACGCGATCAGCGAGCGGTGCCTGAGCAGGCCGGCCGCGGCCAGCCGTGAAAGCGCGTCGCCACAACGGCGTGGTAGCCAGGGCTGCCGTCACTCGTGGCGACGCGCTCCGCCGGCGACGAGTCAGGGCTGGTAAGAGCCTGGCTGCCAGGCCCTGGTGGTAACGCCGATCGCGTTCCACGCGTTGATGGTCACGATCAGCGAGATCAGCGCGCCCATCTCGGTGTCGCTGAAGTGCGCGGCGGTCGCCGCGTAGGCAGCGTCTGGCACATGGGTCGCGGCGAGCTGGGTCATTTCCTCGGTGAGGGCGAGCGCGGCCCGCTCCCGGGCGGAGAAGAACCCGGTCTCGCGCCAGGCCGCCAGCGCGTACAGCCGCTGCTCGGTCTCGCCGACCGCCCTGGCGTCCTTGGTGTGCATGTCGATGCAGTAGGCGCAGCCGTTGAGCTGGGAGGCGCGGACCCTGATCAGCTCGCGCAGCCGCGGCTCGATGCCGGCGTTGTCAAGTTCCTTGGTGGCCGCGCGGTCCAGGTGGGCCATCGCTCTCGCGAAGCCGGCCGCGTGGGCGTCGAAGTCGAGCCTGACCGGAACCTCGGCCGGGGCCGGCGTGGTGATCTGGGATTCTGTGTTCTGCGTTGTCGTCATGACCATCACGCTACCGGTCAAGCGGCCCAGGAGTAAGATCCATATCTGTGCCAGAAACTTGGGCCAATTACAGTGTCGACCTGCACCTCGACCTGGCCGCCCCGCCGCCGGGATCAGGGGCACAGCGACCTAAGGCCAGGCTGGAGGCGGCGCTGCGGACCGCGATCCGGAGCGGTCGCCTCCCGCCGGAGACCAGGCTGCCTTCGTCGCGGGTGCTGGCCGCCGATCTCGGCCTGGCCAGGAACACCGTCGCCGACGCCTTCGGCCAGCTTGTCGCGGAAGGCTGGCTCGAAGCCAGGACCGGCTCGGGGACGTGGGTCGCCGAGCAGGCCGCAACAACCGCCGCCGGGGCCGGTCAGCAACCAGACAGGACGGCGCGCGGCCCGCGCTATGACTTGCGGGCCGGAGTTCCGGCGATGTCGGCGTTCCCGCGCCGGTCCTGGCTGGCCGCGAGCCGGACCGCGCTGGAGGCGGCCAGCGACGAGGACCTGGGTTACCCGGACCCGCGCGGCCTGCCCGCGCTCCGGGCCGCCGTGGCCGGTTACCTGGCCCGGGCCAGGGGTGTCATCGCCGACCAGGACAACGTGCTCATATGCCCGGGTTTCAGCGGCGGGCTGGCCCTGGTCAGCCGGGTGCTCATGGCCAGGACCCCGGATGCGGCGGTCGCGGTCGAGGCCAGCGGTCACGCGCTGCACAGGAAGATCATCGCGGCCCAGGGCGCGACGGTCGTGCCGGTGCCGCTCGACCACCTCGGGGCCTACCCGGCGGCTGTGACTCCGGCCCCCGTCGATCCGGGCCGGACGGCCGGCCGTGCGGCCCGCCGTCCGGTCAGCGCGGTGCTGCTGACCCCCGCCCACCAGTTCCCGCTGGGCATGACGCTGGCCCCGGCCCGCCGTACGGCCTTCACCCGCTGGGCGGGCCAAGCCGGCGGCCTGCTGATCGAGGACGACTACGACGGCGAGTACCGGTTCGATCGCCAGCCGGTCGGTGCCTTGCAGGCGCTCGCGCCCGAGCACGTGATCTACGCCGGAACGGCCAGCAAGAGCCTGGCCCCCGGCCTGCGGCTCGGCTGGCTGGTCGCGCCCGCGTCGATAGCGGCCGAACTGGCCGCGGCCCAGGAACTGTCCGGCAGCTCGCCCGGCGTGCTCGAGCAGCTCACGCTGGCCAGGCTGATCGAGACCGGCGGGTACGACCGGCAGGTCCGCCAGTCCCGGCTGGCCTACCGCCGCCGCCGCGACTGGCTGATTACCGCCCTGCGCCGGCAGGCGCCCCAGGTCAGGCTGACCGGCATTGCGGCTGGCCTGCATGCAGTAGCGGAACTCCCGGCCGGGCTGAGCGAGGCGGGAATGGTGAACCGGGCCGCGCGGCATGGTGTCGCGGTCCGGGGCCTGGGCGACTACACGATGGCCGGGTACGAGCGGCCGCCAGCCCTGGTGATCGGGTTCGGCCGCCCGGCCGACCACGCGTTCACGGCGGCGGTGGCCAGGCTCTGCGCCGCCCTGTCCGAACCAGCGGACTAGAAGAACCAGCGGACCACAACCAGAGGCAGGAACATGAACACCAGCACAGACCCGATGGCCTTCATCGGCGCTTGCCGGCCTGCTCCGGGCTGCGTTACCGTCCGGTAATGACCGCTGGCGAGCTGGATCCGGCTGACATCACCGCCGATATCGCTATTGTCGGGGCTGGCTTCTCCGGTCTCGGCATGGCCATCGCCCTGGACAAGGCGGGCCGTCACGACTACGTCATCCTGGAGAAGGCCGCGCAGATCGGCGGCACCTGGCGGGAGAACACCTATCCGGGCTGTGCCTGCGACATCCGGTCGCTGCTGTACTCGTTCTCGTTCGAGCCCAAGCACGACTGGTCCAGGCAGTTCCCGCCGCAGCCGGAGATCCTGGATTACCTGCACCAGATCGTGACCGCCTACGACCTGGAGCGGCACATCAGGTTCGGGGCCGAGGTCCTCTCGATGGCCTACGACGACGCGGCCGGCCGGTGGGCCCTCCGGCTGGCTGACGGGCGCGTGGTCTCCAGCCGGGTGCTGATGACCGCGATGGGGCCGTTGCACCAGCCGAATATCCCCGACCTGCCGGGCACCGGCGACTTCGCCGGGCCCAGGTTCCATTCGGCGACGTGGGATCACGGCGTAGACCTGACCGGCAAGCGGGTCGCCGTGATCGGCACCGGGGCCAGCGCCATCCAGTTCGTTCCCCAGGTCGCCAGGACCGCGGCCGCGGTGACCGTGTTCCAGCGCACCCCGCCGTGGGTGCTGCCCAAGCCTGACCGGCCGTTCACGGCGCGTCAGCAGCATCTGTTCGCGACGGTTCCCGGCCTGCAGCGGGCCTACCGGTGGCTGATCTACTGGGAGGCCGAGGGGACGATTGTCACGTTCACCCACCCGCGGCTGGCCGGGCTGGGCGAGAAGATGGCCAGGGCTCACATCGCCAGGCAGATCCCCGATCCGCAGCTGCGGGCCAAGGTGACGCCGGACTACCGGATGGGCTGCAAGCGGGTGCTGCTGGCCAACGACTATTACCCGGCGCTCGCCCAGCCGCACGTGGACCTGGTCACCGGGCCGGTACAGCGGATCACCGAGCATGGCGTGACCGGCGCGGACGGCACCGAGTACCCGGCCGACGTGATCATCTACGGCACCGGGTTCCACGTGACCGACGCGTTCGCGCACGCCGACATCACCGGGGCGAACGGCCGTTCGCTCGCGACGGAGTGGGCCAGCGGGCCCGAGGGCTATCTCGGGCTCACCGTGGCCGGGTTCCCGAACTTCTTCCTGCTGCTCGGCCCGAACTCGGGCCTCGGGCACAACTCGATGATCTTCATGATCGAGTCGCAGGTGCGGTACGTGCTGCAGTGCCTGGACCTGATCGACCGGCGCGGACCGGTTGCCGTCGCCGACCAGGCCCAGCAACGGTTCAACGCCAGCCTGCAGCGCCGGCTGGCCGGTTCGGTGTGGACGGCCGGCGGCTGCAAGAGCTGGTACCTCGACTCGGCCGGGGTGAACCGGGCGCTGTGGCCGGGATCGACCGTCGGCTACTGGTGGCGCACCCGGCGGCTCGCGGCGGCCGACTTCGAGACCGTTCGGCCGCCGGGTGACCGCGCGGACCAGGCCGGAGAGGTCACGGCTCCGGTGACGGCCCGATGAGCGCCCCCCGGGCCGGAGACGGAGGAGTGTTCGCCGGGCGGTCGGCCATCGTGACCGGCGGCGGATCGGGCATCGGCGCGGCGCTGGTCGCGGCGCTGGCCGCCCGAGGGGCGTCGGTTGTGGCAGCCGACATCGACGAGGCCGCGGTCCGCGCGGTCGCCTCGGCGATGCCGGCCGGCGGCGGCGACGTGACCGCGGTCGTGGTCGACGTCTGCGACGCCGAGGCCGTCGCCGGCCTCGTGACTCAGGTCGCGGCCGAGCGGGACGGGCTCGACCTGATGTTCAGCAACGCCGGCATCGCGATCGGCGGCACGGCCGAGGAACTGACCCTGGACCACTGGAACCGGGTCATCGACGTGAACGTCCGCGGCGTCGTGCACGGCGTGCACGCGGCCTACCCGCTGATGCTCCGCCAGGGCCGCGGTCACCTGGTCAACACGGCGTCGCTGGCCGGGCTGGTGCCTGGCCCCGGGCTGGCCCCGTACACGGCGGCCAAGCACGCGGTCGTCGGGCTGAGCCTGTCGCTGCGGGCCGAGGGAGCGGGCCGGGGGGTGCGGGTCAGCGCGATCTGCCCCGGCTTCGTCGACACGCCGCTGCTGCGGCACGTCAACCCGGGCCTGCCGCAGACCGAGATCGGCGCGAACGCGGCCGCGCTGGCGGCCAGGCTGGGCAAGCTGTACCGGGCCGAGGCCCTAGCGGAGGACATCCTGGCCGGCGTCGAGCGTAACCGCGCGCTGATCGTGGCTCCCCGCTCGGCCCGGGTCGCCTGGCGGATGGCCAGGTACGCCCCGGGACTGACGATGCGGACGATCATCGCCGGGGTGAACCGGGAAGCCGCCGCCCGCGAGACCGCGGCCTCCGGCGGCGCCGCCCCGGCCGTCCCCGCACCCGAGGATCAGGACCCGGCCGCGGCACCCGGTTCCGCGGCCGGCCGCCCGACCTGATCGGCCACCGCGACGGCGGTACCGTGACCAGGTGAACGACCGTCGGCCCCGGCACCTGGCGCAGCCGGTACGGCCCATGCTCGCGGTCGCCGGCGAGATGCCGGCCGACGACAGGGGCTGGGTTTACGAGATGAAGTGGGACGGCCTGCGGG
This sequence comes from Streptosporangiaceae bacterium, assembly GCA_036391235.1. Taxonomy (GTDB): domain Bacteria; phylum Actinomycetota; class Actinomycetes; order Streptosporangiales; family Streptosporangiaceae; genus Chersky-822. The sequence goes on from DASWAH010000146.1 coordinate 16,161, forward strand.
CGATCGCCACGATCTCCGGGGGGACACTGACGCTGACCTCCCGCACCGGCCGGGACGTGTCCTCGAGTTACCCGGACCTGGCCGGCCTGGCCGGCGCGGCCTCCGACGTGATCCTGGACGGCGAGATCGTGGCCTTCGGCAGCGATTCCTGGCCGAGCTTCGAGGCCCTGCAGCAGCGCATGAACGTCGCCGCTCCGGCCCAGGTGCGGCGGCTCGCGGCCGAGATCCCGGTCACCTACCTGGCCTTCGACCTGCTCGCCGAGGACGGCCGCCCGCTGGTGGACCAGCCCTATACCGCGCGGCGGGCCCGGCTCGACCAACTCGGGCTGAACGGCCCGCGCTGGCAGACGCCGCCCGCGTTCACCGGCGTGCCGGGCGCCGACGTACGGGCAGTGTCGCGACAGCACGGTCTCGAGGGAATTATGGCGAAACGCCAGTCCTCGCGTTATGAGCCGGGCCGCCGCTCGGCCGCCTGGCGGAAGATCAAGAACGTCCATCGCCAGGAGTTCGTCGTCGGCGGGTGGAAGCCCGGCGAGGGCGTGCGCGAGGACACGATCGGGTCGCTCATGGTCGGGGTGCAAGGACCCGGCGGGCTGACGTTCGCCGGCCACGTCGGGACCGGGTTCACCCAGCAGACGCTCAGGATGCTGACCGGCTTGCTGGTTCCGCTGCGCCGGGCCACCTCGCCGTTCACCCCGCCGGTCCCGGCCGACCAGGCCAGGGGCGCGGTCTGGGCGGAACCGCGGGTCGTGATCGAGGCCGAGTTCGCGCTCTGGACCAGTTCAGGCCGGCTGCGGGCCGCCACCTACCGAGGGCTGCGCGACGACAAGGACCCGGCCGACGTGATCCGCGAGCCGACCGCCTGAGCCGCGGCTGGCCAGGCCCGCCCGCTCATGCCAAGGGCAGTGGCTGGTCGGCACGGCCATCGCGATCAGCGGGGCCGTCGCTGCCATCCTGGCCGTCGTGCACTAGGCACGGCAGGCTGCTCAGCCGGCCGGGCAGCCCTGACGGGCCCGGGCCTGGCCCGAGTTGCGCGCGACCATCAGGCAGCTCTCGTTCACGGCCTGGAAGTCCTTGGCCGGGATGTTCTTCAGCAGTTCGACCAGTCCGCTCGGCCATTGCGGGAACGAGGCCCCGCCGAAATACCAGTTCGAGCCGTTGTCGGCGAGGATAAGCCCGTAGTGCTGCATCTCGGTCAGCACCGCCTTGGCGTCACCGCAGTACGGCATGGTGCGGCCGCAGTACCCGGCGACGTTGAAGCTGAGCTTGAGCCGGAACCGGGCGCCCATCGGTGGCAGGCTGGCGACGCTGCCGCTGCCCGCTTCGTGCCTGGCGGGCCAGATGTAGGAACCCGCGGTCCTGGCGGCCGTGAAGCGGATCGCATGCCGGATCGGAACGCCGGTCTTCGCCGCCCGCCTGACCTGGCCGTAGTTGAGCAGGCCGGGCAGGATCGGCAGGCCGGCCGCGTCGGCCGAGGTCCATCCGGCCGGCCGCAGCGCGTTGGAGCGCAGGTTCCAGATCGCGCCGGAGCCGGCGGTGGGATGGCTACCGTAGCGGGCGTTCCACAGCTCGTACAGGGTGCACGTGCTCCGGTCCAGCATCAGCGCGTGCCGGTCGCCGCCGGCCGCCTTGCCGCCCTCGATCCTGGTGTCGTAGCCGAAGGGGTAAGGACCCTTGTTGCTCTCGCTGGCGTACTGGAAATGAATCGGCACCTTCGGGTGGGAGCTGGTCACGACCGTGTACGGGATGCCGTACGGGTACCCGCCGGCGTCCGGCCCGAAATCGGGGTGCAGGTAGGCGGAGTAGGAGTTCATGCTCTTCAGCCACGCGTTGCTGTGCGAGTCGACCGGCAGCTTGGAAATGTCGGTGTTCCAGACGTTGTCCGACGGGAACATCGGGCAGCCGGCCAGCGTCGCCGCCGGGCTGGCCGCGCCAGCCAGCGCGTGCGCCCCGGTGACATCGCCCGACGTCCGCGTCGCCCGACTAGCCGACCGCCGCCCCGTGCCCTGGCCGGCGTGACCGGCGGAGGCGGGGCGACCGGTGTGGCGAGCCGGCCCGCCATTCTTGACCGCGGCCTTGGCCGGCGGCGCCGCCGCCGGGGCGGCTCCGCCGCCACAGGCGGCCAGGAACACCAGTGGCAGCGCAAGCGCCGTGATCAGCAACGGGCGGGTGTGACATCTGGGAGATATCGGCACGGTCCGATGCTGGCACAGGCAGTCAGCCTCTGCCGCTGCATTGCCAAGAACGCCCAGCCGCGCTCGCTCG
>DASWAH010000147.1:0-17762 GCA_036391235.1 Streptosporangiaceae bacterium
ACCTCCCCTGTGACCGGCCGGCCGGCTGCTCCCCCCGGAGCAGGTATCAGACCGAGATGGCGCGCACCCGGGCCGGGACGTCGATCCCGGCTCCCTCCGGCACCAGCGCGACGGTGCCGTGATGCAGGTTCGCGCCGAGCACCAGCTCGGGCGCGGTCACCGCGACCACCGTCGCGCCGCGCAGCAGCGCGCTGTCGATCAGCACCGCGTAGCCGAGCCCGTCGCCCGACGGCGGCATCGCCATGACGACGTCCCGGCTGGTGAAGCCGGCGTCGGCGTCGGCCAGGCCGACCCGGTCGGCCATCTCGCGGTGGGTGACCGGGGACGGCCTGAGCCGGCCGCCGGCCCCCCGCGAGAACGGCAGGAGCGCGACATCATCCGGCCGGCCCCTGGACGGCCGGATCATGTCGAGCCCGAGCAGGTCGCCGAACCTGGTCGCTCCGGCCGCATCGACGAACGAGAACACCTGGCGTACCCAGGACCTGTCCACCGCGGCCAGCGCGGTGTCGGCCAGCGGCGGTGAGGTGATGATCATCCGGGCACCGCTCTCGGCCAGCTGCCCGGCCGTCTCCACCGCGCACAACCCCGGGTCGACCGGCGACGGCACGCCGCCGGCCGCACGGATCGCGTGCACGGCCACCGCGAAGCCGACCGCATCGGGCACGAACACGCCGACCACGTCTCTCGGCTGCAGGCCCCGCCAGGTCAGGCCGGCCGCCGCGGCCTGGACGGTCGCGGCCAGGCCAGGGAAGCTGTACGACCCGCCGCCCGGCTGGCCGTCCGGCCCCGGGCCGCCGATGAGCGCGGTGACGCCGGGACGTTCCGACGCGACGCAGACGAGCCGCCTCGTCACCGATACCTCGGCGATGAGATCGTCCACCTTGGACATATCCGGCTTCCTTCAACGACAGGGGCGTTCCAGCGACGACCATCACGGTAGGTGTCTGGACCAGGGGCGGGCATCGTCAGGACTGTGCACCTGGCTATGTAAATGCCGCGTCCGGCGATATGCAGGCGGGCGGCCGGATATGTAGCGGCGGACGGGCGCTGGGGCCGGCCGGTGTGCAGAACCGGGGGATATGCAGAACCGGCGGAGGTGCGGCGACGTCAGCCGGCCAGGTGCTCCTGGCTGGCTACCCAGGCCGCCAGCTCGGCCCGCGAGCTGAGCCCGAGTTTGGCGAAGATGTTGGCCACGTGCCTGGCCACGGTGGTCGTGGCGATGAACAGCTTCTCGCCGATCGCCCGGTTGGACAGGCCGGCCGCGACCAGCACCGCGATCTCTCTCTCCCGTTCGGTCAGCCCTCCGGCCTGGCCCGGCGGCTCGGGCCGGTGCGCGGGCGCCCGCGTCACCGTGATCAGCTCGGCGGCCTGGTACGGGCTCATCGCCTGGCCCTCGGCAACCAGCGCAGCTACCTGCGAGGCCTCGACCTGGCCGCGGGCCGCCTCGAGCAGCCGGTCGAGCCGCCGCACTGCCGCCGCCGCGCGCGGCGTGCCGACCTGGCTGAACACCGCCCTGGCGGCGCCGGTCAGCCGGATCGCCTGCTCGGGCTCGCCCGAGGCCTGAGCCAGCGCGGCCAGCGCCTGCAGGCCGCGGGCGATCGGCAGCCGGTGCCCGGCGGCCAGGCACAGCCGCATGCTCTGGGTGAGGTGCGCGGCCGCCGCCTGCAGGTCGCCGCCGGACAGGGCCAGCCACCCGATCCCGGCCAGGCACCTGGCCATCTCAGGCCTGGCGTCGATCTGCCGGTACAGCGTCAGCGCATCCTGGAAGTGCCGGGCCGCGGCCTCGGGGTCACGCCTGGCCCTGGCCACCCGCCCGAGCCCGTACAGCACGTTGGCCACGCCCCAGCCGTTGTTGTCCCGTAGCACGTCCAGAGCCTGGCCGAACATCTCCTGTGCTCCGGTCAGGTCGCCGCGGGCGGCGATCACCGCGGCCCGCACTCCGAGGGCAACGCCCTCCTCCCAGTCGTCGCCCGACGCCCTGGCCGCCTCGACGGCGGCTTCTGCGCTGTCCAGCGCCTGATCCAGCCGCCCGGACATCAGCTCGGTGAGCGCGATCAGCCGGTGGCCGCCGGCCGGGTTGCCGTCGGAGCACCGGTCGCTGAGCTCCAGGCTGGACCGGGCGAAGTTCTCGGCCCGGCTGTAGTTCTCGCGCTCGAACGCCAGCTCGGCCCGGACGACCAGGGCCCTTGCCCGCACCCCGGGGGATACCGGACCAGGTAGTGCGAGCAGCTGGTCGATCCAGTCCGCTCCCTCCGCGACGTCACCGCTGGCCAGCCAGGAGCCGCTGAGCGCGTCGCACAGCCGCAGCCCGGGCTCGGCGTCGCCCCGCTCGACGCAGCAGGCCAGCGCGGCGTTGAAGTTAGCCCGGTCCGCCCGCACCTGGTGGTACAGCGCGACCCGCCGCGGCCAGGAAGGCTCGCCGCGCACGTACGCGACCCCGGCGACTTGCTCGGCCCGGCCGAGCAGGTAGTCACGGTGCGCCGCCCGCAGCCCGGGCAGCTCGCCGATCGCGCCCGCCTGCTCGGCGGCCAGCTCCCTGACCGTGTCCAGCAGCCGGTACCTGGCGTCGCCGTCGGCTTCGGTATCCGCGCTGACCAGCGACTTGTCGATGAGTGCCCGGAGCAGCCCGAGCACGTCACCGGACGGGAGGCGCTCGTCCGCGCAGACGTGCTCGGCCATGTCGAGGTCCCAGCCGTGGAACACCGACAGCCGGCTCAGCAGCAGCCGCTCGGCCGGCGTGAGCAGTTCGTAACTCCACTGCACCGCGGCCCGCAAGGTCTGCAGCCGCGGCGGAGCGGTCCGGTCGCCGCCCATGGCCAGCAGCTCGAACCGATCGGCCAGGCGGCCCGCGATCTGCTCGGGGGACAGGGTACGCACCCGGGCCGCAGCCAGCTCGATCGCGAGCGGCACCCCGTCCAGCGTCCGGCAGATATCCTCCACCGCCCGCCGGTTCGCCTCGGTCAGCACGAACCCGGGCCGTGCGGCGACGGCCCGGGCGGCGAACAGCCGTACCGCTTCGGACTGACCGGCCACGTCGAGCTCGGCCGGACCGGCCTCGGCGGGCCGGGGCTCTGGCGGCCCCAGGCCGGTCTCGCCAGGCGGCAGGCCCTCGTCGGGCGCCGGCAAGCCGAGCGGCGGAACCCGCCAGATGATCTCGCCGCTCACTCCGAGCGGCTCGCGGCTGGTCGCGATCACCCGCAGCCGCGGGCAGGCGGCCAGCAGCCGCTGCACGAGCTCGGCGCAGCCCTGCACGAGGTGCTCGCAGGTGTCCAGGATCAGCAGCGCGGCCTGCGGGCGGAGTGCCTCGGCCAGGGTGTCGGCCAGCGGCCGGTCCGGCTCGGCCCTGATGCCGAGGGCCGCGCTGACCACCGGCACCAGCCGGTCGGCGGCCACTTCGGCGTCGGCCAGGTCGGCGATCCACACGCCGTCGGCGAACCCGGATCCGAGCATGGCGCCGAGCCGCAGCGCCAGCCTGGTCTTGCCGATGCCGCCAGGCCCGCACAGCGTCAGCGCGCGCACCCGGTCCAGGATCGCAACCAGGTCGGTCAGGTCACGCTCCCGGCCGATGAAGCTATTGGGCTCGGCCGGGAGGTTTCCCGGCGCGGCCGAGATGTCCGAGGTCATGGGCCATCATGGGGCTTGTCGGAAGTTCTGTGTTGTCACCATATCGGGGCCGGGCGGTCACCCGCCGACGTTGATCCAGATGGGTTCGCTGTACCGCAGCCGGCCGAAGTACATCACCTTGCCCAGCGCCCACCACCGCTGCCCGGGCCGGGCGTCGTCCGGCACGGCGACGTCGAAGCGCAGCGTCGCCTGCCCGCCCGGTTCGACCGAGAACCCGGCCACCCATGACCCGACCGAGGCCCAGCTGCCGTGCGGTGAGATCAGCTGGGCCTCGCCGCGGAGCTCGGTGGCGGCGCCGCTGGACAGCCGGAGCATGATCTCGGCCCGGCTGCCCGGCGCCAGATCGAGGTGGCCGGTCAGCATGGTCAGCTCGGCCTCGGCCGCCTCGGCCGCGCCGATCTCCTCCAGGACCGCCCCGAGCTCCTCGGCCGGCCGGCCGGCGTCCGGGGCGGCCGGCTGGCCGCCCTTGCCCACCTCGACCAGGAGCGCGTCCTCGAGCAGCTGGCCGGCCTCGTCGAGGATTCGGGCGGCCAGGAAGTACCGGCCGGGTGCCGTGTCCGGCGGCACCGTCACGGCCAGGTCCCAGGCCGCGAAGCCGTTCGCGGTCAGGTGATAGTGCAGTTTGCCGGCCGGCTCGTGATCCGGTTCGGTACCGGCCAGAGGCCCGCCGGCTACCGGGGCCGCGGTAACCCCGAACTCGGCCGGCGCGTCCAAAGTCACCGTTCCCGACGCGCCGCCCGGGCCGCAGGCCACGGTCAGCCTGGCCGGCCTGGTGACCCCGGCGGTCAGGCTGAGCCGGGCCGGGGACAGGTGCACCGCGACGGGCAGGTTGCCGGCCGGCGCCGGGCCCTTACCGTGCAGCCAGTACCTGGTGAAGACCGGCTGGGCGGCCTCCGGTGGCGCCCCGGTCACCTCCGGCCTGGCCGCCGGGACGGCCTGGCCGCCCGGGCCGGCCAGCGGCTCCGGTTGCAGAGCCAGCGTGACGCAGCCGCGTTCCGGCACGACCGCGGTCACCGCGCCTCCGGCCAGCCGGGCCGCCGCGGCCGGCCCGCCGGCGGGCTGGTCGAGCACGGTCGTGACCGAGGCCGCGGTCACGCCGCCGCGCAGCCGGATCGTGGCCCCGGTGGCCCCGCGGGCGGCCAGGTCGCGCAACCGCACGGTGATGCCGTCTTGCGGGTCGGGCTGGGCGTGCGGCGCGAGCGGGTTGCCGCGCGGCTTGAGTGCCATCACGTCAACCCCGGCCGGGGACACGCTGGCCAGGCTGGCCGTGGCCGGCAGCGGCCCGTCGTGCACGCCGGTCTCGCAGGTCAGCAGGCGGTGCCCGTATTCCTGGCCGAGGGCGGGGAAGCCGGCCGTGCGCCAGTCGCCCTGGCCTGCGGCGAGCGCGTACTCGAACGTGTGGCTCCAGTGCTGCCAGGCGAAGCTGCTGCCGTCGGGCACCGTGCGCTTGTCGCCGTCGATCCAGGTGCCGCTCGGCCACGCGCTGCACGACCGCATCAGCGAGATGCAGGCCTCGCCCGACCGGGTGACCAGGCTGCCCGGCAGGCCCCGGTTGAGCAGCGCGACCGTGTGCGGGGCCAGCGCCGGCTCGTCATCCCAGGCGTAGCCGGGCCAGGGCGCGCCGATCTGGGCGTCGGCGAGGTCTTCGGCCAGCGCGGCGATCGCGGCCCGCAGGTCGGTGCCCGCCACCACCAGCACCGGCAGGTCGGCCGGGCCGCGCACGTCCGCGCTCGGAGCCAGCGCCTCACGGCGGGGCCGGGCACCCGGCAGCCAGATCCGGCCCGATCCGGTGGCGGCGATCTGGCCGGCCAGGTCATCGGCGGCGGCCGGGCCGGCCGCGGCCAGCACCTGCGCGGTGAACGCGTTCGTCTCGGGGCCGCCTAGCGTGATCCGCACGTCGGGCAGGTTGGAGTCCAGTTCGGCCGACCCGTACCTGGGCCCTTCTGGCACCGAGCAGGTGGCCGTGACGCCCTGCCTGGCCAGCGCCATCATCAGGTCCCTGACGGCCGGCCTGACCCCGGCCCCGGCCCCGGCGTCGCGCGGCGCGAAGCCGTCGGTTGCCGGGTCGGCCGGGGCGATCACCTCCGCGACCCCGATCGCGTGCGACCGCCGTTCGCCGGCCCGCCCGGTCAGCGTGACCTTTGCCGTCGATCCGAGGCCGAACCACTCGTGGGCCGGGTTGTCGAGCGTGTAGGTGTGCTCGGCCACGTCGATCTCGGCGTCGCCCGGCGGCCGGCCGATGACCGACAGGCCGGTCTGGTAGACCGGCAGGCCGCCCGGCACGTTCAGGGCGAACCGGACGCGCAGCAGCCGGTCGTGGCCGATCGAACCGTCAACATGAGTCCGGAACTCCAGGACGTCGCAACCGTCCCACAGCATGGTCTCCTGGCGTACCCGCAACTCGTCGAAGACATATTCGGTGACCAGGCGTGATCCGGCCGGGCAGCGCTGCGCGGTGACGGTCGCGTGCCGGTCGGCCGGTCCGCGCCAGCGGCCCTTCTGGCACAGCAGCCAGGGACCCTCGCCCCAGCGCGGGTGGGTGGCGTACTCCTCCTGCAGCACGAGCTCGTTGCCGGCTCCGCCGAGCAGCTCGGTGCCGGTGCGCCGGTCCACGATCGAAGCCAGCGAGCCGCCGTCGGCCTTGGCCGCGGTCACGGTGAACGCCTCGTTCTCGATGACCAGGCCGGGCGCGTCGTGCCAGCCCGACGCCTCGGGTTCCGGCCGGTCGGGCGCGGGCATCTCGGGATCTTCCTCGGCCGGGGCCCGGGTCAGCGGCACGGCCAGGTAGGTGCGGTAGCCGAGCGGCGGCACGTCTGCGGCCAGGAAGGTCAGCGTCACCGCGGCCAGCGAGCCGTCCTCGTACCTCCTGACGCCTTCGGCCAGGTAGGGGACGGGCATCCCCGACTCGTCGGTCAGGCCGACCGCGGCCGGCCGCTGGGCTGCGAAGTTCAGCGTGACCCTGGCCATGGCCGACCGCGGCCAGGCCAGCGTGTTGAACACCACGACCGGGCGGGGCTGGCCGGCGTCGTCGCCCGCGGCTTGGCCGGCCGCCGCTCCCGCCGCGGCCGCGGCGGTGTCGGCCAGGCCGGCCAGGTGCGCCGCGGCGTCATGGCGGGCCGCGTCGCCCCGGTCGTACGCTTCCCGCCAGCCGGCCAGCAGGTCGAGGTAGACCTGATCGCCCTCGGTGCCGGTGATCGCGTCATGGTGGGCGCCGAAGGCCAGCAGCCGCCAGGCCTTGTCCAGGCTGGCCGCCGGGTAGGCCGCGCCGGCCAGCCAGGCCAGGGTGGCCAGCCGTTCGCCGTCCAGCACGGCGATCTCACCGTCCCGCTGCGCCTGCTTGGTGTCGATGTAGGTGACGTCCTTGCCGGGATAGACCGGGTTCATGTCCCTGGTCTGCGGCACGAACCAGCCGCCGGCCTCGGCCTGGCCGGCCCGGACGGCGGCGAAGAACTCCCTGGGAATGGCGGTGACGAACCGCGGCCAGACGTATCTGGTGTTCCAGTCCCGGTGGATGGCGGTGGCCCATCGGGACGGCACGACGTGATCGCCGCCGACCGGCAGCAGCACGTTGCGGGTTGCCGCCACCGGCGCGAGCTGGCGGAACTGGTCGTAGGCGTCCTTGCAGGCGGCCGGCAGGTCCTTGGCGTGCTGGATGATCCAGCCGGCTCCGTAGTGATTGGCCATGTAGCTGGTCAGCAGCCCGCCGCCGTCTGGTGACAGCCACTCGAACTCCGAGGGGAACTGCATCTTCCGGTTGCCGCCGTCGTTCTTCTCCGGTCCCCACTGGTGGAAGGGCCCGCGGGCCCACGACGACTCGGCCAGCCCGGCCGCTGCCATCAGGCCCGGGTAGGACGGGTCGAAGCCGAACGCGTCCAGCATCCAGGCCGTGGTCGGGTCGGCCCCGAGCACGTCGCGCTGGAACGACAGGCCGAACTGCGCGTTCCTGATCGTCGATTCCGCGCAGGTGAGATTGGTGTTCGGCTCGTTGTAGCTGCCGCCGACGATCTCGATGCGACCGGCCGCGATGAAGGCGAGCAGGTCGGAGCGGTCGTGCGGGTGGGCGTCGAAGTAGGGCTTGAGGTAGTCGAGCTCGGCCAGCACGAACTTGTAGTCCTGGTCCTTCCTGGCCTCTTCCAGGTGCAGCCTGACCAGCTCGAACGCGGTGCGGACCTCGGGCAACGCGCCGTCGGCGCCGGGCAGCAGCGGCCAGGTCTGGGTGAACTGACCCTGGGTGTTCCACCACACCGGGTCGTAGTGAAAATGGCTGACCATCCACATGGTCCAGCCCGGCTCGGCCACCGTGATCTGGCCGGGTACCTCCCAGTGCCCGGTCGCGCTGCGGGCGATCGCGGTGACCCGCCGGGACGAGCCGGGTACCGCGGGGGTGGCGATCTCGACCGCCACCTCGGCCGTCCGCTGCTCCCCGTGGGTGAGCTTGGTCACGACGACCGGCTCGGGGGTGAGGACCCCGGCGCCGTGCACGCCGACCGACACCTGGCCGGCCGGATCGCTGATCATCCCGGGACCGTCGTTGACCAGCGTGACCCTGACTATCTGGAGCGGCTTGGCGGCGGTGCCGGTGAACAGGTCGGTCGAGGCGACCTCAGTTATCCGCATGCCTCATCGTGGCACGATACGGGCGCAGCGAGCTATCCGCGATCTGCCGGGCGGAGCGCCGAAGCGGCCAGCCGCTCCAGGTCGGGACCGGTCAGGCGCTGCACGGTCCACTCGCTCATCGGCTCGGCTCCGATCGCGCGGTAGAACCCGATCGCCGGGGCGTTCCAGTCGAGCACCCACCATTCCAGCCGGCCATATCCGCTCCGCACGCAGATCGACGCCAGCTCGGCCAGCAGGGCCTTGCCGACGCCGCGGCCGCGCATCGCCGGGGTGACGTAGAGGTCCTCCAGGTAGATGCCGTGCCGGCCGAGCCAGGTCGAGAAGTTCAGGAACCACAGGGCGAACCCGACGACGCGGCCGCCATCCTCGGCAACATGCGCGAACACCGCGGGCTCGACCGCGAACAGGGCCTGCATGAGCCCGTCCTCGGTCGCGCGCACCTCGCCGGCGGCCCGCTCGTAGCGAGCCAGCTCGATGATCAGCTCCAGGATCCGCGGCACGTCGGCCGGTACCGCTGGCCTGATCGTGACGCTGCCTGGCCCCCGGGGCCCGGTCATAGCGGCGGCGGGCCGGCCACCGGAAACCGGTAGCGCAGGCTGAACCGCTCGGCCGGGATCACCATCTGGGCGGCCTCGACCGCCCGCGGGCCCGCGTAGTGCACCCGCTCGATGACCAGCATCGGGGCGCCCGGCGGGGTGGCCAGCGCGGCCGCCTCGGCGAGCGCCGCCGGCCGGGCCGACATCTCCTCGACGACCTCGTCCACCTCGATGCCGATCGCGGCCATCCGCTCGATCACCCCCCGGCCGGCCAGCGGTCCCTGCTCGGGCAGGGCGACGGGCGTGCCCGCCGCCAGCATGGCCGGCTCGCAGCTGACGGCGAGCTGAACCGGCTCGTCCTCGGCCCGCATCAGGTAGGTGGTGGCCACCACGCTCGCGCCGGGAGCCAGGCCGAGCCGGGTGGCCGCCCACGGCGGCGCGGCCGCCTGCTCGCTCTGGTGTTCCCAGGTCAGCCGGCGCGCGGGCCGGTCCTGCCCGGCCGGATCCTGGCCCTCCCGCAGGCCGAATGGTGATCCAGGGAACCGCGGCCGGTCGTGCTCGAGCCAGCCACCGGACCTGGCCTTGCGCACGTAACTGCCCGAGCCTGGCCTGGCCTCGATCAGGCCCTCGGCGATGAGCACCGCGAGCGCATGCTTGGCCGCGGTCTCGCCGACGCCGTAGTTGGTGATGATCGCGTTCCTGGACGGCACCCTGGCCCCTGGCGGGAGCAGGCCGGTAGCGATCCGCGATCGCAGGTCTTCGAGAACGCGCAGGTAAACCGGCTCGGTACTGGTGCCCATGATCCAGCCATTGTCGCGGAAAGGAAGCCGGGAACGGGTGCTGACCGCGATATTGGGGCGGGCGGGCGGCCACGCCTGGCTAGCTGCTGCCCTCCTCGAGCAGCAGGTGGTAGCCGTTCGGGGTTCGGGCATGCAGGACCCGGTAGTGCCAGTCCTCGCTCGGCGTCATCAGCTCCTCGCGGTAGGGCACGCCGGCCTGCTCGAACAGCTTCTTCACCTGATCGAGGTCGCTGACCCCGAACTGCCAGGTCAGCACCCGGTCCGGGCCGGCGAGCGAGAAGCCCTCATGCCATTCAATGCCGAATTCGACCGGCCCGTGGCCGAGCGCGAGGAAGTACGGGTACTCGGGTCCCTCGTAGGTGACCCGGAACCCGAGGCGGAGGTAGAAATCCCGTTCAGCGCGCAGGTCGCCGACGAACAGAATCGGGATGATCCTCCTAAACAACGGTGCCATAGCGCGACATAGTATCGACCCAGCCAGATCAGGGAGGCAAAGTGCTGCCCCGTGTCGTCTCACAACCTGTCCGGGTGGCCGCGTGCCAGGTCAGCCTGCGGATCGGCGAGCTTGACGCCAACCGGTCGGCGGCCGCCGCCGCGGTCACCGAGGCGGCCGCGGCCGGGGCCGGGATCGTGGTACTGCCTGAGCTCACGCCGTCGGGGTACGTCTTCGAAGGACCCGGCGAGGCGCGGGCACTGGCCGAGCCGGCCGACGGGCCGACCGCGGCGCAGTGGGCCGCCCTGGCCGCCGAGCACGAGCTGATCATCGTGGGCGGGTTCGCCGAGCTGGGCGCGGACGGCCGGCTGTACAACAGCGCGCTGCTGGCCGATCCGGGCGGCGTGCGCGCGGTCTACCGCAAGGCGCACCTGTGGGACGCCGAGGCCGACGTGTTCACCCCGGGCGACCAGCCGCCGCCGGTCGTCGCCACCCAGGCCGGGTCGGTCGCGATGGTGATCTGCTACGACGTGGAGTTTCCCGAATGGGTGCGGATTCCTGCGCTGGCCGGCGCTGATCTGCTGGCGGTTCCCACCAACTGGCCGGCTGAGCTGGTGCCGGCCGGCGAGCGCCCCATGGTGACTGCCAACGTACAGGTCGCGGCGTTCGCGAACCGGATGTTCGTGGCAGCCGCCTGCCGCTGCGGTGACGAGCGGGGCGTGGCCTGGACCGGCGGCAGCATCATCGCCGGGCCCGACGGCTACCCGCTGGCCGGGCCGGCCAGCACCTGCGCCGGGCCAGGGGGTGCGCGCCCGGCGTTGCTGCTGGCCGACTGCGACCTGCGCCTGGCCAGGAGCAAGGCCACCAGCGCCCGCAATGACGCGCACGCGGACCGGCGGCCCGCGCTATACGGCTGAGACCGGCCTGGTCAGAGCTTGCGGGCTAGCGTCAGCCCGTCGCCCACCGGCAGCAGCACGACCTCGGTCCGCTCGTCGGCGAGCACCCGGTCGTTGAACTCGCGGATCGCCGCCACGCTGGCGCCTTCGGCGGACGGATCGGCGACCTGGCCTGACTGCAGCGTGTTGTCGGCCAGGATGATGCCGCCCGGCCTGATCATCGGCACGATCAGCTCCCAGTAGTCCGGGTAGCCGGTTTTGTCGGCATCAATGAACGCCAGGTCGAAGCTGGTGCCCGCGGGCAGTGCGCGGAGCGTGCCGGCCGCCGGGCCGATCCGCAGCTCGATCATGCCGTCCAGGCCGGCCCGCTTCCAGTACTCGCGGGCCACGGCGGTGTACTCGTCGCTGACGTCGCAGCACAGCATCCGGCCACCGGGAGCCAGCCCGCGGGCGATGCAGATCGAGGAGTAACCGGTGAACGTGCCGATCTCGACGGCGCTGGCCGCTCCGGTCAGGCGGCCGAGCAGTTGCATGAACATGCCCTGGTCCGGCCCGATCTGCATGCCCGCCTCGTCACCGAAGCGACGCCGCGTCTCCTCGGCCAGGTCGCTCAGCACCGGGTCAGGCGGGGTGCTGTGGCTCTGGATGTAGTCCTCGAGGGCACCGGGCAGGTGATCGCTTCTTCCGTTCACCCACCCGAGCGTAACCTAGCGGCCAGCAGTGCCGTTCCTCCTCTACGCTCTGTAACATGACCCCGCTCCGGCCCGCGCCACTGGCCTACATACCGAGCCCGTCGGTGAACGGCTTCCACATCGGCCCGCTGTTCATCCATTTCTACGGGCTCATGTACGTCGTCGGGATCGCGCTGGCGATCCTGATCACCCAGCGCCGGGTCCGCGCCTACGGCGGCGACCCGTCGGTCGTGGGCGACGTCGCGCTCTGGGCCGTGCCGGCGGGCATCATCGGCGGCCGGATCTACTTCGACATCACGACCCCGCAGGACATCCCGCACGTCTGGTACGGCGTCTTCGCCGTCTGGACCGGCGGGCTCGGTATCTGGGGCGGCATCGCGGCCGGGGCCGCGGCCGGCATCTGGCGGGTCAGGCGGCACGGCGTGGCGGTCGCGCCGTTCGCCGACGCGGTCGCCCCGGCCCTGCTGGTCGCGCAGGCCGTCGGCCGGATCGGGAATTACTTCAACCAGGAACTGTTCGGCCGGCCGACCACGCTCCCGTGGGGACTGATCATCGGCATCACCCACCGTCCGCCCGGTTATCACCAGTACCGGACCTTCCAGCCCACGTTCCTGTACGAGCTGATCTTCGACCTGGCCCTGGCCGCCGTCCTGGTCTGGCTCGGCCACCACACCAGGGTCCGGCCGCCGGGCCTGTTCGCCCTATACGTGACCGGCTACTCGGCCTTCCGCATCTTCGAAGAGTCGCTGCGCATCGACTCCTCGGAGCACTTCCTCGGCCTTCGCCTCAACTTCTACGTAGCCAGCGCCCTCACCCTGGCCGGCCTCATCTGGTTCGTCTGGTCCCAGCGCCGCAAGCCCGCCACCGAACCACCCGAGCCAGACTCCGCAGACCCGGCCGACACCGACCACGAGACCGTTTCTCCCTCCACCGACGCGCTCTAGCGCCGGGCCGGGACTGCTGCCCCCGGGCGGCCCCTCACCATGACGACCTTTCTCTCCCGCCTCCGCCCGGACTTCGCGCCCATCAGGCATTCCCGCGAGTTCCGCCTTCTCTACGCCGGCCAGGGCCTCAGTTCGGCCGGCGTGATGGTCTGCTACGTCGCCCTGCCCTACCAGGCTTACCAGCTGACCCGCTCGTCGCTGATCGTTGGCTTGCTCAGCTGCGTCGAGTTCCTGCCGCTGCTCGTGACCGGGCTGGTCGGGGGAGCGCTGGCCGACGCGATCGAGCGCCGGCGGCTGATCCTGGTGACTCAGGCTGCCGCGGTCGGCTGCATCGGCCTCCTGTTCGCGAACGCCCTGGCCTGGCATCTGCTCTGGCCGCTGTTCGTGCTGGCCGGGCTGCTGGCCGGGGCGTACGGACTGCAGCGACCCTCGATCGAGGTGCTGGTGCCGCGACTGGTCCGCCGCGAGGACCTGGCCGGGGCGGCCGCCCTGTCCGGCCTGCTCGGCACCGCCTCCCAGATCGGCGGCCCGCTCATCGGCGGCGCCCTGCTCACCGGCGGGCTGCCGCTGGCCTACGCGGCCGGCGGGCTGGCTTGCGCCCTGGCCGCGGTCCCGTTCTCGGCGATGCGCCGCCACCCGCCGGCCGAGGACGCTGACCGGCCGAGCCTCCGGGGCCTGGCCGAGGGCCTGCACTACGCCAGGAGCCGGCCCGAGCTGCTCGGCACCTACCTGATCGACATCGGGGCGATGTTCTTCGGTGCCCCCTACGCCGTGTTCCCGCAGATCGCAGCCGGGCTCGGCGGCCCCGCGGTGCTCGGCCTGCTGTACGCGGCGCCCGGTTTCGGCTCGGTGCTGGTCAGCCTGACCAGCACCTGGACCAGGCACGTGCACCGGCACGGCCGGGCTATCGCGCTGGCCGTGGGCGGCTGGGGCGTATCGGTGGCCGCGTTCGCGTTCGCGCCCGACCTGCCGCTCGCGGTGCTCGCGCTGGCCGCTGCGGGCGGCTCCGACATGGTCAGCGGGATCTTCCGGATGACCATGTGGAACCAGACCATCCCGGCCCGGGTGCGCGGACGGCTAGCCGGCCTGGAGATGATCAGCTACACCACCGGGGAGCCGCTCGGCAACCTCGAGACCGGCGCGGTGGCCGCGCTGACCGGATCGGTCCGCACGGCCGTGCTCTCCGGCGGCGTGCTCAGCGTGCTCGGCGCGGTGATCGTGACCTGCGCCCTGCCCGCTCTCTGGCGCTACGACGCCCGCGGTCAGGCCGGGGCCGGCACCGGCTCGGGGACCAAGCCGGCCGCAGGGCCCGCGGCGAGCTCGGCCGCCTTGGCCCGCCACCACTCCTGCCCCGACTCGGGCAGCAGGTAGATCGGGTCGTAGTACTCGTACTCGCGCTCGAGCGCGTGCGGATCGGCCGCCTCGACCCCGGTCCGGTAGTTCTTGGTCCAGTACGAGATTCCGCGCTCGGTGTCGTAGCGGGAGGCCTGGTGCACCCAGCGCTTGCCGACATACGGCACGTCGCACAGCATCCGCGGGGTGGCGAAGCCGGGCAGGTATCCCATGATCTGGTGCTGCAGCTGCTGCGCTTCGCCCAGTCCGAGCCGCCAGTGCTCGGCGTTCGGGATCATGTCGCACATGTAGAAGTAGTACGGCATGATCTTCGCGTCATCGAGCAGGGCGAAGCACAGGTCAAGCAGCGCGTCCGAGGTGCTGTTGACCCCGCGCAGCAGGACACCCTGGTTGCGCACGTCCCTGATGCCGGTCGCCAGCATCGCCTTGGACGCCTTCGCCACCAGCGGCGTCACCGACTGGGCGGCGTTCACGTGGGTGTGGATCGCGAGCGATACGTCACGCTCGCGCGCGGTGGCGGCCAGCCGCTCCATCCCCGCCCGCACCTCGTCGGTGAGCCAGTACTGGGGCAGGCCCATCAGTGCCTTGGTCGCCAGCCGGATGTCCCTGACCGAGTCGACCGTCATCAGCGCGGCGACGAAGGCCTCCAGCCGAGCCCACGGCAGGTTCGCGACGTCACCGCCGGACACCACGACGTCGCGGACGCCGGGCGTGGCCCGCAGGTACTCGATCATCGCGCCGAGGCGGTCATCTCGGGCCATGCCGAACTTGTGCTTCTCGATCACCGGCGTCGGGTTGCCGACCAGGTCCATGCGGGTGCAGTGCCCGCAGTACTGCGGGCAGGTGGGCAGGACTTCGGCCAGCACCTTGGTCGGGTAGCGGTGGGTCAGGCCCTCGGTCACCCACATCTCGGCCTCGTGCAGCGAGTCCCGGGACGAGTACGGGTGCGACGGCCAGTCCGTCCGCCGGTCGCTGAACACCGGGATCATGTAACGGCGGACCGGGTCGGCGTACAGCGCCTCGGTAAATCCAGGGTCGGACGGCGCCAGCCGCGGCACCATCGTGTTGACCATCTGCGGCGGAACGAGCATGGACATCGTCGCCCGCTCGGCCTGGTCCTTCTCCAGGTCGGCGTAGAACGCCTCGTCGACACCGTCACCGAGCACGGCCCTGAGCTGGCGGATGTTCTTCACGCAGTGCGAGCGCTGCCACTGGGCCGACTCCCAGTCGGCCGTGGTGACGCCGGCCCAGCCGGGGAACCGGCGCCAGTCTGGCTCGATCAGCTCGGTATGCCGGTAAACGTACGGCTGCTCGATCACGGATCCCGCCTTCCCTGAGATGGCTCAGACCGGACGATAGCCTGCCTGGCAGGCCTGTCACGCAAGAAGCTACTGTCTGTATGATGCGATACGAAAAATTCTACGGAATCGCCACCATAGCTTAACCCGCGCGCCTGACCCGCACCACGCCGGCCGGCCGGGCGCGGGCCCTACGCGCGCTCCATCGCGCGAGAGCGGGCACAGCGTGCGTTCCGCCGACGAGGAAAGGACCTGCAAGGTGAGCAGATCGGATCGCGGGACCGGATCTCCGCTCGGGCTGCACCGCGTCATCGAGCCGCGCGGGGTGCTGCCCCAGGCGGCCTGGCGGCTGGACCCCGATCCGCCGATCTGGTCCGACGAGGTCCTGGTCAGGGTCGAGCGGCTGAACCTGGACGCGGCGTCCTTCCGTCAGCTGCAGCAGGCCTGCGACGGCGAGCAGGCGGCGATGAAGGAGGCCGTGCTCGGCATCGTCACCGAGCGGGGCAAGATGCAGAACCCGGTGACCGGCTCGGGCGGCATGCTGACCGGCGTGGTCGAGCAGGCTGGGCCGGATTCGCCGCTCGGGCTGCAGCCGGGCGACCGGATCGCGACGCTGGTGTCGCTGAGCCTCACCCCGCTGGTGATCACCGACGGCCTGGCATCCTGGGACGGACGGTCCGAGCAGGTGCCGTGCCAGGGGCACGCGATCTTGTTCGGCCGCTCGATCGCGGCTGTCCTGCCCGATGACCTGCCGGCCGCGCTCTCGCTGGCCGTCATGGACGTGTGCGGTGCCCCGGCAATGACCCACCGGGTCGTCGCCGAGGCGGCGGAACGTTCCGGCGATCCGCACAAGGGGCCGGTCGTCGCCGTGCTGGGCGCCGCGGGCAAGAGCGGTTCGCTGTCAGCCGCCGCGGCCAGGCGGGCCGGCGCGAGCCGGGTGATCGGGGTAGTGCCGCACGAGCGGGAGGCGGCCGCGCTGCGCTCGGCCGGGCTGGCCGACGAGGTCGTGATCGCCGACGCCACCGATCCGGTCGGCGTATCCCAGGCGGTCCAGCAGGCCGGAGGCCCGGCCGGCGTGACCGTCGTCTGCGTGGACGTGCCGGGCTGCGAGGGCGGCGCGATCCTGGCCACCGCGCAGGGCGGTACGGTGATCTTCTTCTCGATGGCGACCTCGTTCACGGCGGCGGCACTCGGCGCTGAAGGCGTCGCGGCCGACGTGACGATGCTGGTCGGCAACGGCTACACGCCCGGCCATGCGCAGCTAGCGCTCGACCTGCTCAGGTCTGAGCCGGGAGTCCGCCAGATCTTCGACGCCAGGACGACGGGAGAATAACGAGATGTCCGGCAAGCTGACGATCGACCCGCAGGTGGTCCTGCAGGCCAGGGACCTGGCCAGGCAGGCGGGCCAGCCCATCGTGGAGATGGCACGGGCGCACACGACAGTCTCGGTGGAGCGGGCCGTGCTGCGGCTGGCCGGCCTGGCCGGCGCCGACGGCGACGGCATGCCGCTGGTCAACCGGCTGGTGGACGCGGTCCGCGAGCAGGTCGGGCTGGAGCACGGGGTCGCCAGGCCGGCCTGGCACGCGCTGACCGCGGGCGGTTACCCGAGCCTGGCCGCCCTGGCGGCCGACGCGGCCGCGGGCAAGGCCAGGTTCGCGCTGCCCGAGGGCGATCAGGCCACGGCCGCGGACGGCGCGGCCAGGGAGGCGCTGGCCGCCGGGATCGGCCGGATCGACGCGAACCGGGTCACCAGGCAGCGGATGATCACCGAGACGGCCGAGCCTCGCAAGCCCTGGATGTACCTGATCGTCGCGACCGGGGACATCTACGAGGACATCCCGCAGGCCCAGGCGGCGGCCAGGGAAGGCGCCGACGTGGTCGCCGTGATCCGCTCGACCGGCCAGTCCCTGCTGGACTACGTGCCCGAGGGCGCGACCAGGGAAGGCTTCGCCGGCACCTACGCGACCCAGGAGAACTTCCGGCTGATGCGGGCGGCCCTGGACGACGTATCCAGGGAACTGGGCCGCTACGTACGGCTCACCAACTACGCGTCCGGCCTGTGCATGCCGGAGATCGCGTCGCTGGCCGGGCTCGAGCGCCTGGACATGATGCTGAACGACTCGATGTACGGCATCATCTTCCGCGACATCAACCCGCGGCGGACGCTGATCGACCAGCGGTTTTCCCGGCAGATCCACGCCAGGGCCGGCATCATCATCAATACCGGCGAGGACAACTACCTGACCACGGCGGACGCGGTCGACGCGGCCCACACGGTGATCGTCAGCCAGCTGCTGAACGAGTTCTTCGGCAAGGAGGCCGGCCTGGCCGACGGCCAGCTCGGCCTCGGTCACGCATTCGAGATCAACCCCGAGATCCCCGACTCGTTCCTGCTCGAGCTGGCCCACGCCCAGCTGGTGCGGGAGCTGTTCCCGCACGCGCCGCTGAAGTACATGCCGCCGACCAAGCACATGACCGGCAACGTCTTCGCCGGGTATCTGCTCGACGCCTTCTTCAACCTGGCCGCGGTCATGACCGACCAGGAGATCCTGCTGATCGGCATGATGAC
>DASWAH010000148.1:0-7770 GCA_036391235.1 Streptosporangiaceae bacterium
GCTCCTGGAAACAGCCGTCGCGCTGCTATCCGGCCCCGACGGGCTCGCCTCCCTGCTGCGCACCGGGGCCCTGCCCCGGCCGGCCCGATCGGTCAGCCTGCCCCTGGACCTCGGGACGCCGACCGAACTCGTACCACCCCACCTACGCAGGGCGATCATCACCCGCGACCAGCACTGCGCCGCGCCGGGCTGCACCCAGCCGCCGGCCGCGTGTCACGTGCACCACATCATCCCGCGGTCCCAGGGCGGGCCGACCAGCCTGGCCAACTGCCTGCTGCTCTGCTCCTTCCACCACCAGATCCTGATCCACCGGTGGAACTGGACCATCACCCTGCACCCCGACGGCACCACCACCATCACCAGCCCCGGCGGCAGACAACTCCACAGCCACAGCCCCCCACCCGCCACCGCCGCCTGACAGCCGGGGCAGAAACTGACGGCGGGCGGCTCCGGCCGACCGGCGCGGTGCCCGACCGGCGGGCGGGGCTGGCTGACCGGCGGGCTGGCTGACCGGCGGGGGCCGGAACCGCCTGGGCGAGCCGCGCGGCGCGCTGCGCATGAGGTCAGCGAAACGCGGTATCTAGTGCGACATGGTTACGTACCTTGTCGTCCTGCTGATTGTCGGACTGATCGCCGGCGCGGTCGCGCGGTTCGTGGTTCCGGGCCGTGATCCGATCGGCTGCCTGGGCACGATCGTGCTCGGGCTGGTCGGCTCGTTCGTCGGCGGCTTCATCTGGAACCTGATCCAGTACCACCGCCTGGCGCCGAACAAGTTCCACCCGGTGGGGATCATCGGGTCGATCCTGGGCGCCATCCTGGTGCTGATCATCGTCCGGCTGTCGGGCCTGGAACGCGGCCGGCGCAGGGTCTGATCGGGAGTGATCGGAGCGGTCGCGCCCGGTCAGCGCGTCAGGCGCGGGCGGCCACGGTCGGCTCGGCGGCGGAGGCAGGCTTCGCAAGGCCGACGCTGCCGTTCGGGGACTCCTGGCTCGCGAACTGGGTGTGGTACAGCTCCGTGTACAGGCCGCCCTCGGCCAGCAGCTCCTCGTGGGTGCCGCGTTCGGTGACACGCCCGCCGTCGATCACGAGGATCTGGTCGGCCTGGATGATCGTGGACAGCCGGTGCGCGATGACCAGTGACGTCCGCCCGGCCAGCGCGGTCGCCAGCGCCCGCTGCACCGCCGCCTCGGACTCGGAGTCCAGGTGCGCGGTCGCCTCGTCCAGCACGACCACACTCGGCGCCTTGAGCAGCAGCCGGGCCAGCGCGATCCGCTGCTTCTCGCCGCCGGACAGCCGGTACCCGCGGTCGCCGACCACGGTGTCCAGGCCGTCGGGCAGCGTCTCGATCAGCGGCCAGATCTGGGCCGCCTTGCACGCTGCGACCAGCTCGTCCTGCGTCGCTCCGGGCTTGGCGTAGGTCAGGTTGGACCGGATCGTGTCGTGGAACATGTGCGCGTCCTGGGTCACCACGCCGACCGCGTCGTGCAGCGACTGCTGGGTGACCCCGGTGATGTCCTGACCGCCGATCAGCACCTCACCGGACTGCGGGTCGTACAGCCGGGCGACCAGGTGCGTGATCGTGGTCTTGCCCGCGCCTGACGGCCCGACCAGGGCGGTGAGCCGGCCGGCCGGGGCGCGGAACGTGACGTCGCGCAGCACGTCGGCGTTCGCGTCGGTGCGTTCGGCGGCCGGCAGCGCGATCGACTCCAGCGACGCCAGCGAGACTTCGGACGCGGTCGGGTACCGGAACGAGACGTGCTCGAAGTCGATGTCCGGCGCCGTCGGGCCGGCCGCCAGCGGCTGCGCGTCGGGCGCGTCCTCGATCAGCGGCCTGAGGTCGAGCACCTCGAAGACCCGGTCGAAACTGACCAGCGCGGTCATGACGTCGACCTGGACGTTGGACAGCGACGTGATCGGCCCGTAGAGCCGGCTGATCAGGGCGGCCAGCGCGACCAGGGTGCCGATCTTGAAGAAGTTGTCGATGACCAGCGCGCCGCCCAGACCGTAGATCACGGCAGTGGCCAGTGACGCCAGCAGGGTGAGCGCGACGAACAGCGACGATCCGTACATCGCGGTCTGCACGCCGATGTCGCGGACCCGGCCGGCCCGGTCGCCGAAGGTGTCGGCCTCCTCGGCCGGGCGGCCGAACAGCTTGACCAGCATCGCCCCGGCCACATTGAACCGCTCGGTCATCGTCGAGCCCATGGCCGCGTCGAGCTGCATCGATTCGCGGGTGAGCCGCTGGAGCTTACGCCCGACCAGCCTGGCGGGCAGGATGAACAGCGGGATCAGGACCAGCGCGACCAGCGTGACCTGCCAGGACAGCGACAACATGACGATCAGCACGAGCACCAGGGAGAGCACGTTGGCCACCACCGAAGACAGCGTGCTGGTCAGCGCCTGCTGGGCCCCGATCACGTCGCTGTTCAGCCGGCTGACCAGCGACCCGGTCTGGGTCCTGGTGAAGAACGCGATCGGCTGCCGCTGGACGTGCCGGAACACCTCGGTGCGCAGGTCGTAGATCAGTCCCTCGCCGATCTTGGCCGAGTACCAGCGCTGCCCGATCGTCAGTACCGCGTCGAACAGCGCCAGTCCGGCCACCGCGGCCCCGATCGCGATCACGACGCCAAGGTTCTTCGGCAGGATGCCGTTGTCGATCAGCGCCCGCAGCATCAGCGGGACGGCGACCGTGACTCCGGCGTCCAGCGCGACGATGACCAGGAACAGAGCCAGTTCCCGCCGGTAGGGCCGGGCGTAGGAGGCGATCCGGCGGACGGTGCCCGGCTTGAGCCGCTGCTGGGTCACCGAACGGTCGCGGGAGAACGAGCGCATCGCGTGCCAGCTGGCGTTAGTCATGCCGACGCAACGACGACCGGACCGCAGAACTTCCCGGCTAAGCTCTCGGCGAACCTGACCCTAGGCGACCGGAAAGAAGTTCAGCTTGAACTCCCCGTTCCTGTTCTGCCTGCTCAGCCAGCGTGTGGCCGGGTGCGTGCTGCAGAAGCGCCTTGGTCGCCCTGGCCGCCGTCGGCTCGGTTGACAGCAGGGCCGCGACCAGGTCGCCGACCGCCGCGTCGAGCTCGTCGTTCGGGACCACCAGCTCGGCCAGCCTGAGCAGCAGCGCCTCGGCCGCGGTGACCGTGCGCGCGGTCAGGCACAGCTCGATCGCCCGCGGCAGCCCGACGATGTCGACCAGCGGCTTGGTCCCGGTCAGGTCGGGTACCAGGCCGAGGGCCGGCTCCTTCATGCAGAACGTGGCGTCCTCGGCCAGGATCCGCAGGTCGCAGGAGAGCGCGAGCTGGAAACCGGCCCCGATCGCATGGCCGTGGACCGCCGCGATCGAGACGATCCGCGGGTCCCGCAGCCACATATATCCGGCCTGGTAGCTCGCGACCTTCTGCTCGAAGTCAGGATCGCCGGGCCGCGCGATCTGCTCTCCCTGAGCGGTCCCGTTCAGCAGGCTGAGGTCGATGCCGGCGCAGAACGACGGCCCGTCGCCCCGCACGATCACGACCCTGACCTGTGACGGCAGGCTCGCCCCGATCTCGGCCAGGCCGAGCCAGACCTCAGGAGTCATGGCGTTGCGGCGTTCTGGCCGGCCGAGCGTGACCGTCGCCACCTCGCCGTCGATCGCGAGCCGCAGCCCGCCCCTACCGGTCTGGCGGCTGGTCACGCACTATCCCTTCGCACGGCCCCTGGTTGCGCCGCCGCGGCTGCGGAGGGCGACGCCGGATTCGGCGAGAATGCGGTGGATGAACCCGTAGGACCTGCCGGTGGAGGCGGCCAGGGCGCGGATGCTCTCCCCGGCGGTGTACCGCTTGCGCAGGTCGGTAGCCAGCTTCGTGCGATCGGCACCGGTCACCCTCGTGCCCTTTTTCAGAGTCTCGGTCACGCCCACCTCCCGGGAGAACTACGAGCACCGCACCGCTACCCGCCATGATCACGCATGGGTGCGCTGATCGGCTACCCACACGGCGCCAAAAGATCAGGACAATTGCCGACCATCGACGCGCCGTCGGGCAGGGCCGGATTCCGGGCAATCGGTCAGGCCAGCGCGACCAGGTCGGCCAGGTCGGCGTTCCAGAGGTCCTCGACTCCGTCCGGCAGCAGCAGCACCCGCTGCGGGCCGAGCGCCTCGACCGCACCCTCGTCGTGGGTGACCAGGACGATCGCGCCGGCGTAACGGCGCAGAGCAGAGAGGATCTCCTCGCGGCTGGCCGGATCCAGGTTGTTGGTCGGCTCGTCGAGCAGCAGCACGTTGGCGCCGGACACGACCAGCAGGGCCAGCGCCAGCCTGGTCTTCTCGCCGCCGGAGAGCACGCCGGCCGGCTTGGCCACGTCGTCGCCGGAGAACAGGAACGAGCCGAGAATGCCGCGCTGGTCGGCCTCGGTGAGGTCCGGAGCGGCGGTGCGCATGTTCTCCAGCACGGTGCGCTCGTTGTCCAGCGTCTCGTGCTCCTGGGCGTAATAGCCGAGCCGCAGACCGTGACCGGCCAGCACCTCGCCGGTGTCGGGCTGCTCGACCCCGGCCAGGAGCCGGAGCAGCGTGGTCTTGCCCGCGCCGTTCAGCCCGAGCACGACGATGCGGGCGCCGTTGTCGACCGCCATGTCGACGTCGGTGAACACCTCGAGCGAACCGTACGACTTGGACAGCCCCTCGGCAGTGAGCGGCACCTTGCCGCAGTGCGCAGGCTCGGGGAAGCGGATCCGCGCGACCCGGTCGGCCTGGCGGTCGGCACTGACCCCGGCCAGGAGTCTCTCCGCCCGCTTGGCCATGTTCTGCGCGGCCTTCGCCTTCGTGGCCTTGTACCGCATCTTGTCGGCCTGCGCGCTCAGCGTGGCCGCCTGCCGCTCGGCGTTGGCCCGTTCCCGGCGGCGCCGCCGGGCGTCGGTCTCGCGCTGGTCCAGGTAGGCCTTCCAGCCCACGTTGTAGAGGTCGATGACGGCCCGGTCGGCGTCCAGGTGGAACACCTTGGACACCAGCGCGGCCAGCAGGTCGGTGTCATGGCTGATCACGATCAGGCCGCCGCGGTAGGTCCGCAGGTGATCGCGGAGCCAGGTGACCGAGTCGGCGTCCAGGTGGTTGGTCGGCTCGTCGAGCAGCAGCGTGTCGGCCCCGCCGAACAGGATCCGAGCCAGCTCGACCCGGCGCCGCTGGCCGCCGGACAGCGTGCGCAGCGGCTGCTTGAGCACCTTGGCGGGCAGTCCCAGGCTGGACGCGAGCGCGGCCGCCTCGGCCTCGGCCGCATACCCGCCGAGCACGGCCAGGCGTTCCTCCAGCTGGCCGTACCGGCGCACGGCGGCGTCCCGCTTGACTGGGTCCTCCTGCGCCATCCCGGCCTCGGCCCGCCGCATCCCGGCCATGACCTCGTCCAGGCCGCGGGCCTGCAGGATCCGGTCGGTCGCGAGCGCGTCCAGGTCACCGGTCCTGGTGTCCTGGGGCAGGTAGCCGATCGTGCCGGTGGACCTGGCCGTGCCGGCCGCGGGCTGGCCCTCCCCCGCCAGCACCTTCAGCAGCGTGGTCTTGCCGGCCCCGTTGCGGCCGACCAGGCCGATCTTGTCGCCCGCACTGACCTGGAAGGAAACGTGCTCGACCAGCAGCCGCGCGCCGGCGCGCAGTTCAAGGTCGTTCGCGGTAATCATCGGAGTCGCTCACCCTCAAAATTCTCTTACGGGACATTTAGGACAACGAAGGGCCCACGCCACCTGCGGCATGGGCTGTCCCGTCAAGAGGTGAGCGGATGCATGAGGCCAGTCTACCGAGCCTCGGCAACCGGTTATGGAGGTCCGGACCGGCTGGCAGCGGCCCGGACCCCGTCCGCAAGCGTGCCTCAGGCCGCGGTATGGCGCCGCGCGGCCCGGTTCAGCGCGCTGATCACGGCGCGCAGCGAGGCCCGCACGATCGACTCGCTGATCCCGATCCCCCAGTAGACCTGGTCGCCGACCTCAATCTCCAGGTAGGCCGCGGCCTCGGCGTCCCGGCCGGCCGAGAGCGCGTGCTCGGCGTAGTCGAGCACCCGGACACTCACCCCGCCCAGCCCCATGTCCAGTTCGGACAGGGCCTGGCAGAACGCGGCGATCGGGCCGTTGCCGACCCCGGCCAGCGAATGCTCGACCCCGAACGCCCGGACGGTGGTGCTGATCCGCTCGGTGCCGTCCTCGCTGGCCGAAGAGAAGCTGATCAGCTCGAACGCTCCGGGTGCGAGGTACTCGGCGTCGAATGCCTCCCACATCTGGGCCGCGTCGACCTCACCGCCCTCGCTGTCGGTCCGGCGCTGGATCACGTGGCTGAACTCGATCTGCAACCGCCGCGGCAGGTCGAGATGGTGGTCGTGCTTCATGATGTAGGCCACGCCGCCCTTGCCGGACTGCGAGTTGACCCTGATCACGGCCTCGTAGGTGCGGCCGACGTCCTTCGGGTCGATCGGCAGGTACGGCATCTGCCACGGCATCTCGCTGGCCGGGCGGCCGCTCTGGGCCGCGACCTGCTCCAGCCGGTCGAAGCCCTTCTTGATCGCGTCCTGGTGCGAACCGGAGAACGAGGTGTACACCAGATCGCCCGCGTACGGGTGCCGCTCGTGCACGCCGATCCGGTTGCAGTACTCGGCCGTGCGGCGGATCTCGTCGATGTCGCTGAAGTCGATCATCGGGTCGATGCCCTGGCTGTACAGGTTCAGGCCGAGCGTGACCAGGTCGACGTTGCCGGACCGCTCGCCGTTGCCGAACAGGCAGCCCTCGACCCGGTCGGCCCCGGCCAGCACGGCCAGCTCGGCGTCGGCGATCGCGGTGCCGCGGTCGTTGTGGGTGTGTACCGACAGGGCGACGTGCTTCCGGCGGGACAGGTTCCTGCTCATCCACTCGATCTGGTCGGCGTACACGTTCGGGGTCGAACGCTCGACCGTGCACGGCAGATTCAGCACGATCTCCCGGTCCGGCCCCGGCTGCCAGACGTCCATGACCGCCTCGCAGATGTCCAGGGCGAAGTCCAGCTCGGTGTCCATGAATATCTCGGGCGAGTACTCGTAGCCGAACTCGGTGCCCGGCAGGTACTGCTCGGCGAACTTCAGCACGGCCCTGGTTCCCTCGACCGCGACTGCCTTGCACTCCTGGCGCCCGTCGCCCGGCCAGCCGAAGACGACGTCGCGGAACATCGGGGCGGCCGCGTTGTACAGGTGGACGGTGGCCTGGCGGGCGCCGATCAGGGACTGGACGGTGCGGTCGATCAGTTCCTCGCGGGCCTGGGTCAGCACCGAAATCCGGACATCATCCGGCACCGAGCCCGAGTCGATCAGGCTGCGGATGAAGTCGAAATCGGTCTGGCTGGCGGCCGGGAAGCCGACCTCGATCTCCTTGTAGCCCATCTTGACCAGCAGGTCGAACATGGCCTGCTTGCGGGCCGCGTTCATCGGGTCGATCAGGGCCTGGTTGCCGTCACGGAGGTCAGTGGACAGCCAGCGCGGTGCCGCGGTGATGGTGCGGGACGGCCACTGCCGGTCCGGCAGGTCGACCGCGGGAAAGGGCCGGTAACGATGACACGGCATACCCGACGGGCGCTGGGCAAAGGAAGGTCGTACGGACGAACTCATGATGCTGCTCCTGACGCGAGATCACCGGAATCGGTCGGCGGCAGCGCAACACCCCGCGGCGAGGGGCCGACCCTAGCGGGCCTCGCCGCGGCTGCGAAGAAGCAGCAGGCGCATCATGATCGGACCAGGATAGCAAGAGATCTGCCCCGGCCGGGGCGCGAGCGGAGGCGACTAGATGAGTGAG
>DASWAH010000149.1:0-2715 GCA_036391235.1 Streptosporangiaceae bacterium
CCCAGGCCTGGCTGCTCGCGGCCGAGCTCAACACCAGCGTGACCGCGGCCTTCGCCGCGGCCGGGGAACCCGACGTGGCTGACGCGGTGGCCCGGCTACGGGCCGCGACCCGCGGGCCGGTGGCGGTCGCGAGCTACCTGCTCGCGCCTGGCGTGTTCCAGGACCGGCTGCGGGCCAGCGGTGCGGACTGGGTGACCGAGCCGCTCGGTGACCACCCGGCCGTGGCCGCCCTGGTCATCGACCGCTACCGCACGGCCAGGACCGCGGTCCGGGCGGCCTGACGGCCGTCCCGGCCGCAGGCGGGACAATGACCGCATGCCCTCCTCAGGACCGCCAGCCCCCGATCGCGAGCAGCCGGTCCGGGTCAGGCACGCCGCCCGGGTAGTGCTGCTCGACCCCGATGACCGCGTCCTGCTGATGCGCTATGACGACGGGCCGCCGAACGGCGTGCACTGGTGCACGCCGGGCGGCGGCCTCGATCCTGGCGAGGACCATGCCACCGCGGCCCGCCGCGAACTGGCCGAGGAGACCGGCTGGCACGACATCGACCTCGGCGGCGAGATCTTCCGGCGTACCCACCTGATGGAGTACGCCGACGTGATCGTCCGCCAGGCCGAGCGGTTCTTCCTGGCCAGGACCGGTCACCGGGGCCGGGAGATCACCGGGGTGGACGCGATGCACGCGGCCGACGGGATCTCGGCCTGGCGCTGGTGGTCGCTGGCCGAGCTGGAGACCACGAGCGAGGCCATCTGGCCGGGCGAGCTGGCCGGCCTGGTCCGCGACGTGCTGCGCTGACCGGGCGGCCCGGGCTGTCGGTAGGTCACGGCAGTATGGAGGCATGTCCGCCCGCCGGGCGCCGGAGCAGATGTCCGGTGCTGCCTCCGGGGCGCTGGCCGGGTTCTCCGAGCCGACCGCGTCCTGGTTCCGCGCTGCCTTCGCCGAGCCCACTCAGGCTCAGACCCAGGCCTGGGACGCGATCGGCAAGGGCGAGAACGCACTGGTTATCGCGCCAACCGGGTCAGGCAAGACGCTGGCCGCCTTCTTGTGGGCGATCGACAAGCTCGCCTGCGAGCCGGTGCCGGCCGACCCGGCCCGACGCTGCCGGGTGCTGTATATCTCCCCGCTCAAGGCCCTGGCGGTGGACATCGAGCGCAACCTGCGGTCGCCGCTGGCCGGGGTCGGCCAGGCCATGCGCCGCCTGGGCCAGCCGGAACCTCAGATCAGGGTGGGCGTGCGGACCGGGGATACCGCCGCCGACGAACGGCGTCAGCTGGCCAGCAAGCCGCCGGACATCCTGATCACCACCCCCGAATCGCTGTTCCTGCTACTGACCTCGCGGGCCAGGGAGGGACTGCGCAACGTCGAGACGGTGATCATCGACGAGGTGCATGCGCTGGCCGGCGGCAAGCGCGGCGCGCACCTGGCCCTGTCGCTGGAACGGCTGGATGCCCTGCGGGGTGCCGGGCCGGCCGGCGCACCGAGCCTGGTCCCGGCCGGCTCTGACGGGAACGGGGCCGGGCCGGCCGGGCGGGCCAGGCCCGCCCAGCGGATCGGGCTGTCAGCCACGGTCAGGCCGCCCGAGGAGGTCGCTTCGTTCCTCGGCGGCGCGCTGCCGGTGACGATCGCCGCCCCGCCCAGCCAGAAGCGGCTCGACCTGCAGATCGTGGTCCCCGTGGAGGACATGTCCGACCTCGGCTCGGGGCCGGCGGCCCAGCCCGCCAGCTTCGCGCAGCCCGGCGCGGCTGGCCAGAACGGGTCGGCCAGCTACATGCCGCCGCCGGGCTCGGTGTTCGGCCCGGCCGAGGTCGCCGCCCAGGCTGGCACGGCCAATCCCCAGCCTGGTCCGCCCGGGGCCGGCGCCGGGCCGAGGGCCGGCCCGGACGGCACCGGCCGGACCAACTCGATCTGGCCGCACGTCGAGGCCCAGGTGCTGGACGCGATCGAGGCGCACCGGTCGACGATCGTGTTCGCGAACTCCCGGCGGCTGGCCGAGCGGCTCTGCGCCCGCCTCAACGAACTGGCCGCCGAGCGGGCGGCCGAGGCCGCCGACCTCGCGGTCGGTGACCCCGGCCTCACCCCGCCGGTCGTGGCCAGGGCCCACCACGGCTCGGTGTCGCGGACCGAGCGGGCCCAGATCGAGGAGGCACTGAAGGCCGGGCGGCTGCCGGCCGTGGTGGCCACGTCCAGCCTGGAGCTGGGCATCGACATGGGCGCGGTCGACCTGGTCATCCAGGTCGAGTCGCCGCCGTCCGTGGCCAGCGGCCTGCAGCGGACCGGCCGGGCCGGGCACAACGTCGGCGACGTGTCCCGCGGCGTGATCTTCCCCAAGTACCAGGGTGACCTGGTGCAGTCGGCCGTGGTCGCGGGCCGGATGCGGGCGGGGCAGATCGAGGAGCTGCGGATGCCGCGCAACCCGCTCGACGTGCTAGCCCAGCAGATCGTCGCGATGACCGCGATGGACGAGTGGACCGTCGACGACGTGCTCGCCGTGGTACGCCGGGCCGCCCCGTTCAGCGGGCTGACCAGGCCGGTACTCGAGGCCGTGCTGGACATGCTGGCCGGGCGGTACCCCAGCGAGGAGTTCGCTGGCCTGCGCCCCCGCCTGGTCTGGGACCGGGTCACCGGCTCGCTCCGCGGCCGGCCGGGCGGGCAGCGGATGGCCGTCACCAATGGCGGCACCATCCCCGACCGCGGCCTGTTCGGCGTGTTCCTCGT
>DASWAH010000150.1:0-4615 GCA_036391235.1 Streptosporangiaceae bacterium
CTCACTCAGCGTCGCTCACTCAGGGCCCGGCGGGCCGGCCTGCTCCCGGTGCCGGGGCCGGAAGCTGTAGCCCACGCCGCGCTGGGTGTAGATGACCGGCGGGCCCAGCGGGTCCAGCTTGCGGCGCAGGTAGCTCACGTAGGTCTCGACGATCTGGGACTCGCCCGCGTAGTCCCAGCCCCATACGTTCTCCAGCAGCTGCGCTCTGGTCAGGACCCGGCCTTGATGTCGCATCAGGTAGGCGAGCAGGCGGAACTCGGTCGGCGACAGCTCGACCGGGGTTCCGCCCCGGCGCACCGTCCAGCGAGGCTCGTCGAGTTCCAGGTCACCGGCCCGCAGCACGCCGTCGGGGTCGCTATGCGGGGCCGGCTGGGCCGACCTGGATGCCCGGCGCAGGACCGCCCGCACCCGCGCGACCAGCGCCTCGACCGAGAACGGCTTCGTCACGTAGTCGTCGCCGCCGATCGCGAGCCCGGTGACCGTGTCCGATGAGGTGTCCCGCGCGGTCAGGAAGATGACGGGGACCTCGTTGCCGGACGCGCGCAGGCGGCGGCAGACCTCGAATCCGTCGATGTCGGGCAGCATCACGTCCAGCACGATCAGGTCGGGAGCGGCCGCCTCGGCCTGCCGGATCGCGTCGGTGCCGCTGGCCGCGGTGCTGACCGAACAGCCGTGAAACTTGAGTGCGACCTGCACCAGCTCGCGGATGTTGGGCTCGTCGTCGACGACGAGCACGCGGGGTATCCGGTCCGGTTCCGACATGACGGGTGCTGGCTCACACTTCGGTAGGTCGAATCGGGGGCAATAGCCTGCATAGGAGGGTACGGGATCTGGCGCGCGAGGCAGGCCGACCAGCTAGAGCAGCACGAAGATCAGCGCAGCACGAAGATCCGCCTGGCGTCGTTGGCGCCGTTGCTGACCAAGCCGACGAGCACTGCCTTAGTACCGGACGTGAGCGTGCTGGCCGGCACCTTGTGCCCGTCGCTGGTCACGACCGTCGAACCGGTCAGTGCCCAGGTCCAGGTCGTGCCGTCGGCCGCCTTCACCACGACCGAGCCGGCCGACGCGGACTGCACCACGCCGCGCTCGAAGACGAGCGTCCGCGCGCCGTTCTTGGTGCGGAAGGTGACCTGGCCGTGCTCGGCGTGCCGGACGACGGCCCTCAGCCTGAGCAGGAACCGCAGCCGCGGGAACCGGCGCACGCAGGCCAGGAACCTGGCCCGCGCGGCCCGGAAGTGCCCGGCGGCCCGGAGCCGCCTGGCCGACTCGACGCAGGCCCGCGCGGCCGTCCGTCGCCCGCCCGCCAGCGCCGCCAGCCCCGCTCGCCCCGCGCGCCCCGCCGGCCCGGCGGCCGCGCTGAACGAAGATGCGGCACCGGCGCCGCTGGCCGGACCGGGCCCGCCCAGGCCGGCTCCGGCCCCCGACGCCGCCGCGCTGATGGCCGCGTCGGTGCTCAGCGCGGTGGAGCGGCCGGATCCGGAGCCGCCTGCCAGGCTGAGACCGAACAACCCGGCGGCCGTGATCGCGACCGCCGCGGCGAGCGCGGCCGTCCAGCGCGCACCCCGGCCGAACCGATGGCTGTTGCCGCGTCGCGGCGTGTTCATCTCGTCCATGCCTAGGACCCTGCCCCGGCCGGCTGGGACATCGGGCGGCAGATGCTGGGATTTCGCTGGGAAAGGCCAGCCGGAAGCGGCGCTACATCCGGTCGGGAACCGGGATGCCGAGCAGGTCGAGGCCGCTCAGCAGCACTCGCAGGGTAAGGGCCGACAGGGCCAGCCGGGAGGCCCGCTGCTCAGGACTCGGTGCCTTCAGCACCGGGCACTGCTCGTAGAACGTGGTGAAATCGCTGGCCAGGTCGAACACGTACCCCGCGAGCTTGTGCGGCTCGGCGGCGTCGGCGGTCTCCTCCACGGCGGCCCCGAACCCGAGCAGCCGCCGCACGAGCGCCCGCTCGGCTGGCTCGGCCGCCACGATCGGGCCGGCCGCCGCGGCCGGATCGAGGCCAGCCCGGCCAAAAATAGACCTGATCCGCGCGGTCGCGTACTGCAGGTAAGGCCCGGTGTTCCCGGTCAGCGCGAGCAGCCGGTCGAAGTCGAGCACATAGCTGGAACTCCGCGCGACGGACAGGTCGCCGTACTTCAGCGCGCCGACCCCCACGTCCTCGGCGATCTGGGCCCGCACCTCGGGGTCGTCGTAGCGATCCTTGATCACTTCCTCGGCCCGGTCGACGGCCTCGTCGATGAGCTCGGCCAGCTTGAACTGGCCGCCCGACCGGGTGCGCAGCCGCTGTCCGCAAGGGCCGGTCATCAGCCCGATGACGGCATGCTCGGCCCGGACCGAGTCGGTGAGCCAGCCGGCCTGCCTGGCCGCGGCCATCACCATGGCCAGGTGCTGCTTCTGCTCGGAGCCGACGACGTAGATGATCCGGTCGGCGTGCAGGTCGAGCAGCCGGTACCGGATCGCGGCCACGTCGGTGGAGGCGTAGCCGTACCCGCCGTCGGTCTTGCGCAGGATCAGCGGCAGCGGCCGGCCGTCCCGCCCGGTGAACCCAGGCGGGAACACGCACAGGGCGCCGTCGCTGATCACCGCGATGCCCGCCTGCTCGAGGTCGCGGCACACCCCCTCGAGCATGGGGTTGTAGAAGCTCTCCGGGTCCATGTCGGCGTCGGTGAGCGTGATGTGCAGCCGCGCGTAGAGCTTGCGCAGGTACTCCATCGAGTCGTTGACCAGCAGGTTCCAGAGCCGCAGCGACTGCTCCTCACCGGCCTGGAGCGTGACGACGCGGCGGCGGGACCGGTCAGCGAACGCCGGGTCGGAGCGGAACTTCTCGTTCGCGGCCTGATAGAAGTCGGTGAACTCGCCGGCCGCGAGCTGGTCGTAGGTCGCCTGCTCGCCGACCTCGAGGGCGTGCTCGATCAGCATCCCGAACTGGGTGCCCCAGTCGCCGAGATGGGCCGCCCGCACGACCGTGTGCCCGAGGTGCTCGAGCACCCGCACGATCGCGTCGCCCACACCGGTCGCGCGCAGGTGGCCGGCGTGCAGCTCCTTGGCGACGTTGGGGCCCGAGTAGTCCACGACGACGGTTTGCGGCTGCGCCACCCGGTCGACGCCGAGACGCGGGTCGGCCAGCTGGGCCGTCGCGGCCTGGCCGAGCCAGGAGTCCCTGATCGTGATGTTGATGAAACCGGGCCCGCTGACCTCGGCTTGCTCGACCATGTCGGCGCCGGCCAGGCGGCCGGCGATCCGCTCCGCGACCTCGCGCGGCGGCTGGCCGAGCCGCTTGCCCAGTGCCATCGCCACGTTCGACTGGAAGTCGGCGAACGAGGACGGCCTGATCAGCGGGTCCGCCCCGGCGTAATCGGGCCCGAACTCCGCCGACAGCGCGGCGCTTACGTGCGCCGCCAGCGCGGCTTGCAGGTCAGCCATGCAGCAAGCCTATCGAGGGCCGGCAACGCGAATACCCGTCCTCGGTCGGCTCCGCCTAACCATGATCCGGAACTCCAGGCCTGGGTACTGCCGCTAGTTCGCCGATGCCCGCCGCAGGAAGTGCCCCTGACGGTGCGACCCGAGGCGTTCCCTGATCCGCTCGGCGGTGCGCCCGCGGGCCAGGCCGGCGGCGAGCTCGCAGGCGGCGGCGGCGCCGCGTTCGGTCGAGGCGCCGTGCGCGATAACGACCGTGCCCTCCAGGCCGAGCAGCGCGGCGCCGCCGTAGGTCTCGGCGTCGAACCGGCCGTGCAGCCCGCGCAGGTGCTTGCGCTGCAGCAGCGCACCCAGCCTGCTCGTCCTGGACGCCCCGATGGCCGCCCTGAACTGGGCGGCGGTGAAGGCTGCGGTCCCTTCGACGGACTTCAGCGCGATATTGCCGGCGAAGCCGTCCGACACGATCACGTCTACCTTGCCGGCCAGCAGGTCGCTGCCCTCGACGTTCCCGGTGAAGTTCACCGGAGCGGCACCGTGCTGGGGGTCGGCGCTGAGCAGTTCGTAGGCGCGCCTGACGAGCTTGTTGCCCTTGCCTGGTTCGGCCCCGATGGACAGCAGCCCGACCCTGGGCGCGGTGATGCCGAAGGCGACCTCGGCGTAGGCCGATCCGAGCTGCGCGAACTGGGCCAGCATCTCGGGCTTGGGGTCGGCGATCGCGCCCGCGTCGATCAGCACGGTCGGATGCGGCGCGGTCGGCAGCGCGACCGCGATGGCGGGCCGGAGAACGCCGGGCAGGTTCCGCAGCCGCAGCCGGGCGATGGAAACGACGGCCGCGGTGGAGCCGGCCGACACGACCGCGGTCGCCTGCCCGAGGTGCACAAGCTGGCAGGCGATCGCGATGCTGGACCGCGGCCGCCGCCAGCTCGCCAGCGCGCCGTCCTCCATGGCCAGCGTGTCTTCGGCCGCGACCAGCCGGATCTCCCCGATCACGCCGTGCTCGGCCAGCAGCGGCCTGACCTGGCCCGGCCGGCCGACGAGCACGATCGGGATGCCGGACTGCCGGTAGGCGGCGACGGCTCCGGCGACGATCGCCTCCGGTGCGTGATCGCCGCCCATCGCGTCCACGGCGACGACCGGCCTGGACGGGTCGGCCCGGGCCGGCCTGAACGTACCCGCCGCGGTGCCGGCGTCGCCG
>DASWAH010000151.1:0-4147 GCA_036391235.1 Streptosporangiaceae bacterium
GGCCCGGGCCAGCCTGGCCGGATCGGCCGACCGCGCCGCGGGCACCGTCCGCGGGCCCCTCGCCTGCCAGGCCAGCAGATGCCGCAGCGCGACCATCCCGGTGCGCATGCTGTCCAGCACGGGGACGCCGCGGCCGCGCAGCAGAGCGGCGGTCTCGCGGTCGACCCCGCCGGGGATGTTGGCCAGCACGACCAGCGGCTTGGCCGTGCTGGCGGCGGCGTCCAGCACGGCAAGCTGGTAGGCGGTGTCGCCGTCGAGTTCGGTGACCAGATCGACGGCGAGGGCGACCGCGTCGACCGACTCGTCGTCCGCCAGGATCGACAGGCACTGACCGAACAGCTCGCGGGTTCCGCTGCCGGTGCCCCACACATCGAGCGGATTGGCCGGCTGCAGACCGGGATCGAGCAGTTCGCCCAGGCGGGCCTTGGTCGCGTCGCTGATCCGGGCGAACGGTACGCCAAGAGTGTCGGCGACGTCGGCCGCGTGCGCCCGCTCCAGGCCAGAGTCGTGCACGGTCGCGATGCCGTGACCGGGAGCGGCCGAAGCAGTGCCGGCCCGGCCGCCGCGGCCGGTCCGCAGCGAGAAGAGCTCCAGGGTGTCGGCCAGTTCGGCCAGGTCCTCGACCCGGTGCAGGCCGTAGGTCCGGCTCAGCGCCTCCCAGCCGCCGTCGGAGCCGGCCAGCGCGCCGGAGTGCGCGGCCACCATGGCCTGACCGCCCGCCGTGTGGCCAGCGGTCAGCAGCACGACCGGCAGGTCCCTGGCCGCTGCTCGCTCCAGCACCGCCCTGAGCCGGTCCGGCTGCCTGATCGCCTCCATGACCAGCGCGAGGACCTTGGTCTCGGGCAGGCCGAGCGCGTAGTCCAGGTAGGAAGGGGCCGCCGTGACCAGTTCCTGGCCAGAGGACACGGCGAGCGTGAAGCCGAACGCCCGGCGGGTCCGCAGCAGCGCCGAGAACACCGAGCCCGAGTGGGTGACCAGCGCGACCGGCCCGGCCGGGATCGGGTCGGGCTCGACGTAGCCCATGGCCCGCAACCCGTAGCCCGGATTGGCGAAACCCATGCAGCCGGCCCCGCACAGTTCCATCCCGGCCGACCTTGCGATCTCGGCCAGCCGCTCGCGCAGGCCGGGCCGGCCAGGGCTGGCAAGGTCCGGCTCTTCGTAGGCGTTACCGAAGATGACCGCCGACCGGCTGCCCTGGCCCGCGGCCAGGGCGAGCTGGTCTTCCAGGGCGCGGTCGGGCACGCCGAGCAGTACCAGGTCGGCCGGCCCTGGCAGGTCGGCCAGGGCCGGATAGCAGCGCAGCCCGGCGATGTTGTCGTAGCGCGGGTTAACCGGGTAGATGGCTGGCCGGGCCGCCGACTTGGCGACCTCGGCCAGCATCCTGGCCCCGAAGCTGCCGTCCCGCTGCGAGGCGCCGACGACCGCCACAGACCGCGCCTCCAGCATCGCCTGGACCGAGGGCTGGCGGCCCGCGGCACTGGCTCCGGCCGGATGTTCTGAATAGATGCTTGTGGTCATGCCCAGCTGGTCGAGTTCTGTCCCCGGCCGGCCTTCGTCAGCTTGCTGACCTTGCGGTCGGCAATCGCTGCCCTGGCCGCCTGCCAGCCCGGGATGCCGCAGACGCCGCCGCCGGCGTGGGTGGCCGAGCTGCCGTAGTACAGGCCCTGCACCGGCGTGCGGTAGTCGGCGTAGCCGGGAGCCGGCCGCATGTGGAACAGCTGCTCGAGCGAGAGCTCGCCGTGGAAGATGTTGCCGCCGATCAGGCCGTACTCCTGCTCCATCTGGTAGGGGCCGATGACGTCGCGATGCAGGATCGAGGCCTTGAAGTTCGGCGCGACCTGGTCGTACAGCTCGATCATGCGGTCCGCGTAGGCCTCCAGCTCGGCCGTGTGCGGCTCCAGATTCCAGTCGGCCGGCACCCACTGGGTGAACAGCGACATGATGTGCGTGCCCTCGGGGCACAGGGTCTTGTCGAACGCGGTCGGGATCACGCCGTCGCTGAACGGGGCCAGCGCGGGCTTGCCGTCCCTGGCATCGGTGAACGCCCGCTCGATGAACGGCATCGTCGGCGCCATCTCGACCGAGCCGGTGTGGTGCTCACCGAGTTCGGTGCCGGGGTCGGCGGTGAAGCTGGGTAGCTCGGCCAGGGCCAGGTTGATCTTGACGACGCCGCTGCGGGTCTTCCAGGTCTTGATGTCGCGGGCGAAGTCCGACGGCAGGTGTTCCTCCCCGACCTGGTCGAGGAAGGCGGTGCGCGGGTGCAGGGTCGACACGACGGTACCGGCCCTGATCTCGTCGCCGTTGTCCAGGGCGACCCCGACCGCGCGGCCGTTCTCGACCAGCACCTTGCCGACCTTGGCGTTCAGCCGGACTTCGACGCCGAAGCCGCGGGCGGCGGCCTCGATCGCGTCGGAGACGGCGCCCATGCCGCCCTCCTGGAAGCCCCAGTTGCCGAGGTGGCCGTCGCCGACATCGCCGATCGAGTGGTGCGCCATCACATAGGCGGTGCCCGGCTCGTAGGGGCCGGCCCACGTCCCGATCACGCCGTTCACCGCGAGCGCGCCCTTGACTTGCGGGGACTCGAACCAGTCGTCGAGCAGGTCGGCGATCGACATGGTCATCAGCCTGGTCGCGTCGGCCACCGTGCGCACGCTCAGGCCGCGGTTGCGCCAGGCCAGCTTCAGCGTGCCGCGCAGGTCACGCGGCTTGCGCGAGCCGAGGTTCGGGGGCACGGTCAGCAGCATCGGGCCGAGCACATCGGCCAGCCCGGCCAGCCAGGCATCCCACTGGGGCATGATCTCGGCGTCCTTCTTGGACCACGCCGATACCGATTCGTAATTCCGCTTGGCGTCGTCGGCGTACAGCTTGATCGAGCCGCCTTCAGGAAATGCCTGGTAATACGGGCCCATCGGATAGACCTTGTAACCATGACTCGCTAGCTTGAGATCGTTGATAATGGTGGGCGGCATCAGGCTCATCACGTAGGACAGCCGCGTCACCTTGAACTCTGGAGCGTCGGGCCATGGGGATTCTGTGGTCGCTGCGCCGCCCGTCTTATGCCGGCCTTCGAGCACGATCGTGCGCGCGCCGGCCCGTGCGAGATAGGCGGCGGCGACCAGGCCGTTGTGCCCTCCGCCGATGACGATGGCGTCGTATGTTGCGGCCATGAGCTGGTTCCTTTCGGGCCGTCCGTCTTGCTTGCGGGCCAGGCTTGCCGCCGCGCGGCAGTTCGCGCGGGACTGACTGAATGTTCAGTCTAGAAATTTGCTACGGTTACGACAAGTGGGGTGGAGGATTTACGGATGACTGATCGGGACGGGCAAGCTCCGGCCGCGCCGGGAATCGCGGACCAGCGGCGCGGCCAGATGCTGCAGGCCGCCCTGGAGGTTATTTCCGAGCGCGGGTTCGCCGACACGAGGATCGCGGACATAGCCGAGCGGATCGGGATCAGCCCGGCCCTGGTCATCTACTACTTCAAGACCAAGGACCAGCTCCTCACCGAGGCGATCAGGCATTACGAGGACACCTGGTACGCCGAGGGCCAGCGCCGGATGGACAAGCTCGCCACCGGGGCCGAGCGGCTGGAAGAGTTCGTGGCGATGAACCTGCTGCCCGACGCCGATCCCGGGCTGGAGGGCAACTGGAAGCTCTGGCTGGACTTCTGGGTTCAGGCCGCCCGCAATCCCGATGTCGCCAGCGTTCGCGAGGAGTTTGATAAGCGCTGGCGGGACGTGGTCGTGTCGCTGGTGACCGAAGGTCAGCAAGCCGGGGAGTTCACCAGCGTCGATCCTTTTCCGTTCTCGGTAGCCCTGTGTGCGCTGCTGGATGGACTGGCTATTCAGATTGCCCTCGAAGACCCTGTTGTCGACCCGATGAGTGCATATGAACTATGTATGCGATATGTAGGGGACCATCTAGGCTTTCCCTGGGTCCCCGGCCGTCGCGCCAGGAGGGACGGCAGCCCGCACCCGCAGGAGCAGGAAAGGTGAGGCGTGATGGCTGGCGGACACATTGAACTGGTCTCCCTGACCAAGCGGTTCGTCGAGGTCGCGGTCGACGACCTGGACCTGGAGATCGCCAGCGGGGAGTTCTTCTCCTTGCTCGGCCCCTCCGGCTGCGGCAAGACGACCACCCTGCGGCTGATCGC
>DASWAH010000152.1:0-16708 GCA_036391235.1 Streptosporangiaceae bacterium
GGGAAGAGCTAGCCGGACTCGCTCCGCTGCCCGCCCTGCTGCGCCGGGTTCCGCCGGAAGAGGCGGAGCGCATCGCAGCGTCTGCTCCCGACATGGCCGAGCATGACGCCGAGCCTCCGGCCGAGATTCTGGACTCCCTGCTCGCGCGCACCGCGGCCAGGCGCAGGTCCCGGCGGTACCGCGCGATGTTCACGGCCGCCGCGGCGGTGCTGGTCGCGGCGGGCGGCGCGGCCGCGGTCGGCGAGACGCTGGCTTCCTCGCCGCCGCATCATCAGGTCGCCGAGATCTCGACGGCGAGAGACGGCGCGGTGACCGCCGTCGTCCGGTACGGCCGCCGCACCTGGGGCACCGCAATGTCGGTGCGGGTGGCCGGGGTCCCGCAGCAGACGAACTGCAGGTTCTACGTGATCACCAAGGACGGCCGGCGGCTACTGGCCGGGGCCTGGACCGTCGGGCCGCGCGGCGACAGCTTGTGGTACCCGGTCGCTACTCCTGTCCCGGTATCGCAGTTGAGCAGCTTCGTGCTCATCGCCGGACACCACCGGCCGCTGCGGATGCCGGCCATCTGACCAGCGAAAAACTGCCGGGAATGTCCGCCGCGGCCGGTATGTTGTCCGATCGTGACCGCTGGAGTGATCGCCGTCGTGGCTGCCCTGCTCGTGGCCACCGCGTTCGGCCTGTACTGGAAGGCGCGCAACGGCCGGATGGTCGCGCAGCCGGCCGCGGGAGCGGCGAGCGACCTGGAAGCGGTGCTCGCGAAGCCGAGGCCGGCTGGCCAGCGTGCGTCCGGCTCGGCGGGCGAGGGGCTATCGGCCGAGGACATTGGCGCGGACCTGGGCAGCCGGGCGACGCTGGTGCAGTTCTCGTCCGCGTTCTGCGCGCCGTGCCGGGCGACCCGGCGGATCCTGGCCGACGTGGCGGAGCTGGTCGACGGGGTCAGCCACGTCGAGATCGACGCCGAGTCCCGGCTGGACCTGGTCAGACGGCTGGATGTACGGCGCACGCCGACCACGTTCGTGCTCGGGCCGGAGGGCCAGGTGACCCACCGCGCGAGCGGGCAGCCACGCAAGGCGGACGTAATCGCCGCTCTCGGGGCCGTGGTATGATTTCCTATAAATTTGATCGGGAACGTGGTTCGGTTGCCCAAAGTGCGGTCGTTCGAAGCTCGCGCCTGGCCGCGCCGGTGGCGGGCGGCCTGACCAGGCGCCGGACGGTCGATTTCGGGCGGCTGGCCGCCGCGCTCTGAGCGCCTGCCCTGCTCCACCCCCCTGCAGAGAATTCCGGCAACCCGGGCGGCAACGAGCCGCGCTGGAGTTTCACAAAAGGAACGCACATGGAGATCGATCCCAGGGGTCCGCGCGTCGCGGCGCTGATGACAACCGTCGTATTCATCGTGGTGCTCATCACGGGCAGTGCCTGGCTGCTGGCCGCGCAGGCCGTCGTCTTCGCGATCGCGGTGATCTTCGGCATGCGCTACGCGCCTTACGGTGCGCTGTTCCGGGTGCTGATCAGGCCGCACCTGGGGCCGCCGCGTGAGCTGGAGTCCGAGGCTCCGCCGCGATTCGCCCAGGGGGTCGGCATGGTCGTCTCGGTCGTCGGCGTGGTCGGCTATGCAATCGGACTCACGCCGCTAGGCGTGGTCGCGGCCGTGCTCGGCCTGATCGCGGCGTTCCTCAACGGAGTCTTCGGGCTGTGCCTGGGCTGCGAGATGTACCTGTTCATCCGCCGGATCGCGCCCGCCCGCCAGGCTTAGCCGGCGGGCCGCGACCGGCTTGCTGCACGACTCTTGCTCCACGACTAGGGAGGAGTACATCGTCATGAGCCGTTCTGACGTGCTGGTCGACGCCGACTGGGTGCAGGCGCACCTGGAGGATCCCGGCGTCGTGCTGGTCGAGGTGGACGAAGACACCTCGGCCTACGACAAGGGCCACATCCGCGGCGCGGTGAAGATCGACTGGCGGAAGGACCTGCAGGATCCGGTCCGCCGGGACTTCGTGGACCGGGCCGGCTTCGAGCGGCTGCTGTCCGCCCGCGGCATCGGCAACGACGACACCGTGATCCTGTACGGCGGCAACAACAACTGGTTCGCCGCCTACGCGTACTGGTACTTCAAGCTCTACGGGCACCGGGACGTCCGGCTGCTCGACGGCGGCCGGAAGAAGTGGGAGCTGGACTCGCGGGATCTGGTCACCGAGGTGACCGGCCGGCCGGCCACCTCGTACCGCGCGAGCGAGCAGGACCGCTCGATCCGGGCCTTCCGCGACGAGGTGGTCGCCGCGATCGGGACGCTGAACCTGGTCGACGTGCGCTCGCCCGACGAGTACGCCGGGCGCCTGCTGGCCCCGGCTCATCTGCCCCAGGAGCAGGCTCAGCGGCCCGGGCACGTGCCCACGGCCAGGAACGTGCCCTGGTCCAAGGCGGCCGAGGAGGACGGCACGTTCAAGTCCGACGACGCGCTGCGCGTGCTCTACGAGAAGGACGCCGGCCTGGACTTCGGCCGGGACACGATCGCCTACTGCCGGATCGGAGAGCGGTCCGCGCACACCTGGTTCGTGCTGCACGAGCTGCTCGGCCAGCCGAACGTCCGGAACTACGACGGTTCCTGGACCGAGTACGGCTCGCTGGTCGGCGTGCCGGTCGAGCTGGGGGAGGGCCAGTGAGCGCGGCCGGGCAGGACGGGCCGGGCGGCCCGGCCGGCTGCGGTGCGCCCGCCGGCGGCATCAAGGTCACGGCCGGGGCCGGATCCCAGGCCGTCGTCACCGGCCGCGTGACCAGTACCGGCACGCCGGTGAGCTCGGGCTACGCCAGGCTGCTCAACTCCGGCGGCGAGTTCGTGGCCGAGGTGCCGCTGGGCGAGGACGGCGGGTTCACCTTCTACGCCGCGCCCGGTGAGTGGACGCTGCGGGTGCTCGCCCCCGGCGGCATCAGGATCGAGCAGCTAGTGGCGGCCAGTACGGGCACGATCACCGAGCTGGAGCTCGCGGTCTAGGCGGGCCGGCGCGGGGTCTGGTCCGCGCTCGCGCGCACGACGGGCGCTTCGCCCCCTGACCAGGGCGGCGGGGCGCCCGTTGGCGTGTTCGCGGCCGGAACGACGGGCGTGGCCGGCCAGGACGGGATTCGCCGCGGACGCTGCTGTTCGTCGCCAGTTTCCGTGTACTCACGCTGCGTTCAACTTCTCGTCACCTTGAGCGCCTAGAAATGGGCTGACCGCGGAACGCCGCCGCCAGTCCACATAACCCACGACGATGCGAGGCGCGTAATGTCGATTGATGCCGGGCGAGACAACCACGAAGTGGGCTCGCCAGGCGATGTCGCTGCGGTCGCGGCCGCGCGGCCGGACACCGGGGTAGCGGAGACCGACGCCGCCCTCCGGACGACCGGCCTGACTCTCGGGTTTGGCCAGCGGACCATCCTGCGGGACGTGAACCTCAACGTCCGGCGAGGCGCGATCACCGCGCTGATCGGGCCGACCGGGTCAGGAAAGTCGACGCTGCTACGCACCTTCAACCGGATGAACGACAAGGTCACCGGCTACCGCCACGCCGGCGACGTCGAGCTGGACGGGCGCAGCATCTGGCATCCGTCGGTCGAGCTGATGGCGCTGCGCCGCAAGGTCGGCATGCTCTTCCAGCGGCCCAACCCGTTCCCGATGTCGATCATGGACAACGTCGTCTGCGGGGTGAAGGCGCACCGGATGGCCAGCAAGAGCGGGCTGCACGGGATCGCCGAGGTCCGGCTGACCGAGGTCGGCCTGTGGGACGCGGTCAAGGACCGGCTGAAGGACTCGCCATTCCGGCTGTCGGGTGGACAGCAGCAGTTGCTCTGCCTGGCCAGGGCGCTGGCTATCGATCCTGAGGTGCTGCTGCTCGACGAGCCGACCTCGTCTCTCGACCCGGTCACCACCGAGTCGATCGAGGCCCTGATCAAGACTCTGGCGCCGAGGCTGACCGTGGTCATCGTGACCCACAACCTGGCCCAGGCAAACCGGGTGTCGCACCGGACGATCTTCCTCAATGACGGTCGCATGGTCGAGCACAACGAGACCAAGGCGATGTTCGAGAGACCGGCAGAGGAGGAGACGGCCCGCTATGTCAGCGGGCGCTTCGGCTAACTCACAGACCACCCGCGCGGGAGGAAGGCACTCCTCCCGCACGGGCGCGAGAACCGCGCAGTGCGCGGAACCCATCGCACGCAGCCGCGTGCGAGTCGTGTAGCGCATGCGTAAGCATGCACAAGTAAAGGAGTATTCCCCGGTGACCAACCGAACCCGCTTGGCTTGCACAGCGGCTGCACTGGTCCCGCTGGCCGTGCTGGCCGCCGCATGCAGCAGTTCCGGCTCGGGCGGAGGCTCGGGCTCATCTAGCGCGCCGACGTCGGCCAAGATGGTGGGGCCCGCCCTGCCGTCCAAGCCGAACACCAAGCCGGCGTCGCTCACCGAGACCGGCAGTACCTTGCTCTTCCCGCTGTTCGGCACGTGGTCGACGGCTTACCAGAAGCAGTTCGTGAACTCATCTGGCTCGCCGATCGTCACGATCACCACCGGCGGCACCGGCTCGGGCACCGGCATCACCGACGCCGCCACCGGCACGGTGAACATCGGGGCCTCGGACGCGTACCTGTCCAGCGCCGACCTGCAGCAGTACCCAGGGTTGCTGAACATCGCGCTGGCGATCTCAGCCCAGCAGATCAACTACAACGTGCCAGGGGTGAAGAACCTCAACCTGAACGGCACGGTGCTGGCCCAGATCTACACCGGCAAGATCACCAACTGGAACGACCCGGCGATCAAGAAGCTGAACCCGGGTGCGTCGCTGCCGAACCTGAAGATCATCCCGCTGCACCGCGCGGAGAGCTCGGGTGACACCTTCCTGTTCACCAGTTACCTCAACGCGCAGGACCCGTCGGCTTGGTCGGCTTCCAACGTGAACACCACGATCAGCTGGCCGAACGTGTCGGGCGCGCTGGCCGAGACCGGTAACA
The DNA here is from genome assembly GCA_036391235.1 of Streptosporangiaceae bacterium. Classification (GTDB taxonomy): domain Bacteria; phylum Actinomycetota; class Actinomycetes; order Streptosporangiales; family Streptosporangiaceae; genus Chersky-822. The sequence goes on from DASWAH010000152.1 coordinate 4,981, forward strand.
GCGGCATGGTCGCCGGGTGCCAGGCGAACAAGGGCTGCATCGCCTACATCGGCATCAGCTATCTGCAGAAGACCCAGGCGGCCGGCCTCGGCACCGCGTCGCTGCAGAACAAGGCCGGCAAGTTCGTGCAGCCGACCTCCGCGTCGATCAAGGCCGCGGCGGCCGCGCTGACCGCCAAGACGCCGGCTAACGAGTCGCTGTCGATGATCAACGGCCCGGCGCCGACCGGCTACCCGATCGTCAACTACGAGTACGCCATCGTGAAGACGAGCCAGTCCAACGCCATCCAGGCTGAGGACATCAGGGCCTTCCTGCACTGGGTCATCCACACCGGCCAGGACGCCACGACCTATCTGGACCCGGTGGACTTCCAGCCGCTGCCGGCCAGTGTGGTGTCGCTGTCAGACAAGCAGATCGCGAAGATCGGCAGCTAGCCGGATGGCCTCATCGGCACGAGTGCTGCACCCGGAGGGGGAGGCGGGCAACCGCCCGCTTCCCCGCCGGGTCGGCGCAGCGATCCTGGACGCGGTCCGCGGCGATGGCGCGATCAGGTGGACCGGGCGCATCGTGGCGTTCATCCCGGCGCTTGCGCTGCTGCTCATCCTGATCACGCTGATCGTCAAGGCCATCCCGGCGATCGAGTTCAACGGCCTGGGCTTCTTCACCAAGAGCGTCTGGTCGGAAGGTTCGTTCTACACGCCGACAGTGGTCACCCACGGCATCACGCACCCGCAGGGGGCCGCCTACGGGGCCATACCGGAAATCGTCGGGACGCTGCTGACCTCGCTGATCGCCTTGATCATCGCGGTGCCGACGGCGATCGGTGCCGCGCTGATCATCGTCGAGCGGCTGCCCAGGCGCATCTCCAACCTCGTCGGGATCTTCCTCGAGCTGCTGGCAGGCATCCCGAGCGTGGTTATCGGCCTGTGGGGCGCGCTCACCTTCGGGCCCTTCATCGCCCACGACATCGCGCCGGTCATCGCGCGGAACATGCCCAACGTCCCCATCCTGAACTATTTCCGCGGACCGACCGGCAACGGGCAGGGTTTGCTGGTGTCCGGGATGGTGCTGGCGGTCATGGTCATCCCGATCGTCGCCGCCACCTCGCGCGACCTGATCAGGCAGGTGCCGATCCTGCCCAGGGAGGGCGCGGTCGCCCTCGGCATGTCCGACTTCGAGACCGCTCGCCGGGTCACGCTGCCCTGGGTGGGCGGCGGCATAGTCGGCGCCGTCGTCCTCGGCCTTGGGCGGGCCCTGGGCGAGACCATGGCCGTGGCCATGTGCTGCGGGCTGGCCCTCGGCCAGGTACCTGGCAACATCTACGCCGCCTGCACCACGATTGCCGCCACGATCGTGCAGACGCTGGAAACTGCGCTGCAGGACGCGACCGGCCTGGCCGTCGAGACGCTGGCCGAGCTCGGGCTGCTGCTGATGGTGATCACGCTGCTGGCCAACGTGGTCGCGCGGCTGCTGGTCCGGCGGGTGTCCGGTACGGCACTGCCGGTCGGCCGGGGATTGTGAGGCGAGCATGAGTCACGCAGCGGCGGCCGGCCCGCAGAATCCTCCGGCGCCAGACGACTTCGCGTGGCCCGACGTGCCGCGCCGCCGGAAGATCGCGAACTGGGTGTTCTGGGCGCTATGTTTCGTCGCCCTGGGCGTCGTGATCGTGCCCACTATCTGGCTGGCTGGCGGCATCGTGGTGCACGCCGTCCCGCACTTCAGCTTCAGCGTGCTGACGACCAAGACCTCCGGTACGACGGGAGGGTTGGAGCAGGCGGTGCTCGGCACCCTCGCGATCACCTTCGGGGTCCTGGTCGTCGGCGGCGCGATCAGCATCCTGACCGGGCTTTACCTGGCTGAGTTCGCTGAAGGGCGGCACAAGGGCTTCCTGCGCGGCGGCTACGAGATTCTGGCCGGCATCCCGTCGATCGTGCTCGGATATGTGGCCTACGTGACGCTCGTGGTCGGATTCCTGCACTGGGGCTTCGGCCTGCTGCCGGCCATCATCGTGCTTACGATCGTCTCGATCCCGTACATCGCGAAGGCGACCGAGACCTCCCTGGCTCAGGTGCCGACGGCGTACCGTGAGGGCGCCGAGGCGCTCGGGTTGTCGGCCGGCTGGACGCTGCGCAAGATCGTGCTCAAGACCGCGCTGCCCGGCATCATCACCGGCCTGCTGGTGGCGACCGCCATTACCGTCGGCGAGACCGCGCCGCTGCTGTTCACGGCGGGCTGGTCGGATCAGAACCCGACCACTCAGCTCACCAACAACGCGGTCGGATTCCTCACCTACCCGATCTGGTCCTTCTACCAGTACGGTCCGCAATCCAGGAACCTGTCCTACGACTCGGCATTCCTGCTGCTCGTGCTGGTACTGCTGCTGATCATCGCGGGCCGGGTCGTGATCTGGCGATCACGGCGGCACGCGGAGTCGTGAGATATCGCATCGGCGCAGGCCAGAGGGGCCACGACCAGTCGAGCGGACCGGTCAGGGCGGCCGCAAAATGTCGCCCGTTCGCTGAGCCTCGTTGCGGGACGCATAACCCGCAGTTCAGGTTCTCGTCATCCAGCTTGCCTAGAACTGAGACCAGACCGTAGCGTCGGCCGGCTACCTGAGGCGAAGGGCATCCCGTGGCATACACCAGCGACGACCAGCCAGACGTCGCCGGGGTGCTGGCCGACCGCCTCGCCGCGACCCTGGTGCACCACGAGCCCGGCTGGCGGCTGCCCCGGCCAAGCGCGCTGGCCCGGCGGTACAACGTGCGTCCGGCTCAGGTCGAGCAGGCCGTCAGGGAACTGGCGGCTCGGCATCTGATCCGGCAACTCCCCGACGGGCAGCTGTACCGGGCCAGCCCGGCCGAGTACCTCATCGCCGTGCAGGGCGTGCCCAGGCTCGGCGCCCACCTGGACCCGATGGGCGGCGAGGTGATCTGCCGCAAGCGCAAGGTGTCCTGGCGGCGGGCTCCCGAAGACATCGGCTGGGCCCTGGATGTCGGCCCGGCCGACAGCGTGTGCGCGGTCAAGTGTCACTGGTCGCTGAACGGCGAGCCCGCCGCGATCTCCACCGCCTACCTGACCGCGCAGGCCGCCGCCCAGATCGGCGAGCTCGCCGATGATCACGAGCGGGTCGTCGCCGACCTGCGGTTGTGCGGGTTCGGCGACGCCGGCGAGCGCAGTGACCTCGGCGTGCCGGCCGCGCTGCACCTGGAGATGCAGCCGCCGCCCTCGTCGGTCGCCCGCGGCCTGCGGCTGGGCGCGGGCCAGCCGGCCGCGATGATCACGGTCAGATTCGACAGCGTGACGACCAGGCGGCCGGTGGCGCTGACCGTCGCCGCGCTGCGCGCCGACTTGTTCAGGATCGTGGTCGACTCGCCGTCGGCCGGCGCTCCGCTCGCCGCTGTGGCACCGGCCGATGCCCTGGAAGATGACCACGAGCGGGTGACCGAGCCCGGCTAGCCGGGACCGTCCGCCGGGGCACCGATGCCGGATTCCGATCACGCGAGGCCGGGCACGAGTAAGGTGCCGGTGTGCCGTTATTTCCGGCCAGACCGGCCGACACTACGCCCGCTCATCCGATCCGGCGTCAGGTCATCGCCGCCGGCGGCGCCGTCGCGGTCGCCGCGGAACTGGCCATCGCTCCGGTGACCCTCGGCGCCACCCTCCTCGCGCTGGTGGTCTGCAGGCTCACCCGGTGGCGGCCGGCCTGGCTGGTCGCCCCGGCCGCGGCCGGCGCGGCTGTTGCGCTCTGGCACGGTCCCGGCCGGGCGGTGTCCGGTTTCGTCGCCGGCGGCGCGCACCTGGCCGTGTTCCTGGCCGGCCCTGGGGCGGTGCCGGCCCACCTGGCCAGGCTGCCCGGGCTGGCCGGCCGGTGGCGGGCCGGGCTGGCTTCCCAGCTGCCGCTGGCCGTGATCGCGGCCGCGGCCCAGGCGGCCGTGGTGGTCACCAGGCGCGACGGCAGGTACCGGCCCGGGCTGGTCTGCGCGCTGCGCCGCAGCTACCAGGCCGCGCTGTTGCGGCGGGGCGAGGTCGCGACCGTGACCGGCGCCCGCATCGGCCTGGATCGCGTGACCGGCCGCGGGATGACGGTGTCCTGGGCCGAGGCGTCGGGCGGGGTCCTGGTGACCGGGCGCCAGCCCGGCGCGGTCACCGGGACCGCCCTGGACCTGGTCGTGGCCGCGATCCAGCACCGCAAGGCGGTCCTCGTCGTCGACTTAGGCGGCCAGCCCGCCCGGGTCGCGGCCGCGATCGCGAGCGCCAGCTCTGACCGGCAGGCGCCGGTGCGGAACTGGCCGCCGGACCAGAACCGCGGTCAGATTCTCGCGGCCGTGCTGGCCGGGCGTGCGGTCCTGCTCGCCCAGCCGGCACCGCAGGCGGCCGCGGCCGAATCCGCGCGCGGGCTGACCCGCGAGCTGGCCGCCGTCCTGGCCGGGCGGCAGGCCATCGGAGCGCCCGCCGACGTCCTGATCTGGATCAACTCCTTCGACAGGCTCGGCCGCGACTCCGTGACCTGGCTGCTCGGGTCGGGCGCGCTCGGCCGGCCGCCGGCCGCGCTCGTGCTCAGCACTAGTTCGGGACCGGCGGCCGAGTGGGTGGCCGGCCAGGTCGCGGTCGTCGCGGTCCGCGGGCGGCCGCCACTGGACTGGCCGCCGGAACCGGACCGGGAGCCGGCCGGGCCGGCGGCTCCGCTGCCCGCGCGCCTGCTGGCCGGGCGAGGGGACGCCGATCTGGCCCTGCAGGTGCGGGCCCCGGTGCCACGCCTGCAGGACGGCGGCCGGGCGGTGAGGACCTGGTGACCGAGCCCGCCCTGCTCCCGCGTCTCGGCTGGCAGTTCGTGCCGCCGGAGACAGGCCAGGAACCGCCGCTGGCCAGGCCCGTCCTGGAGGCGGCCGACCAGTTCGACCCGGGCTGGCAGCACGCTCAGACGCGGATTTCCCGGTCCGCGAGCCGGCCCGCGCTGGCTGGTTTCGCGGCCGGCCTGCTGGTCGCCGGGCTGGGCGCGGCCACGCTGGTCGCCGGGACCGCGCTGCAGGCCTTGGGCGGAACGGCGGTGCTGGCCGGAACCGCGGGCGCGGTGGCCGGCGGCCGGTCGGCCTGGCGGGAACGGCGCAGGCTGGACGTCGCGATCGCGGCCGAGCGGGAACGAGCCGACGCGGCCGCGGCTTCGGCGTCGGCCACGCTGGCCGAACTCCAGCGCGAGCACGCCGCCGAGGTCAGGGCCTGGCAGCGCCGCCGCCGGGTGGCAGGCCGCCGCCCGGCCTGGCTGGAGGTCAGCCTCCCGGGCGGCCTGGACCGGGTGGACGTCGCCGGCGGCACCATGGCCGGCTGGTCCGCGCTCGTCACGACCGTGGCCGCGCCGCTGCTCGGTGCGGGCGGCGAGGTCAGCGTCATCGACCTGACCGAGGCGGCGGTCGCCGCTGACCTGGCCTCGATCGCCGGCCGGGCCGGTCTCAGGCCGCTGGTCTGGACGCTGCCCGCGGATCTGCCCAGCCTCGACCTGGGCCCCGGACTGGCGGCCGGGGACCTGGCCGACGTGCTGGCGCTCGCCGCCGCGGCCGCGAGCGCCAGCCACCCCGGGCCGGCGGCCGAGGCCCACGGCGCCGACCCGGCCCCGGACGTCGCCCTGCTCGAGCGGGTGATCGCCGCCCTGCGGCCCGGCCCGCCGGTCGCCTCGGTCACCGCTGCCCTGCGCGCCCTGGCCGGCGTCGGCGACCCGCGCGACGACGTGCGGGCCGGGTGGCTCAGCCCGGACGAGCTCGACCGGGTCGGCCGGCTGTTCGGGCGCGGAGCGGCCGACCGGATCGTGACCGACCGGGCCTACCAGCTCGAGTCCCGCCTGCGCTGGCTGGATGCGCTCGGCACCGGGCCGCCGCCCGCTCCCCGCCCGCCGGTGCGGCTGCGGATCGCGGCCCTGGACCGCCGCTCCGGGATGACCGGTAACCGGATGCTCGGCACCTACCTGGTGGCCGCGCTGACCCACCTGCTGCGCCAGGCCGAGCCGGGCGATCCGTGGGCCCATACGATCTGCGTGCTGGGCGCGGAACGGCTGGCCGGCGACCTGCTCGACCGGCTGACCGACGCCTGCTCGGTCACCAGGACCGGCCTGGTCCTCGCCTTCCGCTCGGTGCCGCCGCCGGTCAGGGAACGCCTGGGCCGCGGCAGCAGCGCGCTCGCCTTCATGCGGCTCGGCAACACCGACGAGGCCAAGGCGGCCAGCGAGCTGATCGGGACCGAGCACCGGTTCGTGGTCGGTCAGATCACCGACACCGAAGGCGCGTCGGTCACCGACACCTGGGGCGGCTCCTATACGAGCACGGCCGGGACAGCCGACTCGTACGCCGAGTCGCTGTCGGTCAGCCGGACCGCGGGCGGCAGCCGCGGCCGGGGCCGGAGCGGGCCTGGCGGGTTCGCGCCGTTCGGCGGGTTCAGCGCCTCGGCCAGCCGGGACTCCAGTTACTCGGCCGGTGACTCGACGTCGGTCTCGCTGACCGAGGGCATCAATACCGGCACGTCCTGGGGGATCAGCCTGTCCAGGGCCGCCGGGGTGAACTCGTCGCTCGGCACCACCGTGCAGCGGTCGAGGGAGCTGCTGGTCGAGGCCGAGGAGCTCCAGCGCCTGCCGCCGACCGCCATGATCGTCAGCTTCACCGGCGACGGCGGCCGGACCGTGCTGCTGGCCGACGCGAACCCGGCCATCGGCTTGCTGCCCGAGGCCAGCGGCTGAGCCGGCCGGCCACCGTGACAGACTCGGCACCGTGCCCCGACAGCGCCCCTTCAGCCAGGTCGACGTGTTCGGCTCAGAACCGCTCGGCGGCAACCCGGTGGCCGTCGTCATCGACGGCAATGGCCTGAGCACCGACGAGATGCAGCGGTTCGCCCGCTGGACCAACCTGTCCGAGACGACGTTCCTGGTCGAGCCGGACGATCCGGGAGCCGACTACCGGGTACGGATCTTCACCCCAGGTACAGAACTCCCGTTCGCCGGCCACCCGACGCTGGGTACCTGCCATGCCTGGCTCGAGGCAGGCAATGCGCCGCGCGATCCGGACCGGATCGTGCAGCAGTGCGGGGCCGGCCTGGTGCCGATCAGGCGCGCGGGCGGCCTGCTCGGCTTCGCCGCGCCGCCGCTGCTGCGGTCCGGACCGGTCACCGAGGACCTGACGGCCGACCTGGCCAGGCAGCTCGGCATCGGCCGGGACGCCATCGTGGACGCGCAGTGGGCCGACAACGGCCCTGGCTGGGTCGCGGTCCTGCTGGGCAGCGCCGAGGCCGTCCTCGCGATCACGCCAGGTCAGGTCACCCAGGACCTCGGCGTCGCCGGGCCCTATCCGGACGGGTCGGAATGCGCGTTCGAGGTGCGGGCGTTCTTCCTGGCCGGCGGTCAGGTACTGGAAGACCCGGTCACCGGCAGCCTGAACGCGTCGCTGGCCCAGTGGCTGCTGTCCAGCGGCCGCGCGACCGCCCCGTACGTCGCTAGCCAGGGGACCGTGCTTGGCCGGCGCGGGCGGGTGCACATCGGCACCGGCGACGATGCGCCGTCGGCCGGCGGAACCGTCTGGGTATCCGGCGCGACCACCACCACGATCAGCGGCACGGTCAGCCTCTAGCCGGAATTCGGCAACTGGCAGCAGGCGCGAGTGCCCGCCTGATATGCATCGGTAGGTGACCAGCGCTCCCGGTATCGGCGTGCCGGGCGGCGCGCCCTGGTACCGGGTGACCGCGATCCCCGACGTCGGGTACGGCGGCACTGCCGACCGCGACTACGCGGCCGTGCTGCCGGCGGTGCTGGACGCGGCCGCGCGCGGCCGGCCGTTCGTCACCGGCTGGCTGTCCCGCGGCGGCGGGGCGCCGCTCGAGCTGATCACGAATTCGGGACCGCTTCCGGCGGGCCAAGGTCAGCCCGACCAGCCCGACCAGCCCGACCGCCCCCCGGCCGAGGCCGGCCCGCGCCGCGAACTGCTGTTCCCCTGGGGTGCCCGCGGCGTGCTCGCCCGGCCTGGCCTGGCCGCCGACCTGGCCGGACTGACCTGGGCTCCGTGCCCCGGCCGGCAGGCACCGCCGGCCGGCGGCCACGGCGGCCAGGGCTGGGCCGGGAACGGATCGGGCCCGGCCGTCGCTCAGGGTGGCCGCTCGTGGCTCCCCGCCGGATCCGGCCTGACCGCTCCCACGCTGTTCGAGTCGGCCCTGACCACGCTGATGACCAGGCCGTTCGGCTGGCTCGTGGTGGCCGATCCGGTCTCCGACATCGACGCCCAGATCGCCGCGCTGCGCGGGCAGCTGAACGTGCTGCGCCGGTACGACGAGGAAGGGGCCAGGTTCGACGCCGACCGGGCGGCCAGCCGGCTGGCCGAGCTCGACGCCTACCGCGAGGCCGGGCTGTGGGACATCAGGGTGCTGGTCGGCGCGGCCGATGCCGTGCAGCTCGCCGTGATCGCGCCGATGCTGGTTGGCGCGGCCGACCTGAACGCGCATCCGTACCGGCTGCGCGGTCCCGACCAGCCGCCGGCCAGCCTGGCCGAGGCCCTGGCCGCTGCCTCGCCCTATCCGGGGATCGGCTCGGACGGTTCTGGTCCGGCCGGCGATCCTGGCCTGGCTGCGCCAGCCCGCGGAACGGTGCCGTTCAGCGCGACGGCCGGGCTGCTGGCTGCCCTGGCCGGCCTGCCGCGCCGGGAGGTGCCTGGCGTCCGGCTGCTGGACGTCGGCTACTTCGACGTCACCGCCGAGCCGGCTCCGGGCGCCGAGGTCAGCGTCGGGACGATCCTGGACGGGCAGGACCGGCCGGTCGGCGACCTCGCGGTGCCGCTGGCCACGATCAACCGGCACGCGCTGATCACCGGCGCGACCGGCTCTGGCAAGTCGCAGACCGTACGGCACCTGCTAGGCCAGCTCACCAGGGCCGGGATCCCGTGGCTGGTGGTCGAGCCGGTCAAGTCCGAGTACGGCGCTATGGCCGGCCGGATCGCGGCCGACGGGGCCAAGCTGACCCTGATCAACCCGGCCGACCCGGCCGCGGTCCCGCTGGCGGTGAACCCGCTAGCGCCGGAACCCGGCTACCCGGTCCAGGCCCACATCGACATGGTGCGGGCCCTGTTCCTGGCTGCGTTCGACGCGCACGAGCCGTTCCCGCAGATCATGTCCCAGGCCCTGCAGCGGGTGTATGAGTCCTGCGGCTGGGACCCGGTCAGCGGCGAGGGCCGCCCGGGCGCGGTCGTGCCCCCCGCCGTGCCGACCCTGGCCCAGCTGCAGAACGCGGCCCTGGACGTGATCGAGGACGTCGGGTACGGCCCCGAGCTGCAGGCCGACGTCCGCGGGTTCGTCGACGTCCGGCTCAGGTCGCTGCGGACCGGGTCGGCGGGCCGGTTCTTCGAGGGCGGGCACCCGGCCGACATCGCCGAACTCCTGCGCCGTGACGCCGTGCTCGCGATTGAGGACGTCGCCAACGACGAGGACAAGGCGTTCCTGATCGGCACGCTGATCATCAGGATCACCGAGCATCTCCGTCTGCGGGCCAGGGCAGCTGATCGCGGTGAGCACCACGAACGGGAGTTGCGGCATGTCATCGTGATCGAAGAGGCTCACCGGCTGCTGCGCGCCGGGCGGGAGGGGGCGGGCGCACATGCGGTCGAGCTGTTCGCGAGCATGCTGGCCGAGATCAGGGCGTACGGCGAAGGGCTGCTGATCGCCGAGCAGATCCCGGCCAAGCTGGTCCCTGACGTGGTCAAGAACACCGCCCTCAAAATCGTCCACCGGCTGCCCGCGCACGACGACCGCGAGCTGGTCGGCGCGACCATGAACCTGGACGCCGAGCAGTCCAGGCAGGTCGTGTCCTTCCCGCCCGGGGTCGCGGCCGTGTTCGCCGACGGCATGGACCGGCCGGTCCGCATCCAGGTGCCGTTCGGCGGCCCGGCCGAGCGGGCAGCCGACCCGGCCGAGCTGGCCGAACCCCCGATCGCGGCCCGGCGCTCGGCCGCCTGCGGGCCGAGCTGCACGGGGCAGCGGGCCTGCTCGCTGCTCGAACTGCGCACCGCCGACCTGGAGGCCAGGTCTTCGCGGAGCGCCTGGCTCCGGGTCTGGACCGAGGCGGTCGTGCTGGCCTTCCTGACCAACTCGCCGCTGCCGGTCGTGCCCGCCGCGCTGCGCGCCCACTGGGCCGGCCTGGACCCGCGGCTGCGCGAATGCGTGCTCGCCACCGTGACCGAACGCGCAGTCGCGGCCCGATCCCAGGCGATCAGGGAGCATTTCGCGCCGGAACGGCTGACCGCTGCCGTCTCGCAGGCCGCGCTGCGGATGCTCGGTGGCGGCAAGGGGGCCGGGACCTCGCCCGGCCCCGACTGGGTGATCCCGCAGCTGCAGTGGCTGCATGAGATCGAGCGGGCGCTGCCGCTGACCGGCCCGACTGTCGACCCCTTCGAGCTCGCCCTGCCGCTGGAGTTCGAGCTGGCGGGCTTGTCCGACCGGCCGGACATCAAGATCGGCCAGCGGGTCAGCGCCCTGCGCAGGCACGCGCTGTCGATGGAGCTGGACAGCAACCGGCTGCCGGCCTGGACCGCCCTGCTCGGCGAGGACGACCAGCGGGCGTTCTGCGCGGACCTGGCCGTGCTCGCGGTCGGGGCCAGCCACCGCGGCCAGCTCCTGCAGGCGGCCGGCGAGATGGGCGTCGCGGGCTGGCTGGAGCCGGTGCTGTCCTGGCCGCGCCGGTTCATCGTGGGCTACGACTCTGGCGCCGGGACGGCCACGGCCGCCGATGTCGCCGGGCGGGCCGACGCGGCCGTGGCCGCCGATGCGGCCGAGCCGGCCATGGCCGCCGGCCGGGATTAAGGAGGCGGAACTCCCCGCCTGACTTCTCGCCAGGGAATGGGCGGCCCGCATTTGCCGAATCGCAGTGCGCCGGGGCTCGCCCGGCGCATACGTTTCCACGTCAAGGGCAGCTGAGCGGCCCGCTATGAGGAGGAAGAATGGTTTTGCCCCCCGTCAAGATGTTCGACGCGAGCACTCCGCCGGCGTCGGCGCCCGGTGGTTACCGTGCGGTGGCCGGTTATATCGGCGGAGACACCCCGCACGTGTGGACCGATGCCGAGTGGAAGAGATTCCACGGCCTGCGCAAGCTGCCGATCTGGGTCAGGTCGGATCCCACCGCGGTTAACGCAGAAGCCGACGCTTTCGCGGCGCTGGAAGGCTTGTTCGCGCTCCGGGTGCCGCGCGGGATCACGGTCGCGCTCGACCTGGAGACAGCCGTCGACGGTGCTTACGTGCGCGAGTTCCACGCGGTCATGCGATGGGCCGGGTTTTATGTCTGGGTCTACGGATCGGCCTCGACCGTGTTCGGCAACCCGGCCGCGGACGGCTACTGGGTCGCCGACTACGCGGGCAAGGGCCCGTTTATGTACAGCCACGACATGGTGAAGGGCACCCAGTATGCCAACGGGACCAATTACGATTCCTCGCTGATCAAGTACTGGCAGTACTACTGGCGGTTGTGGAAATGACCGGCGCCGCCTTTCCCGGTGGCGGCCGGTCGTTCTGGCCTGCGGCCGGCCGTTCTCGGCCGGTCAGGACCGCGGTGCCATAGACTGGCGTCACCGCTCGCCGTCGAGCCCGCCGCCAAATGAGCCCCGCGTACCGGGTCTGCCCGCCCGCCGAGCCCGCCCGCTTAGCCAACCTCGCTGAGGGAGTGTCTTGCTGATATCCGGAGCTGCTTGCGTCGTCCCATGCCCGCCGGAGCATTCTCGCT
>DASWAH010000153.1:0-13904 GCA_036391235.1 Streptosporangiaceae bacterium
TCTACCAGAGCCTGGCCGCCTTGCTGCCGAACGTCTACTGATGAGATCCCAGGAGCGAACCCCGATGACGCCGAACCCGCCGGAACCGCTCGCCCCGACCAGGGAGATCGACCTCGTGCGGCCGCGGCCGGGCAACGGCTACCGCCAGTCCCCGGCCGCTCCGCCCGTGCTTCAGCCGCCGGGTCCGCTGTCCGGCCTGACCGCGGTGAACGTCTCGGCCTGGTTCGGCGACCACAAGGTGCTCGACCAAGTCAGCCTGACCATGGACCCGGGCACGGTCACCGCCCTCATCGGCCCGTCCGGCTGCGGCAAGTCGACCTTCCTGCGGATCCTGAACCGGATGCACGAGATGATCGGCGGGGCCGCCCTGGCCGGCCGGGTCCTGCTCGACGGCACCGACATCTACGACCCGGCGCAGCGCCCGACCGACGTCCGGCGGCGGATCGGGATGGTGTTCCAGAAGCCGAACCCGTTCCCGACCATGTCGATCTACGACAACGTGGCCAGCGGGCTGAAGCTCGCCGGCATCAAGACCGGCAGCAAGGACGACCTGGTCGAATCGAGCCTGCGTCGGGCCGGGCTGTGGAACGAGGTGCACCGCCGCCTGGGCGCACCCGGCGGCGGGCTGTCCGGCGGCCAGCAGCAGCGGCTGTGCATCGCCAGGGCGCTGGCCGTGCGCCCGGATGTGCTGCTGATGGACGAGCCGTGCTCGGCCCTCGACCCGACGTCGACCCGCCGGATCGAGGACACCATCGCCGAGCTCCGCGATCAGATCACGATCGTGATCGTGACCCACAACATGCAGCAGGCGGCCCGGGTCTCCGACAAGTGCGCGTTCTTCCTGGCGACCGACGCAACCCCCGGGCACATCGTGGAGGCCGGGCCGACGAAGCAGGTGTTCGGCTCGCCGGCCGACCCGCGCACCGCCGATTACGTCAACGGCCGATTCGGATAGCTGCCGCCCGGAGCCCGGACCCGGCCGTGCGCCCCGGACAATCGCGTCGCCGCATTATTCCGGCGGATACCGCGAATATGGAGTTCTATCTATAAATACGGTACGGCGGTATCCGGGCTTCGGAACGGGAACAGGGACTGGTGCGCCAGGGCGGGCAGGTCCTAAGTTGGGCATCAGGCGCATCAGCCGTTCCCTTGGAGGAGCTCGCGCATGACCCAGATCAAAATGACAGTCGACGGCGTCAGCTACGCCGACGAGGTAGAACCACGGCTCTTGCTCGTCCACTACCTGCGGGACGTGCTCGGCAAGACCGGCACCCCGATCGGGTGCGACACCTCCAACTGCGGTGCGTGCACCGTGCTGATGGACGGTGTCTCGGTCAAGAGCTGTTCCGTGCTGGCTGTCCAGGCCGACGGCACCGAGATCACGACGATCGAGGGCCTCGCCAACGGCGAGCTGCACCCGCTGCAGAAGGCGTTCAACACCGAGCACGCCCTGCAGTGCGGCTACTGCACTCCGGGGATGATCCTGGCCTCGGCCGACCTGCTGCGGGACAACCCGCACCCGAGCGACGAGGAGATCCGCGAGGGCCTGGAAGGCAACCTGTGCCGGTGCACGGGTTACGAGAACATCGTCCGCGCCGTCCGGCGCGCCGCGCAGGCAGGAGCCGGCCAGTGACCGCGACCGCCGAGTCCCCGGCCGCCGAGCTCGGCCGGGCCAGGACCCGCAAGGAAGACGCCAGGCTGATCACCGGCCAGACCTCCTGGACCGACAACATGACCCTGCCGGGCATGCTGCACATGGCCTTCCTGCGCAGCCCCTACGCGCACGCGAAGATCACCTCGGTCGACGTGAGCGGGGCCAAGAGCATGCCCGGCGTGGTGGCCGCGTTCTCCGGGGCCGACTTCGCCGAGGAGCAGGGCAGCTTGCCGTGCGCGTGGCCGGTCACGCCGGACATCATCATCCCGCCGCACCCGCCGATGGCGACCGAGGAGGTCCGCTACGTCGGCGAGGCCGTGGCCGTGGTGGTCGCCCGCGACCGGTACACCGCGGCCGACGCGATCGCCTCGATCGACGTCAGCTACGAGCCGCTCGAGCCGGTGCTGGACATGAAGACCGCGCTGGACGAGAGCTCGCCCAAGGTGCACGAGACCGGCAACCTGAGTTACGACTTCGTGTTCCCGACGGCCGGCGACATCGACGCCGCGTTCTCGGGGGCCGACGTGGTCGTCGAGCGGGAGTTCCGGCAGCAGCGGCTGATCCCGACCGCGATGGAGCCCCGGGCCGTGGTCGCGTCCTGGCTCGGCGACGACGTCACCCTCTGGTCGGCGACCCAGATCCCGCACGTGCTGCGGTTCGCGATCGCGGCGTTCTTCGGCATCCCCGAGCAGTCGATCCGGGTGGTCGCGCCCGACGTGGGCGGCGGGTTCGGGTCCAAGCTGCAGGTCACCGCCGAGGAAGTGCTCGCGGTACTGATCTCGCGCCGGATCGGCAAGCCGGTCAAGTGGACCGAATCCCGCAGCGAAGGCAACATGACCGTGCACCACGGGCGCGACCAGTGGCAGCGGATCGGCATCGCCGCCGACCGGGACGGCCGCATCCGCGGGCTCAAGGTCGACCTGCTGGCCGACATGGGCGCCTACCTGATGCTGGTCACCCCCGGCGTGCCGCTGCTCGGCGCGTTCATGTTCCCGGCCATCTACAAGATGGATGCCTACTCGTTCCGGTGCCGCGGCATCTTCACGACCAAGATGCCGACCGACGCCTACCGGGGCGCCGGCCGGCCCGAGGCCACGTTCGCGATCGAGCGGATCATGGACGAGCTCGCGGTCGAGCTGGGCATGGACCCGCTCGAACTGCGGGAGCGGAACTGGATCAAGCACGAGGAGTTCCCGTACTCGACGATCGCGGGCCTGGTCTACGACTCGGGAAACTACGAGGCCGCGACCGCCCGCTCGAAGGAGTTGTTCGGCTACGACGCGCTGCGCGCCGAGCAAGCCGAGCGGAACTCCCGCGCGGACTCGGTCCGGCTGGGCATCGGCATCTCGACGTTCACCGAGATGTGCGGCCTGGCCCCGTCCCGGGTGCTCGGCTCGCTGGCCTACGGGGCCGGCGGCTGGGAACACGCCGCGATCAGGATGCTGCCGACCGGCAAGGTCGAGGTCGTCACCGGATCGAGCGCGCACGGGCAGGGGCACGAGACGGCCTGGAGCCAGATCGTGGCCGATCACCTCGGCGTGCCGTTCGAGGACATCAAGGTGCTGCACGGCGACACCCAGGTCGCACCGAAGGGCATGGACACCTACGGCTCGCGCTCCCTCGCCGTCGGCGGCATGGCGCTGGTCGGGGCGTGCGACAAAGTGATCGAGAAGGGCAAGCGGGTGGCCGCCCACATGATGGAGGCCAGCGTCGACGACCTCGAGTTCGTCGGCGGGCGGTTCCAGGTGCGCGGTGATCCCGAACAGGGACGGTCGATCCAGGAGGTCTCGCTGGCCACGTTCGCGGCCCACGACCTGCCCGAGGGCGTCGAGCCGTCGCTGGACTCGGACGCCACCTACGATCCCGACAACTTCTCGTTCCCGCACGGCACGCACCTGTGCGCGGTCGAAGTGGACACCGAGACCGGGATGGTGAAGATCCGGTCCTACGTCGCCGTCGACGACGTCGGCAAGGTGGTCAACCCGCTGATCGTGGAAGGCCAGGTGCACGGCGGCCTGGCCCAGGGCATCGCCCAGGCGCTGTACGAGGAAGCCGTCTACGACGACGCGGGCAACCTGCTCACCACGACCATGGCCGACTACCTGATCCCGTCGGCTATGGACCTTCCGTCCTACGTGACCGACAGGACCGAGACCCCGGCCGCGACCAGGCTCGGCGTCAAGGGCGTGGGCGAGGCCGGCACCATCGCGTCGACACCGGCAGTAGTGAACGCGATCGTCGACGCGCTCCGCCCGCTCGGCGTCTCCGAGGTGGTCATGCCGTGCTCGCCCGAGCGGGTCTGGCGCGCGATCGAGGCGGCCCGCGGTTCGGCCGCGGGCGCGTCCGCGTCGGCCGCGGACGGCGGCGGAGTGACCGGCAGTACTGTCGGCCACGCGGCCACGGCCAGTGACATCGCGGGCAGCGACGGAGGTGCGGCATGATCCCGGCCAAGTTCGACTACGTGAAGCCCTCGTCGCTGGACGAGGCGGTCAGGGCGCTGGCCGACGGCGGCGAGGACGCCAAGGTCATCGCGGGCGGGCAGAGCCTGCTGCCGCTGCTGCGGCTGCGGCTGTCCTACCCCGACCTGCTGGTCGACGTCGGCGCGCTGGACGATCTGCGGGGCGTGGTGGACGAAGGCTCCAGCTTGCTGGTCGGCGCCAGGACCACGCACTACCAGGTGGTCCACGACCCGCTGATCGCCGAGCACTGCGGGCTGCTGGCCCAGGCCACCCAGACCGTGGCCGACCCGGCGGTCCGCCATCGCGGCACCTTCGGCGGCTCGCTGGCGCACGGCGATCCGGCCGGTGACCTGCCCGCCGTCGTGCTCGCCCTGGACGGCGTGATGGTCATCAGGGGTCCCGGCGGGTCCCGGGAGATCCCGGCCGCGGAGTTCTTCGTCGACTACCTCACGACCGCCCTGCAGCCCGGCGAGATCCTGACCGGGGTACGGGTGCCCAAGCTCGGCGGCGACTGGGGTTATCGTTACGAGAAGTTCCACCGGACCGCGCAAGCCTGGGCAACCGTCGGTGTGGCCGCATTGGTCAGACGGTCGAACGGGAATGTGGCCGAGGCCAGGATCGGGCTGACCAACATGGGGTCGGTTCCGCTCAGGGCCAGCGCCGCCGAAGCGGCGGCCGCGGGTGCCGAGGCGACCCGCGACGCGCTGAACGCGGCGGCCGCGAGCGCGGCCGACGGGACGGAACCACCGGCAGACCTGCACGGTGCGCCCGACTACCGGCGTCATCTGGCGAAGGTCCTGACCGGACGAGCACTGGCAGCTGCGGCAGGAGCCTGACATATGGAACTAGAGCACTCATTCACTGTCCCGGTCCCCAAGAACCGGGCCTGGGATGTGCTGCTCGACGTCGAAAGGGTGGCGCCCTGCATGCCGGGCGCCACCCTTGACTCGGTCGACGGAGACGAGATTCACGGCCGGATCAAGGTCAAGGTCGGCCCGATCAACATGATGTACGCGGGCACGGCCCGGTTCATCGAGAAGGACGCCGAGGCCGGCGTGGTCACGCTGGAAGCCTCGGGCAAAGAGACCAGGGGCGCCGGCACGGCCTCGGCGTCGGTGCACTCCGTGCTCGAGGACCGCGGCGCCGAGACCCACGTCAGGGTCAAGACGACCCTGAACGTGACCGGCAAGCCGGCCCAGTTCGGCCGGGGCGTGATGAACGAGGTCAGCGGCAAGCTACTGAACATCTTCGCCGCCAACCTGGCCGCCACGATCGCCAGGGACGAAGGGGCCGGAGGCGAAGGCGGTGCGGCGGCTGGCGGTGCGGCCGGCACCGAAGGCAGCTCGGCCGAAGGTGCGGCAGGCGGAAGTGCGGCGGCTGGCGGCGCGGCCGCCCAGACCGCAACCGCCGGAACGGCCGCCACCGCGAACGGAGTGGCCGGCCACGCGGCCGCCGCCCCCGGTACCGGCACCCCGGTCGAGGAGCTCAAGCTGCCGCCCAGGGCCACCGCCAGCCTGCAGCGCGAGGGCTTGCGCACGGCCGGCCAGGTCGCGGCCAAGACCGAGGACGAACTGCTGGCGATAGACGGCATCGGCCCGGCGTCGCTGGTCGACATCAAGGACAAACTCGGCGAACTCGGCCTGGCCCTGACCGCCGGGACCGGCGGCCCGGCTGCCGGCCCAGCCCAGGCCGCGCCGGCTGCCACGCCCGCGTCGGCCGGCCCGGCCGCGGCGGCACCGACAGGCTCGGCCCCGGCGGGCATGGCGGCCAGCGCAGCCCCGGCAGCCAGCGCCGCGCACCAGGCCACCCCCAGGGAGGCTGCGCATCAACTCGAGGACGATGCGCTCAACCTGCTGAAGGTGGCCGGGTTGCCGGTACTCAAGCGGGCCGCCCCGGTGCTCCTCGCCGTCGCGGCGGCGCTGCTGATCGGACTGACCCGCCGGGCCCGCCGCCGCAAGCGCTAACCCGCTCGTTCCCTCCCGCCCGCCAGCCGGCGCCGCCCTTCGGGGAGGCGCCGGCTGCCTACCGTCTAGCCCCGCGCCCCGCCCCGCCCCTCCGACGACTGCAACGCAACCCCGTTCCATGATCAAGTGGACTTACTGGTCTATCTCTGTAGTAAGTCCACCTGATCATGAACGCCAGGCGGCCTGACCGAGTGCCCTGCGTTCGGCGGATGTCCCCGGCTTCCCGTCGCCCGGCGTTCGGCGGCCGTCCCCCGCCTACCGTCGCCCGGCGTTCGGCGGCCGTCCCCCGCCTACCGTCGCCCGCCCCGGCGGCTCCGGCCGCCGCTGCGGCGGCTTCCGGCCGGCCCGCCTGTGCTCTGGATCCGCTGTGGGGAACGATTCGGATAAATCGCCTTCAGATTTCCCCACAACGGATCCAGAGCAAAGTTGATCATGGGTGAGGTGGCAGGCGGGCCGGTCCGGACAGCCACGACACGCCTGCCGTGCAGTGACACCGGCGCCCCCGTGACCGGCTCGCGGTCGGCCTCCGCGGCGGCCCGCTCTCCGCCGTCCGCGGCGGTGTGCTCCTGCGCCGTCGGCGGCGGTCTGCTCCTGCGCCGTCTGTGCGCCGTCCGCGGCAGTCTGCTCTACGCCGTCCGCGGCGGTCTGCTCTCCGCCGTCCGCGGCGGCCCGCTCCGCGCCGTCCGCGGCGGTCTCCGCCACGCCGTCCGGGCGCCGCCCGCGCCGGCCTCCTCGATGCCGCCTGCGGAGCCGTCGGCAGTTATCACCGGGGCGTCAGCTGGAGGCCTGCCGGGCGGCTACCCGGCGATCCGGCCAGCACCTCGGAGAGCTGTCCGCGAAACCGGGCATCCGGTTACTTCCGTCACAGCAGAAAAGCCGCTTAGCTTACGATATCGGCATTTACCCGCCGCAGTTTATCTTCCTTCTTTTGTGGTACCACGCCCGTATAATGTCGGGGATGCGTGACGTCGCCGCCAACTGACAGTGACTGCGCAGATTCATACGGTCTTGTTCTCATCAGGGAGTAGTTGTGAGCGTCAGTCTGAGCAAGGGCGGCAACGTATCGCTCTCCAAGCAGGCCCCCGGCCTCAAGGCCGTCGTCGTCGGGCTCGGCTGGGACCCGCGTACCACCACGGGCGCCGATTTCGACCTCGACGCCTCGGCGATCATGCTCGACATGAGCGGCAAGGTGCTGTCCGACGGCCACTTCGTTTTCTTCAACAACCTGAAGAGCCCGGACGCGTCGGTCGAGCACATGGGCGACAACCTCACCGGCGGCGGCGAGGGCGACGACGAGCAGATCAAGGTGAACCTGGAGACCGTGCCGGCCGAGTGCGGCAAGGTCGTGTTCCCGGTCAGCATCTACGACGCCGAATCGCGGCAGCAGAACTTCGGCCAGGTCCGCAACGCGTTCATCAGGATCGTGAACCAGGCCGACAACAGCGAGATCGCCCGCTACGACCTTACCGAGGACGCCGCCACCGAGACCGCGATGGTCTTCGGCGAGATCTACCGCAGCTTCGGCGAGTGGAAGTTCCGCGCCGTCGGCCAGGGCTACGCCACCGGCTTGCGCGGCATCGCCCAGGACTTCGGCGTCAACGTCGGCTGACCTGGACGACTTCTTGATCGCGGCCTGAACGTGGCCGGCTGCCCCGATGCTTGCGGGCAGCCGGCCGCCGGCCGCATCGCCACGGGGCACTGGAGGATTCGTGCTGGCACTGTTCCGGCTGCCGATCGCAGTCACCGTCATCGGCATCGCCGCCGCCGGGATTCTCGGGGGACCGCAGGTAGCGGGCGTCGTCGCGATTCTCGCGATCCTCGAGGTGTCGCTGTCATTCGACAACGCGGTCGTCAACGCGACCGTGCTGCAGAAGATGAACCCCTACTGGCAGCGGATCTTCCTGACCATCGGCGTGCTGATCGCGGTGTTCGGCATGCGGCTGCTGTTCCCGCTGATCGTGGTCTCGCTGGCCGGGCACATCTCGCCGGTCGGCGCGCTCAGCCTGGCCCTGCACCATCCGCACGAATACGCGGCCAAGCTGGCCCTGGCCCATCCGGCCATCGGCGCCTTCGGCGGCATCTTCCTGCTGATGATCTTCCTGGACTTCCTGTTCGAGGATCAGGAGATCAAATGGCTCGCCCCGATCGAGCGGGGGCTGGCCAAGGTCGGCAAGCTCGACCAGGCCTCGGTGATCATCGCGCTGGCCGTGCTGATCGTCGCGGCGACGACGTTCGCGCAGCACTCCGCGATCAAGGTGCTGCTGGCCGGCGCCGCCGGGCTGGGCACCTACCTCGCCGTCAACAGCTTGTCCGAGCTGTTCGAGGCCGAGGAGGAAGAAGTCCTCGGGGAGGACCAGACGGCCCAGGCCACCGCAGCCGACTCAGCCGGCACACCCGACGCCGACCAGCCCGGCGTCCAGATGCCGCGGAACCTGGCCCGGCTTGGCTTGTTCACGTTCTTGTACCTGGAGGTGCTGGACGCGTCGTTCAGCTTCGACGGCGTGGTCGGCGCGTTCGCGATCACCGACATGATCTTCGTGATCGCCCTCGGACTCGGCATCGGAGCGTGCTACATCCGGGCGCTGACGGTCTACCTGGTTCGCAAGGGCACCCTGGCCGAGTACGTCTACCTCGAGCACGGCGCTCACTGGGCCATCGGCGCGCTGGCCGTGCTGCTCTTCGTCACGATCCGCTACCACGTCCCCGACATCATCACCGGGCTGATCGGCGTCGGCTTCATCGGCGCCGCGCTGGTGTCCTCGATCGTGCGCAACCGCCGCGAAGACGCAACCGGCCCGGCCGCCATGCCAGAACCGTTGAGTACCTGAGGACGCCCAGGCTGACCGCGCAGGCCGGCCGCCGCAACGAACCGCCAGGAGGGTCACGTCATGCCGATCGACTACACCAAGCGCGGCGGCCAGCAGAGTAGCTCCGGCGGTGGTAGCGGTGGCGGCGTCAACCTGAGCAAGGTCACCCTGACCAAGAACGCGCCCACCGTCTCGCTGAGCAAGCAGGGCGCCGCAGCCACCAGCGGGGAACTGCGGGTCAACCTCAACTGGATCTCGCGGCCGCACTCGGGTGGCGGCCTGTTCAGGCGGCAGGCTTCGTCCGACATCGACCTGGACCTCGGCTGCCTGTACGAGTTCAACAACGGCCGCAAGGGCGTCGTGCAAGCGCTCGGCAACGCCTTCCGCTCGCGCAACGACGGGCCGCCGATCATCTCGCTGGACGGCGACGACCGGACCGGCGAAAGCACCGAGGGCGAGAACCTGCGCATCGACCTGTCCAGGCTCCGGGACATCCGCCGGGTCCTGGTGTTCACCTACATCTACGAGGGCACGCCGAACTGGGCCGGCGCGAACGCGGTGGTCACCCTGTACCCGCAGGGCGGCGTGCCGATCGAGATCCGCCTGGACGAGGCTGACCCGAGCGCCAGGACGTGCGCGATAGCGCTGCTCGAGAGCACCGGCAGCGACCTGTCGATCCGCCGCGAGGTCCGGTACGTGCAGGGCACTCAGTCGGCCCTCGACGCCGCCTACGGGTGGGGGATGAGCTGGACCAAGGGCCGCAAGTGACGCAGCAGCCTGACGGCGATACAACCAAGACCAGGAGCCAGAACTCCAGTCCGCCCGACTCCGGCGAGGAAACGGAAGAGGCCGCGGCGGCGGATCCCGACGAAGCGGCCGGGCCGGCAGCGGACGCGGCCGATGCAAGACCAGCCCCGGCCGATGCTGAGCCAACGGCCGACGCGGTGGTTGCGGCGGACGCGGCCGACGCCGACGTGGACGCCGGTGCGGAACCGGCCGCGGCCGATGCACAACCGGACGCCGACGCCGACGTGGACGCCGGTGCGGAGCCGGCCGCGGCCGATGCACAACCGGACGCCGACGCGGCGGTCGCCGAGATGCTGGCCGAGCCGGAACCCGAACTTTCCGCCGAGCACTCCGGCGCCGAGGCCGGCCTGCTGGCGGCCAGCGACCTGCTGAACGCGCTCACCTCACTCGCCGCCCTCGGCAGCCGGGTCGACGACATCGCCACCGCCGCGGCCGAGCTGGCCCGGCTGCGAACCCGCGACACCGACCTGATCGCCCGGCTGCACGACGACGTCACCAGGCTGCGCACCGGCGAGATCGCGGCCGCCCTCAACCCGGTCGTGGCCGGGCTGATCAAGCTGCACGACCAGATGGTCAGCCTGGGCGCGCTGACCGATTCCAGCAGCCCGGTCGCCATGCTGCACACCCAGCTGCTGCAGGTCATGGAGCTGACCTGCGCCGTCCGGCCGTTCACGCCAGAACCGGGCGAGCGCTTCGACGCCGCGCGGCATACCGGCACCCGGCGGGTGCCAGTCACCGACGACGCCGCCGACGGCACGATCGCCAGGACGGTTAAGGCGGGCTTCGCGCGGGCAGATGGCTCCGTCGTCCGCGTCGCCGAGGTGGAAGTGCACCGCGGCTCGGGCTGACCGTCCGGCCGCCGCCCCGACGCACCCGAGCATGGAGGACACCCGTGGCTAACAAAGTCTTCGGCATCGACCTGGGGACGACCTACTCGTGCATCGCGCACGTGGACGAGTACGGCAGGCCCGCCGTGATCATCAACGCGGACTCGCAGCCGACCACGCCGTCGGCGGTACTGTTCGACTCCCCGACCGACGTGGTGGTCGGCGTCCAGGCCAAACGCCAGGCCAGGATCCGTCCAGACGACGTGGCCTCGCTGGTCAAGCGGCATATGGGCCAGGCCGACTGGCGGTTCGCCGCGCACGGCGAGGAGTACTCGGCGTCGGCGGTGTCCAGCCAGATCCTGCGCAGCCTGGCCGCCGACGCGACCAGGGCGCTCGGCCAGCCGGTGAGCGACGTCGTCATCACCGTTCCCGCCTATTTCGGCGACGAAGAGCGCAAGGCGACCAAGCTGGCCGGGGAACTGGCCGGACTCAACGTGATCGACATCATCAACGAGCCGACCGCGGCCGCGTTCAGTTACGGGTTCGCCCAGGAAGGCTCGCAGGCCCAGACCGTCCTGGTCTACGACTTGGGCGGCGGCACCTTCGACTCGACCGTGATCACGCTGTCCGAGAAGAACATCACCGTCGTGGCGACCGACGGCGACCACGCGCTCGGCGGCGCCGACTGGGACGACCGGCTGGCTCAGTTCCTGTCCCAGAAGTTCCGCGAGGCCGCCCCGGAGGCCGGCGATCCGCTGGACGACACTTACGGCGCCCAGGACCTGATCACCTCGGCCGAGGACGTCAAGCAGGCGCTGACCGGGCGCGAGTCCGTCGATGCGCTGGTCGTCTTCGGCGGCGACCGGGCCAGCGTGACCGTCACCAGGCCGGCCTTCGAGGAACTGACCAGCGCCCTGCTCGAGCGGACGATCGCACTGACCCAGAAGGTGCTGGCCGCGGCCCAGGAAAAGGGCGTCACCACCATCGACAAGGTTCTGCTGGTCGGCGGCATGAGCAAGATGCCGGTGGTCGCCCGCCGCCTTGCCGAAGCCTTCCCCGAGCTGCCAGAGGCTCAGCTCAACGACCCGGACCTGGCGGTCGCCAAAGGCGCCGCGATCTACGGCCAGAAGAAGGAACTCGAGAACTACGTCATCTCCGACCTGGTCGCCCAGGGCAAGCTGACGGCGGGCCAGACCATCGCCGACGCCGACCCGCAGGACGTGTCGAAGGCAGTCGCGACGACCGCCACCGAGTTCGGGCTGACCAGCGCGGCTGTCGCGGACCTGGTCCAGACCCAGGTCAGCAACGTGACCAGCCGCGGCTTCGGCGTGATCGTGATGGACAGGGAGACCAGCAGCGAGTACGTCGACTTCCTGGCCCATGCGAACGACGCGCTGCCGATCACGGTGTCCGAGCTGTACTACACCAACGTCGACGACCAGCGTGTGGTGCAGATCCAGGTCGTCGAGCAGGCCACCAGCGTGGAGTCGGCCAAGCCGGAAGACAACAAGGTCATCATCGAGGGCCCGATCGACGACATCCCGGCCGGCTTCCCGCGCGGAACCCCGGTCGAGGTGACGTTCTCGATGGGCCGGGACCAGACCATCGAGATCACCGCCCGGCACGCCGCGGTGACCGACCCGCTGGTGCTGCGGATCGAGGTCGGGGTGTCCTCCAGCGCGATGCGGGAAGCCGAGCAGGCCAAGGTCAACCTGCTCAAGCAGAAGGTCTGAAGAACGGGCGGCTTGCCGCCTGAGCCGCCGCTGCTACCCTCGTCCCTGAGGCGGGCAGCAGCACACTGATGAGCACCGAGACCGGCGCGTTCGACGCCACCAGCTACCGGCAGCGCGTGCTGGCGCAACTGCGCACCGGATCCGGGCTTGACCTGTCCGATCCGTTCTTCATCGTCGACCTGCCGGTCGATGTCGACGACACCGAACTGATCAGGGCGCGTATCGCCGCCCTGGTCGGCTTCTGGAACAAGGAACGCAGCCCGAACTACAAGGCGCTGGCCGCCGAACTGGCCAGGCACCGGGCCGACCTGGAGGCGGTGCTGCTCGACCCGGCCCGCCGGGCCGAGCGCGCCGCCCAGGTCAAGGCGGCCAGGACAGCCGCCGACGCCGACCGCTTCGGCGCGCTCGACTCCCTGGCCGGCAAGCTAGCCGAGCGCTACTCGGGTCTGCCCAGGTCACGGCTGCCCGGCCTGACCAGGCTGGCCAGGTCCCGCGGCATCGACGACACCGCCTTCGCCGGGTGGCTCGCCGGGCAGCACGTGATCGAGGACGGCGGCGACGCCGAGCCGCTCCCGGCCGCAGTGCGGGCCCAGATCCGCGGCGACCTCGACGAGTTCGGCCGCATGACCGGCGACCCGGCCAGGTCGGCAACCCTGTGGACGTTCCTGTCGCTCCCCCCGACCACCTCGGGCGACCAGATCGCGGCCCGGCAGGCCGAGCTGACCGCCCAGAACGACCGGCGCCAGCACGATCACCAGATGACGACCGTCGCGAACCTGCTGACCTACGTCCGGCAGCACCTGATCGACGGTGACGCGGCCCGCTACGCGGCCAGCCTGGTCGAGGACGCGAAGGACCGGATCAGGGACACGGTGGCCGAGAAGGTGATCGTGGACGGCGAACTGAATGCCGGTGATTACGAGGCCTGCGTACGGCGGGTGATGGGGTTCGGCTACGGGCTGTCCAGCGAGCAGGCCAGGCTCGCGGTCCGGCGGGTCGCCACCGACCTCGGGGCCACCCTCGCCGTCGCCCCGGCCGTGGACTACGTGCTCTGCCCCAACTGCCGCGAGCCGCAGCCGGCCGACGGACAGCAGACGTGCCGGTACTGCGGGGCCAGCCTGTACATCCGCTGCCCGGCCTGCGGCCAGCAGGCCGAGGCAGCCGCGGTCGCCTGCGCCCGCTGCGGCACCAGCTTCCGCGCTTACCGGGAAGCGGCCCAGCAGGCCGAGCAGGCCAGAGCCGAAGCGGCCGCCGGACGTCCGCTGGCGGCCAAGGACCTGCTCATAGCCGCCCGCCAGGCTGCCCCTGCCCTCACCGACCAGACCGAACAGGCGCTTTCCGAAATCGAGCGGGTCATCGCGCAGGCGCGGTCGGACTGGCGGGCCGCACACCGCGATCTGGCCGAGCACAAGCTGTACTCCGCGCTGCACAGGGTCAGCCGGATCGCCCAGGTCGCGGCCGACGTTCCAGGACCGGACGGCGAGGACGCGGCGGAACGCCTGGCCGAGCTGGCCGGGCGCAAGGCGGCGCTGCAAGGCCAGATCACCGCGGCCCGGGCCCTGTCGGGATCCGATCAGGAGGCGGCCCTCGGCCGCATTCTCGCGACCGCGGCCGACGCCAGCGAGGCGGCCGACCTGCTGGCCGGGCTGCCGC
>DASWAH010000154.1:0-23459 GCA_036391235.1 Streptosporangiaceae bacterium
GAATGGACCGAGAGCCTGCGCGACCTGGTCACCACGATCCTGGAGACCAACCTGACCGTGCAGGCCAACCGGATGAACGTGATCACCAAGAAGGTGACCAGCTGGGCCGCGATCGTCGCGGTTCCCACGTTCGTGACCGGGTTCTACGGCATGAACGTGCCCTATGCCGGCTTCGGCAAGGCCTGGGGCGTCGGGGCCGCGGTCGGGATCATGGTGGTGATCTCGGTTGCGCTGTACGGGGTGTTCAAGGCCAAGGACTGGCTGTGAGGGGCCAGGGGGCGTGATCCGGCTCAGGTACTGAGCAGGATCACGCCGCCCAGGGCGGCGACCACGCCCATGGACTGGACCGGCCGCAGTCGCTCGGCCAGCACGCCCCTGGCCAGCAAGGCGGTCACGACCGGGTACAGCGAGGCGAGCACGGCCGCGACCGCCAGGTCGCCCCGGCTGGCGGCCAGCGCATACGAGCCATTGGCCACGATGTCGGAGATCCCGATCGCGGCCAGCGCAGCCAGCCGCCTGGCCGTTAGCGTCACCTGCCGGAGGATTCCGGCCCGCAGCACCAGCGGGGTCAGCACGACCAGGCCGCCGATCCGCTGGAGCAGGAGGGTCCCGTACAGGTCGCCGTTCCCGGCGGCCAGGGCCAGCAGCGTATAGGCGACTCCGAACCCGGCCGCGGCCAGCACCGCGAAGATCACCGCCTGGCGGCGGACGTGCACGCCGCCGCGGCGGAACTCCGGTCCGCAGGCCAGGATCACGCCCGCGATCGTGACCGCGATCCCGGCAGCCTGAACTGCGCTCAGCGATTCGCCCCTGGCCAGGCCGACCAGCACCGGGATACCGGTGCCGGCCGCGGTGATCGGGGCGACCAGGGACAGCGGGGCGTCGGCCATCGCCCGGTAGAAGCTGGCCAGCGACAACGTGGCGACGACGCCGGCCGCGGCCGCGGTCAGCCGGTACCAGCCGCCGGGCACGGCCAGGAACGGCAGCAACACCAGCAGCCCGGCCAGCGCGATCGCCTGCGAGATCAGCACGGCGGCCGACGGGTGCAGCTTGCGCGAGATCAGCCCGCCGCCGAAGTCCGACGAGCCCCAGAGCACGGAGGCGGCCAGCGCCAGCAGCGCGTTCACCAGGCCCTCACGCGGCGGCCGCCGGGGACGTGCGGAAGGGGACGGGCGGCCGGGTCACGCGGCGGCTCGCAGGCCGGCCAGGGTGGCCGTGACCAGCCCGCCGAGCGAGGGCAGGTCGTAACCGCCCTCCTGAACGGCGACGACCGGGCCGAGCGCGCCGATCAGCTCCCCGGCCCGCCGGTAGCCGTCCGCGCTGACCCGCAGCGGGCTCTCCGGGTCACCGGCGGCCGCGTCCACCCCGAGCGAGAGCACGATCGCATCGGCGCCCCGCCCGGCCACGTCAGAGCACAGCGCGCGAACGGCCGCGAGCCAGCCGTCGTCTGAGGTTCCCGGCGCGAGCGGGAGGTTGCGGTTCGCGCCGTCGCCGGCTCCCGAACCACGTTCGCCGGCGTATCCCATGTAGTGCGGGAACCAGCCCGCGCCCGGGTCGACGTGCAGGCTGCCGTAGTAGACGTCGGCCCGGTCGTAGAAGATCGCCTGGGTGCCGTTGCCGTGATGCGCGTCGATGTCCAGCACGGCGACCCGGCCGGCCCCGCCGTCCCGCAGCGCCTGGGCGGCGATCGCCGCGTTGTTCAGGTAGCACGAACCGCCGTAGGCGTCCCTGGTCACGTGGTGGCCGGGCGGCCGGCACAGCGCGTAGGCCAGCCGGGTACCCCCGGTGATCAGCTCGGCGGCGGTGAGGGCCGAATCGGCAGCCGCCGCGATCGCCGCCCAGCTCCCCGGCCCGACCAGCGTCATCGTGTCGTAGCAGAACCGGCCGAGGGTGCCGTGCAGCGCGGCCGGCGAGCGCAGCGGCAGCCCGGCCAGTAGCCCGGGGGTGGGGAACACGTAAGGCACGACCCGGCCCCGGCCGTGCTCGCTGACGTAACCGCCCTGCTCCCAGCGGTCCCAGACGGTGGCCAGGTGCTCGACCAGGGCCGGGTCGTGGACCGCATACAGGGCCTCGCGATCGTGCGGCCGGGCGGCGGTGATGGCCGCCCCGGCGGTGGTCAGGGCCTCGAGCAGGACCTGAGCCCGAGCAGGGACCTCGGTGCCTTCCTCCCAGACGCCCAGCCAGACTTCGCCCGACGGTTCGTGCAGCAGGGAGTTCTGGCTAAATATGACGGGTAGCCCGCCCAGGGCAGTCTGGTTTAGCTGGACGGGGCCAGTCATGGTCGCTCTCCTCGTGCGGGGGATGATCGTCGGATGACACGGGCCGCCGATCTCGGCATCAGGATAGGCATTCTGCCAAGCGGACAGACCGCCTCAATAGCGGACGTCCCCGGCGTGGGTGTGGGACATGCCACAATCTGGCGCGACGAGCCGCCGCCGCCGGCCGGCCGCGGCGTCGCCCGCACCGGCGTGACCGTCGTTGATCTGGGCGGGAACATGTTCCGCCGCCCGGTGCCGGCCGGAGGCGCGGTGCTGAACGGGGCCGGCGAATGCACCGGGTTCATCGCCGCGGGCGAGTGGGGGCTGGTCGAGACCCCGATCTTCCTCACCTCGACGATGCAGGTCGGCCGGGTGTACGACGCGGCCTGCGAGCTGATGATGGCCGAGGACCCCGGGATCGGGGCCGACGACGT
Organism: Streptosporangiaceae bacterium; assembly: GCA_036391235.1. GTDB lineage: Bacteria > Actinomycetota > Actinomycetes > Streptosporangiales > Streptosporangiaceae > Chersky-822. Next base: position 2,693 of record DASWAH010000154.1, read on the forward strand.
GATCATCCCGGTCGTCGCCGAGTGCGACGACAGCTTCCTGTCCGACGCCCGGCGCATGCAGGTCGGCGCGGCCGACGTAGCCGCGGCGCTGGCGGCGGCGCGAGCGTCGGCTGGCGGGCCGGCCCCGGCTGCCCCGGCCGAGGGGGCGGTCGGGTCGGGGACCGGGATGAGCTGCCTGGGGTTCAAGGGCGGCATCGGGTCCTCGTCCCGGCTCACGCCGGACGGGCACGTGGTCGGCGTGCTCGTCATGTCGAACTTCGGCGAGCAGGAACGTCTCACCATCGACGGCGTCCCGGTCGGCCGGATGCTGCCTGCGGACGACGCGACCGCCGTGCCGTCGCCGGCTGGCTCGTGCATCGTGATCACGGTCACTGACGGGCCGCTCGATCATGCCGCGTGCGAGCGGCTGGCCCGGCGGTCCGGACTCGGGCTGGCCAGGATGGGTTCGGTCGCCCACCACGGCAGCGGGGAGATCTTCCTTGCTCTCGCCACCGGGTTGCGCTCGGACCGGGGAGCGATGCCGGATCCCGCCGCCTTCCAGGTCGCGGGGCGCAGCCTGGACCCGTACTTCGCCGCCGCGGTCGAGGCGACCGAGGAGGCCGTGCTCAACAGCATGCTCGCGGCGCCCACGGTAACCGGGCGGGACGGTAACCGCTCGCGCGGGCTGCCCGCCGAAAGGGTCCGGGAACTCCTGGCCGCGGCCGGCCGCGTGTATGAATAGCCGATTCCATACACAAAATCCATGATGAATGTGCGGTTTCATGCACAGCCGATGTGGCGAGCCGTAGCCGGGTTCCGATGTGTCAGAGCCGGTGTGCCGGTGCCGGGGTGGTGACGGTACCCGGTGGTAGCCTCTTGCCCTCGTGAGCACCCGTACCCCCGGCCCGGTTACCGGCCACCGGAGACCTGCAGCGGCCGGTGCGGGGGGAGCGGGACCCGGCGAGGATGAGCCGGAAGGTGAGCGGATGGCCGGGCATCGCCCGGCCTTTCTCAGCGCTCCGGTAGAAGCTCCGCAGCGAACGGCCAAGCCTGAGCTGCTCGGCCCGCTGCGCACCTGGCAGCGCGAGGCCTACGACACCTACTTCCGCACCGGGCGCCGGGACTTCCTGATGGTGGCCACCCCGGGCGCGGGCAAGACCCAGTGCGCGCTCACGATCGCGGCCGAACTGCTGGCCCGGCGGGAGATCATGGCGATCACCGTGGTCACCCCGACCGAGCACCTGAAGTACCAGTGGGCGGCGGCCGCCCACCGGATGGGCATCGCGATCGACCCGGCGTACAAGAACTCCCAGGGCCCGGCCTCGGCCGATTTCGCCGGCGTGGCTGTCACGTACGCCCAGGTTGCCGCCCATCCGGCCTTGCACAGGCAGCGAACGCAACTGCGGGCCACGCTGGTGATCTTCGACGAGATCCACCACGCCGGGGACGCACTGTCCTGGGGCGAGGCGGTCCGGGAGGCGTTCGAGCCGGCCAAGCGGCGCCTGTCCATGACCGGGACGCCGTTCCGCAGCGACGCCAACCCGATCCCGTTCGTGCGCTACGCGCTGGACGCCGACGGGACGGCGCGCAGCGCGTCGGATTACGTCTACGGGTACGGGCCCGCGCTCGGGGACTCCGTCGTCCGGCCGGTCATCTTCCTCGCCTATTCGGGGCAGATGCGCTGGCAGACCAGGGCCGGAGACGAGATCAGCGGGTCGCTCGGCGAGCCGATGACCGCCGACATGATGGCCCAGGCCTGGCGGACCGCGCTGAACCCGAAAGGCGAGTGGATTGCCCGCGTCATCGAGGCGGCCGACAAGCGGCTTAGCGAGGTCCGCAAGGGCATGCCGGACGCGGCCGGCCTGGTCATCGCGGGCGACCACGAGGACGCCAGGGCGTACGCGGCGCTGATCAGGAAACTGACCGGCCACCGGCCGGTGGTCGTGCTGTCCGACGAGCGGGCCGCGAGCAAGAAGATCGCCGCGTTCACGAACTCGGACGACCGGTGGATGGTCGCGGTCAAGATGGTGTCCGAGGGCGTCGACATCCCCCGGCTCGCGGTCGGGATCTACGCGACCAGCACCAGCACGGCCCTGTTCTTCGCCCAGGCGGTCGGCCGGTTCATCAGGGCAAGGCGCCGCGGCGAGACCGCGTCGGTGTTCCTGCCATCCGTCCCCGCCCTGCTCGCCTACGCGGCCGAACTCGAGGCCGAGCGCGATCACGTGCTCAGGCCGCGTTCGCCCGACGAGGACGAACAGCGCGCCCTGGACGAGGCCACCCAGCGCCGGGACCACCGGGACGGCCTGGAGGAGGCGCCGTTCCAGGCGCTGGAATCGACCGCGCACTTCGACCGGGTGCTTTACGACGGCGGGGAGTTCGGCGCGTCGCCCGAGGACGAGGACTTCCTCGGCCTGCCCGGGTTGCTGGATCCCGAGCAGGTCGCGTTGCTGCTGAAACAGCGGCACGCCGAGCAGATGCGCAAGCGCGGCCCAGGGACCTGGGCCGGCGGCGGTCCGGTCCCGGCTCAGCCAGGCTCGCCCGAGGAGGCGGCCCCGGCGACGGCCCAGACCCTGGCCGCGCTCCGCAAGGAGCTGAACGGGCTGGTCGCGGCCTGGCACCACCGGACCGGTCAGCCGCACGGGACCATTCACGCCGAGCTGCGGCGCACCTGCGGCGGGCCCGCGCTGGGCCAGGCGACTGGCAGCCAGATCCGCGAGCGCATCGCCGCCATCCGCCGCTGGGCCGCCGCCCGCTAACCCGCCCGGCGCCCCCGCGGCCCGAGGGGGTCTGGGAGTCGCCGGCGGGGGTCTGGGAGTCGCCGGGGGGGGGGGCGTTAGCTGGCGGGGTCTTGGGCTTCGGCCAGGTGGCAGGCGACCTGGCTCTCGACCGGGCCGGCGGCCACGGCCGACAGCGCCGGCAGTACCGGCAGCGGAACACCCGTGCACTTGGCCGCCACCCCGGCCCCGGCGGCCGCGCCCGACGCGAGCTCGGGGCATCGGGGGTGGAACCGGCAGCCCTTCGGGATCCTGGTCGGGTCCGGTGGTTCGCCGGTCAGCACGATCGGGTCGATCGGCGACTCGGGCAGGACCGACATCAGCGCCTTGGTGTACGGGTGCCGCGGGTTGGCGAACACCTGCTCGGGCGTGCCTACCTCGACGATCCGGCCCAGGTACATGACGGCCAGCCGGTCGGCGATGTTCCAGGCCAGGCCGAGGTCGTGGGTGACGACCAGGGCAGCCAGGCCGAGATCGTCGCGCAGGCGGAGGAGGAGGGAGAGGATCTCGCCGCGGACCGAGGCGTCGAGGGACGCGACCGGCTCGTCGGCGACCAGGATGGTCGGCTCCAGTACCAGGGCGCCCGCGATCACGACCCGCTGACGCTGGCCGCCGGACAGCTCGTGCGGGTACCGCTGGAAGAACCGCTCGGGCGGCCGCAGGCCGCACCGGGACAAGGCGTCGGCGACCCTGGCCTCCTCGTTGTCGAGGCCATGGATGCGGACGCCCTCGGCGACCGCCTCGTACACGGTGTGCCGGGGGTTCAGCGAGCCGGTCGGATCCTGCAGGACGAGCTGGACGCTGCGCCGGTAACCCTTCAGCGCCCGCGAGCCGTAGGCGAGCGGCTGGCCGGCGTACCGCACTTCGCCGCTGGTCGGCCGCTCCAGCCCGAGCATGGTCCTGGCCAGCGTGGTCTTGCCGCAGCCGGACTCGCCGACCAGGGCGAGGATCTCGCCGGGCGCGATGTTCAGGTTGACTCCGTCGACCGCGCGCGCGACCGCCCTCCGCCGCCCGCGGCCCGCGAACTCGACCCGGACGTCGACGGCCGAGAGCACGGGCGCTCCGTTGCCCTGCTGGCCTGCTCGCCTCCGGGGCGCTTCCGGGCGCAGTCTTCCCTCGTCGCCAGAGCCCGGCTCCTCGGTCCAGACGGCGCCGCGCCCCTCCGACTCGCTCATGAGACGGCCTCGCTTGCCTCGTTAGATTCTTCAGCCGGAACGCCAGGCCTGGCCGGCTCACCGTCTCCGGCGCGCTCGCGGTCCTCGGCGGAGAGAACCCGCACGCAAGCGGCCATCCGGCCGTCCCCGGCCGGCCACAGCTCCATCTCCCTGACCGAACACTGTTCCTGGGCGACCGAGCACCGGGGATGAAAGCTGCACCCGGACGGCACATCGGCCGGGTCGGGCGGGTCGCCCGGCAGGCCGCGCGGGTTCATCCTGGTCCTGGCGTCCCCGATGATCGGGAACGCCCAGGACAACGCCTCGGCGTAGGGGTGCCGGGCGGCGGTGAAGACCTCGTGAGCCGGGCCCTCCTCTACGATCTTGCCGGCATACATGACCGCGAGCCGCTGGCAGGTTGACGACAGCACGGACAGGTCGTGGCTGATCATGATCATGCCGATGCCACGATCGGCGACGAGGTCGGCGATCAGGTTCAGCACCTGGGCCTGGATCATCACGTCGAGCGCGGTGGTCGGCTCGTCGGCGATGATCAGGTTGGGCGAGCAGGCCAGGGCCATCGCGATCATGACCCGCTGCTTCTGCCCGCCGGACAGTTCGTGCGGGTAGCTGGCCGCCCGGTCGGCCGGGAGGCCGACCGAGCGGAGCAAGTCGGTGACCCGCCGGGCCGCGGCCTCCTTGGACGTGCCCGGTTCGTGCAGCAGGATCGGCTCGGCGATCTGGCTGCCGATCTTCCTCACCGGGTTCAGCGAGTGCAGGGCGCCCTGGAACACGATCGACGCCCCGGCCCACCGGACCGCGCGCAACCGGCCCCAGTTCATCGTGAGCACGTCCTCGCCGTTGACCAGGATCTGCCCGGTGACCGTGGCCGAGGTGGGCAGCAGCCGCAGGATCGAGGTGGCGATCGTGGACTTGCCGCAACCGGACTCGCCGGCCAGGCCGAGGGTCTGGCCGGCCTCCAGGCTCAGGTTCACCCCGCGGACCGCCGGGACCGGGCCGCCCTCGGTCGAGTACGTGATCGCCAGTTCGCGCAGTTCGAGCAGGCTCATCAGCGCTCCCGCAGTTTCGGGTCGAGCACCGACTCCAGGGCGTGGCCGAGCAGCGTGAACGCCATCACGACGGCGATCACGGCGATGCCGGGGGCGAGCAGCCAGACGATGTTGCCGGTGCCGACGCCGTTGTCGTAGGCCGCGCCGAGCATCTCGCCCCAGGTCGGCCTGGTCGGGTCGCCGAGGCCGAGGAACGACAGCGTGGTCTCGGCCAGGATCGTGCCGGCCACGGTCAGGATCGTGTTGGCCAGCAGCAGCGGCATGACGTTGGGCAGCACGTGCCGGTACATCTGGTGCCAGTGCCCGGCGCCGAGGGCCTTGGCCCGCTCCAGGTACGGCCTGGTCTCGACGGCCAGAGCCTGGGCTCGCACGATCCGGGCCGTGCCCGGCCACGAGGTCAGCCCGATGACCAGGATGATCACGCCGAGGGACGGACCGACCGTCCTGGCTACGACCATCGCCAGCGGCAGGAAGGGTACGACCAGAAACCAGTCGGTGACCCGCATCAGCACGTTGTCGGTCAGCCGGCCGCCGGCCCGCCCGGCGCTGCCGAAGTGGCCGGCCACCACGCCGAACAACGCGCCGACGATCATCGAGATCAGCGTCGCCGTCAGGCCGACCAGCAGGGAGTTGCGGGCCCCCCAGATCAGCAGCGTGAGCACGGACCGGCCGTCGTTGTCGGTGCCGAGCCAGTCGTGCAGGCTCGGTCCCGCGTTCGGGGTGGCGTTCGCGTAGATCGGGTTCAGCCCGCGGGCGTTGGCCAGGATCGGCGCGGCCAGCGCGACCACGATCATGAAGATCAGGACCCCGAGGCCGATCATGCCGCGCCGGTCCCGCCGGAACTCGCGCCAGAACCGGACTAGCGCCGCCCGCCGCCGGGCCCTGGCGAGCTGTCGCGGCGTGCGAGGCTGAGGTGCCTGCGCCCCGGCCGCCGGCGGAGGGGCGGGTGCCGTCGTGGTCACGCGTGCCTCACCCTCGGGTCGAAGACCGTCAGGAGCAGGTCGCCGAGCAGGTTGGCGACGATGACGGCGGCCGAGAACAGCAGGAAGCAGCCCTCCAGGGTCGGGTAGTCGGGAGCGTTCAGCGCCTGGTAGGACAGCAGCCCGAGGCCGGGCCAGGAGAACACGGTCTCGGTCGTGATCGCGCCCGAGATCACGAACCCGAGGTTCAGCATGATCAGCGTGATCGACGGCAGCAGCGCGTTCGGAACCGCGTGCCGGCGGCGGACCAGGTCGTCCTTCAGCCCCTTGGCTCTGGCCGTGAGCAGGTAATCGGCCTTCAGTTCGTCGATCAGCGAAGACCGCATGACCAGCGAGTACTCGGCCAGGTAGACCAAGGTCAGGACGAGGCAGGGCAGGGTCAGGTGCCAGAGCACGTCGCCCACCCCGGCCAGGCCGGTCTTGTTGCCGACCCCGTGCATGCCGCCGTCGGGGAACAGCGCGAGCTTGCCGGCCAGGGCGACCAGCAGCACCATGCCGAGCCAGAAGTCCGGCATCGCGTAGAGGACGTTCACGAACGCGGTCGAGGTCCGGTCGAACCGGCTGCCCCGGTGCCAGCCGCCGCGGATGCCGATCCACACCCCGATCACCGTGGACAGCACGGTCGAGCTGCCGACCAGCAGGATCGTCGGCCAGAGGGCCTGGCCGATCAGGTGCGCGACTGGCTGCTGGTTCACGAACGACCGGCCGAGGTTGCCGTGGAAGGTCTGGACTATGTAGTTCCAGAACTGCTGGGGCAGCGGCAGCCCGAGGCCGAAGGTGCGGTTGATCGCGGCGAGCTGCTTGGCGGTCAGCGCGCTGTTGCGGGTCAGGTTCTTGGCCGGGTCGGCCGGCAGCACCCGGAACAGGTAGAAGTTGCCGACCAGCACGACCGCCATCGTGGCCAGGGCGCTGACCACCTTGACCCCGAGGGAGCGGGCCAGGCCGTAGGACCTGGCCGCTCCGGTCCCGCTGCGCTCCTCGGCGGCCGCCTTGGCCCCCTCGAGCATGACCTCCGACACCGGCTACTCCCGCTCGTCGGCCGTCGCGACCCGGCGTCGCCTGGTCAGCAACCAGGCGGCGGCCGCGATCACGACCACGGCGGCGGCGATGCCGCCGATCAGCCCGCCGTTCACCCCGCCAGACGCGGCCTTGGTCACGACGCCGATCTCGTGGTTGCAGCCGATGTTCTTGTCGGTCAGCGAGGCAGGCGTCCCGGCCGGGCGGATGCACCGGTAGCTCCACCAGGAGACCTCCTGGTAGAGGTACAGGCCGTTGCGCTTGTCGGGCTGGGGCGCGAACCCGGTGAACAGGTCGCTGCGGTAGGCCTGGGTGTCGTTGTAGTAATAGAGCACCGAGTACGGGTCGTCGGTGTAGAGCATCGCCTGCATCTTCTTGACGACGCTGGCCCGCGCGTTTCCGTCCAGGCCCTGCTGCTGGTGGTACAGCTTGTCGTAGGCCGGGTTGCAGTAGAAGCTGTCCGACCAGCCCGGGGTGTAGTTGGGCGGCCCGCCGGAGGAGCGCTGGCCGCAGGTGAACACCGAGAGCTGGAAGTCCGGGTTCGGCTCGACGCCCCAGCCCCAGATGAACATGTCGTAGTCGCCGTTGCCGATGTCGGCGGTGAGCTGGCTGTCCGACATCGAGGTGGTGGTGACCTTGATGCCGATCTGCTTGAGCCAGCCGACGACGTAAGGTGCTTCCTGCACGACCTCTGGCGATTGATTGCGGACGAAGAACCGCAGCGTGAGCTGCTTGCCGTTCTTGACCCTGATCCCGTTGGGTCCCATCTTCCAGCCGTCAGCGGTGAGGATCTGGTTCGCCTTGGCCGGGTCGTAGTGGTAGGTCTGCGCCGCGGGCGGGGTGTAGTGGAACTGCGTGTAGATCGGCGGGATGACCGAGGTCCCCGGGGTCGCGGTGTTCAGCCAGACCTTCTTGACGATGACCGCGGGGTTGAGCGCATAGCTGATCGCGTGGCGCACGTTGATGTCTGTCAGCGCTGGGTTGCCGTTGCCGATCGGCTTGCCTGAGGTGGTTGCCGCTCCGTTATTGAACGCCAGTTCGTCGAAGTTCCCCGACGGCGCATTGATCGTGGTGATCCCGCTCTGGCCCTTCAGCGATCGCCAGAGTGACGGCGTGAGTCCCTCGGCGAAGTCGATGCTGCCGTTGATCAGGGCTTCCTTCATCGCGGTGGGGTTGGTGAACCGCTGGAAGACCAGCGTGCTGATCCCTGGCTTGCCGCCCCAGTAGTGCGGGTTGGCCTTGAGCGTGATCGACTGGTTGGACGAGAAGCTGGACACCGTGAACGGCCCCGAGCCGACCGGGTGGTCGTTGGCGAACGACCCGAGCTGCTTCTCGGTCACGTGCTGCCAGATGTGCTTGGGCAGGATCGGCACGATCAGCCGGTTCATCACCGGGGTGTAGTGCTTCACCTTCATCACGACGGTGTACTTGCCGGTCGCGACCGCACTGGTGATCTCGCCGACGTAGGCCTCGTTGTCGGCGAACTCGGTCGAGTTCGGCTGGATGTTGCGCTGGAAGGTGTAGGCCACGTCGGCCGCGGTCAGCGGCACGCCGTCGGACCACTTCACACCGTGCCGGATGTGGTACGTCCACACCAGCCCGTTCTTCGAATGCGACCAGGAGGTCGCCAGCCGGGGCGTGCCGGCGTAGTTGAGCTGGCCGTAGTCCATCAGGTTGTCGTAGATCAGCCCGTAGACCTCGTAGTCCTGGCTGGTGAACCCGTTGAACGGGTTGAGCGTGTCGACCGCGTCGGTGTCACCGACGACGAAGGTCGACGTCCCGGGCGAACTGCTGCTGGCGCTGGCCGCGGTTGCGGTCGCGGCGAGCGCGGGCGTCGTCGCGGCTAGCGCGCCGCACAGGGTCAGACCGGCTGCCGCCAGCCGCAGCCGCGGCCGGGAGGTCGAGCGGAGCATGGGGGTTCTCCTTGGTCTCAGGCGGTCAAAGCCCGGGTCGGGGTCCGCGAGGCTTCCTTGCAGTATGGGGTCTGTCAGCGGTTATGCCGCCACAGCGGACAACCGTAATGATTCTGAGATGTTCACCCTGTTTATGTTAATTATCTGTTATATCCGTAGTCTGGAGGCCGCGGTGCCCCGGGTTCCCCGGGACCGCAGCCCGAGCGAGAAGGTGCGCCACCATGACCCACCCGGCCGAACCGCCCGTGACCCCGCCGACCGCGACGTCAGCGCCGACCGGCGCGGTGCCGCACGCCGGGGCTCCGGCCGAAGCGCCGACCGCCCGGCGGGTCCCGTCCAGCCGGATGTTGCACGGTCAGGCCGACACCGACGACTACGCCTGGATGCGCGACCACGCCGACCCGGCCCTGCACGACTACCTCGCCGCCGAGCGGGCCTATTACGACGCGCGCTGCGCGCCGCTAGCCGACCTGGCCGACCGCCTCGCCGCTGAGTCGGCCGGCCGGATCCCCGACCAGGCGGAAGACTCGGTCGGATGGCCTCTTTCTGGATTTATCTACCGCACCAGGACGCCTCAGGGAAGGGAGAATCTTCAGTTTCTTAGATCACAATCAGGAGAATCTTCGGAAGAAATCCTGCTAGACGAGAACATTGTCGGCGCAGCGACCGGCTACGTGGACATCGGCGCCCGCGAGCCGAGCCCCGGCGGCACACTGCTCGCCTGGTCGGCGGACACCAGCGGCGCCGAGATCTACCGGCTCAGGATCAGGGACCTGGACACCGGCCAGGACCTGCCCGACGACATCGAGCGGACCTACCCCGGCGTTGCCTGGTCGGCCGACTCGCGTCAGGTGTTCTACCTGGTCCCGGACGAGCTGAACCGGCCGTTCCAGGTCTGGCGGCACGAGGTCGGCACGCCCAGCCGCGCCGACGTGCTGCTGTTCGCCGAGGATGACGCCCGCTACGAACTCACCCTGCACGCCAGCCGCAGCGGCCGGTTCGTCGTGATCACCTCGGCCTGCCGGGACACCAGCGAGGTCCGGCTGATCCCGGCCGGTGACCCGCTGGCCGATCCGGTCGTGGTGCGGCCGCGCCGCCGCGGCACCGAGTACCGCGTCGACCACGCCGCGGCCGGGCCTGGCGAGGACGGCGACGGCTGGCTGTACATCGTCACCGACGACGGGGAGCCCGAGTTCACGCTGATGCGGGTCCGCACTGGCGCGGACCCAGGCGCGGGCTGGGAGCCTGTGCCGTGCCCGGCGATCGCGCCGGCCAGGTCCGACACCCGGCTGGCGAGCTGTGACGTGATCGGCGACCGGCTGCTGCTGACCGTGCGCCGGGGCGGCGGCCCGCTGCTCGTCATCGCGACGCTGGACGGCGCCGTGATCGCCGAGGTCGCCGCGAGCATTCCGGCCGCGTCGCTGGTGGTCGAGCACGCCGAGGACGACACGGCCGGGTCGGTGATCATCAAGGAGGAATCCCTGATCGAGCCGACCGCCTGGTACCGGCTCGATCTCGCCGGCGGCCGCCGGACCCTGCTCAAACGGCAGGACGTGCCGGGCTACGACGCTGCGCACTACCGGACCGGCCGGATCAGCGTCCCGGCCAGAGACGGCACGCTGGTCCCGGTCACCCTGGCCTACCACGAGCGGACCCTGCTGGACGGTTCGGCCCCGTGCCTGCTGTATGGCTACGGCGCCTACGAGGCGTGCTCGGACCCCGAGTTCAGCGTCGGGCTGCCCTCGCTGCTGGACCGCGGCGTCGTATACGCGATCGCCCACATCAGGGGCGGCGGCGAGAACGGCCGGGCCTGGTGGCAGCAGGGCCGGCTGCGGTCCAAGGCGACCACGTTCACCGACTTCATCGACGTCGCCGACGCGCTGGCCGGCCGGGACGGTACCGCCTTGATCGACGGACGGCGCATCGTCTCGCGAGGGCTGTCGGCCGGCGGGCTGCTGCAGGGCGCGGTCTACTCGATGCGGCCCGATCGCTGGGCGGCGGTGGTCGCCGAGGTTCCGTTCGTGGACTGCGTCACCACGATGCTGGACCCGTCGATCCCGCTGACCATCAACGAGTGGGATGAGTGGGGCGACCCGCGCGACGCCGCCGACTACGCCTGCATCCGCGCCTACTCGCCCTACGACAACCCGCCGGCCGGTCCCCGGCCGCGGCTGCTGGTCACCGGGGCCGTCAACGACCCGAGGGTCGCCGTGCACGAACCGGCGAAGTGGGTGGCCCGCTTGCGGGCCACCGACGCATCGTCCCGCGGCAGTCAGGCGAACCTGGTGTTCCGGGTAGAACTGGGGGCGGGGGCGCACACCGGTCCCTCTGGCCGCTTCGCCCAAGCCGGCTACGAGGCAGAGGTCCATGCCTTCGTGCTCGACGCGATGGGGCTGGGGACGACCGGGTCTACAGTGGCGCCATGACCCAGACGGCGCGTTCGCAGTTCCCCATCTCCACCGGCTTCACGCTGCCCGGCCTGACCATCGAGCAGGACCTCGGCGTCGCGTTCGGCGTCGTCGTGCGCAGCATGGGCTTCGCCAAATCGTTCGGCGCCAGCTTCACGGCGATGCGGCAGGGCGAAGTCAGCCAGTACACCCAGCTGCTCGAGGACTCCAGGCGGCACGCGATCGACCGGATGGTCGAGAACGCCAGGTTGCTCGGGGCCAACGCCGTGGTGGCGATGCGGTTCGACTCCTCCGAGATCGGCCAGCAGCTCACTGAAATCGTGGCCTACGGCACCGCGGTCGTGGTCCGCCCTTCGGGCGGCGGCCCGGCCGGCGGCTGACCGGCTGCGGGGACCGCGCATGAGCTCACCGTCACCGGGCGGCGGACTGCCGCCCGTCCCGCCGGGCGACGCCGACCGGGACCGGATCCTCGCGCTGCTGCGCGAGCACTACGCGCTCGGCCATCTCGACGACACCGACCTGGACCGCCGGACCGGGATCGTGCTTGCGGCGACCGACGCGGCCGAGTTCGGCCAGGCCCTGGCCGGGTTGCCGGCCCCGGCCGGCGGAGCGGGCGGTCCCGGCGGCCCGACCGCCCAGGCCCGCGGCTGGCGCAGCCGGCACCGGCACGCCCAGGCCGAGCAGCCAGGGGCCGGCTGGATTCCCACCGCGGAGCGGTTCAGGGACCCCGCTAGCCGGCAGATCGTCCGGGTCTGGATCGACCCGGCTGACGACAGCCGCCACTACGTCCCAGAACCCCCGCCCGCCTGAACGCCCGCCCGCCACTCGCCGTGAGCCGGGAGCAGCGGAGGACAATGAGGGGCATGACGGGTAGCGAGAACGCGGGTCGGGTGGCGACGGAGCGGGCGGCGGCGCGGTCGGGCGAGGAGGACGAGCTTGCGCGGCTGCGGGAAGGGTGCACCTCGTTCCTGGCCGGGCACGGGCCGGTCAGGGCGGCCGACCTGCTGGCCACGATCCCGGCCGAGACCCAGGTGGACCGGTACGGCGACGGCGGGGTGGTCGCGGAACTGGAGGCGGAGGTCGCGGGGTTGCTCGGCAAGCCCGCCGCGGTGTTCCTGCCCAGCGGGACGATGGCACAGCAGGCCGTGCTCCGGGTGCACGCCGGGCTGCGGCAGCGCGGCACGGTCGTGTTCCATCCGATGTGTCACCTCGAACGGCACGAAGGCCAGGCCTACCGGCGCCTGCAGGGCCTCAGCGGCCGGCCCGCCGGGCACCAGGACCGGTTGCTCAGCCTGGCCGACCTGGAGAAGATCGCCGAGCCGGTAGCCGCGCTGCTGATCGAGCTGCCGCAGCGCGACATCGGTGGGCAGCAGCCAACGTTCGACGAGCTGGCCAGCCAGTGCGACTGGGCCAGGGCGGCCGGGGCGGCGGTGCACCTCGACGGCGCCCGGCTGTGGGAGTCGGCGGCCGGCTACGAACGGCCGCCCGGCGAGATCGCCGCCCTGTTCGACACCGTCTACGTGTCGTTCTACAAGGGCATCGGCGCGCTGCCTGGGTGCTGCGTGGCTGGCCCGCCCGACGTCATCGCGCAGGTCAGGGAATGGCGGGAGCGGATGGGCGGGATGCTGTTCGGCTTGTGGCCGAACGCCGCGTCCGCGCTGACCTGCCTGCGCGCGCGGCTGCCGAAGATGCCGCGGTACCTGGAGCAGGCCAGGCAGATCGCGTCCGCGCTGGCCGGGGTTCCCGGGGTCAGGGTCATCCCCGACCCGCCGCAGGCGCCGATGATGCACCTGCTGCTCACGACCGACGCGGATCGCTACCGGGCCGCGGCCAGGCGGCTGGCCGCCGAGGAGGGAATCTGGACCTGGCCGGAATCGATGCCGACGGCCGATCCCGGCACGCAGCGGATCGAGCTCAGCGTGGGCGATGCGACCTGCGAGCTGAGCCCGGCCGAGGTGGCCGCCGCGATCGGCGCGCTGGCGGCCGGGGCGCGGCTGGCCGGCTGACGGTGAATCCGGCGATAGCGGCTAACCCCGCTATCGCCGCGTTCCTGCCATTAATGACGAACAGGTTAATTGACCGCCGCGGCGCCCACGTCGGGCATGGTCGCGTTAAGATCAGCCGGGTATGTCCGTGTACGCCACAGCCCGCGCGTTCGCACGAGCCGGGAGCCCCGGCGAATTACGTGCCCCGTTGGATTGCCGATCGCCGGCCGGCGTGCCGCTAACGGGATCTGGATTGCGCGGGAAAGGGATGTAGATGTCAGAACAGATGGCGGCACCGGTAGCCGGCTCGGTGCCGAGCCCGCCGGCCAGGCTCGAACCGGACGCGATCGGCGTCGCCCAGGACACCGTGATCGGCATGGCGTCCTCGGCTCCCGCCGCAACCGTCGGCCTGTCCCTGCTCACGCTGGTCATCGCGACCGGCTACGGCGCGGGTCCGATTCTGCTCCTGACCGCGATCCCGATGCTGATCATCGCCAACGCCTACCAGCGGCTGAACCTGTGGAACGCCAACTGCGGGGCTACGTTCGAGTGGGTCGGCCGGGCGATCAACCCGTACCTGGGCTACATCACCGGCTGGCTGATGGTGGCCGCCTACATCATCGGCACCGTCGCCGAGGTGCTCTTGCTCGGCCCCTCCGTGCTGGCCGTGTTCGGCAAGACCGCGTACAACAAGAGCGGCTACATCGCGATCGGCATCCTGGTCGGCGTGGTCATGCTGGTGATCGCGATCGTCGGCATCAGGATCACCGCGCGGACCCAGGTCAGCATGGCCCTGGTGGAATACCTGATCCTGGTGGGCCTCTCGGTCGCCGGCCTGGTGTACGTGTTCGGGCACCACGCCGGATCGGTGCACCCGACCTCGGGCTGGCTGAGCCTGAGCGGAGTCCCCGGCCTGCACGGCGCCGCGTCGGCTGGATTCCTGGCCGCCGTGTTCGTGTACGGCGGCTGGGACGGCACGTTGTACGTGAACGAGGAAGTCAAGCACCGCCGGGTCAACCCGGGCCGGGCCGCGATCTTCGCGGTGCTGCTGCTTGCCGTGATCTACACCCTGGCCCAGGTGGGCTTCCAGGGCGTGCTCTCGCACCACGCGCTGGTCGCCACCTCGAACAACGGCACCACGCTGATCGCGGTCGCGCAGAAGCTCGGCGGCGGGTTCTGGGCCAAGGCGATGGCGGTCTCGATCGCGCTGTCGGTGATCGCGACCACCGGCACCGGCATCGTGCTCGGGGCCAGGCTCATCTACGGGATGGCCAGCTACCGCGCGCTGCCCGGGGTCCTGTCCAACGTGTCCCGCCGGTTCGCCACCCCGGTCCTGGCCAGCATCGTCGTGGGCGTCGCGATCATGGTGTTCAGCACCATCTATTACCTGGCCACGTCGTCGGTGCAGAACGCCTTCTTCGACGTGATCGACGTGACCGGGTTCTTGTTCTCGATCTTCTACATCATGACCGCGCTGGCCGCGATCGCTTACTACCGGCGGCGCATCTTCCACGGGTTCTGGGACTTCATCAGCGTCGGCCTGCTGCCGCTCGGCGCGGCCGGGTTCCTCGGCTGGGTGCTGGTCCAGTCCATGCGCGGCGTCCCGGCCGTGCAGAACTGGTCCCTGGTCGCCATCATCGCCGTCGGGCTGGTGCTGATGCTCGTGGCCAGATTCGTCTTCCGGTCGCCGTTCTTCCAGATCAGGCGGGAGGCCTACACCGAACCCGAGTGACCGGCCGGCCCGGCCGGGCGAGGCGGGCGCGATCAGTCGCTGCCGACGATCCTGGCCAGGCTCTCGGTGACCGCTCTGGTGAGGTCGTCGTCCGGCGGCAACGACCGCTCGCATCGCTCCGCCGTGTCGCGCAGCAGCCTGGTCGCGTCGCCGATCCGGCCGACCGCGTAGTAAGCGTGCGCGAGGTTCAGCTGACGGCTGAGCGAGTCGGCGTGATCGACCCCGAGTATCCGCTCGGAGTCTGCGCTGGCTTGCTCATGCATCTGGACGGCGATCGCCATCTTGCCGGCGTCCTGGTACGCGATCGCGAGCCGGCTGCGGGCAGTGATCGTGTCTGGATGGTCGCGGCCGAACGTCCTTTCCCGCCCCGACAGCACCCGCTTGTAGGCCGAGATGGCCTCCTTGATGCGCTCGCTGGCCAGGTAGGCGTCGGCCAGCCGCAGCGCGGTGCTCAGCGTGGCCGCGTGCCTGGCCCCCTGGCCGCGCTCGCGATCGGCGAGCGTGCGCCGGTAGATCTCGATGCCATCCCCGGTACGGCCGGCCGCGCAGTAGGCCGCGGCCAGCGCGTCCCTGGCATCGAGCGCCTCGGGGTCCCCGCTGCCGCGCAGCTGGGCGCGGTCGGTCGCGATCCGCTCGAGCAGGCTGACCGCCTCGTCGGGCCGCCGGGCCGCGAGCAGCGCGCGGCCGGTCTTGGCCTCGAACTCGATCGTGGCCGGGTGCTCGGTGCCGAGCGCCTTGGTCCGGTCGGCCAGTACCCGCCGGAACCAGGGCAGCGCCTCCAGGGCGCGCCCGGCGGCCAGGAACGTCTCGGCCAGCCGGTCCCCGGCGGCCAGCGAATCGGGATGGTCGGCCCCCAGGTACCGCTCGCTGGCCGCGGCCACGTGGTTCCAGTGCGCGGCCGCGAGCACGGTGAGGCCTGCGTCCTCGAGGCTCTGGCCGGCCCTGAACAGCAGCCGGTAGGTGTCACCGGTCCAGAGCGAGTCGCCGGCGATCCTGGTCACGCTGGCCGCGCAGGACCGCAGGCACTCGGCCAGCGGGTTGCCCGCGTCGGCAGCCGGCCATACGTCGAGCAGCGCGCTGGCCGCGGCCAGGGCCGCCCGCTCGAGCAGTTCGCGGGGCGCGGCCGAGCGCACGGCGGCCTGCACCGAGGGGGCGATCCGCACCAGCGCCGGGTCGGCCGAGCGGTCGACCGTGACCAGGCCCGCGTGCTGCAGGCTGGCGACGCAGGCCCACGCGTCGTCCTGCGAGGCCGGCCGCCGGGCCGCCTCGGCCGCGTAGTCCAGGGCCGGGGCGGTGGTGAACACCGGCGCCGGAATCCAGTGCCCGTCCAGCACCGCGCCGAGCACCAGCATCGCCTGTACCGGCGCGCCGGGCAGAATCCGGCAGGCCTGCTCCACGCACAGCGTCCAGCTGATCGCCGCTGCCGGCGGGCGGCCGGGGAAGCTGCCGGCCAGCTGCTCCCGCTTACGGGCGAACAGGTCGGTGTAGTCGCGGCAGGACAGTCCCGAGTTGTCGACTACGGCCCCGGCCTGACCGAGCGCGAGCGGTTCCCCGCCGATCATGTCGACCAGGTCGATCGCCCCGGTGCGCTGCCCGCGATCGTCGGTCAGCATCCCGAGCAGGTAGCTGAGCGCCTCACGCCGGCTCAGCCCGGCCATCGGGAACGGGGCAAGCTGCTGCGGGCCGAAGGCGGCGGGCGGCAGGGACGTCGTGACCAGCGTGCGGCCGGCCGGCCCGGCCGGCCACAGTCCTTCCATGTCGGCCGGGGAGGCCACGTCGTCGAGGACGATCAGCCAGGGCCGGCCGGACTCGCCGAGCCAGCCGAGGAAGCGGGCCGCGGTCGCCTCGGCGTCGCCGGTCTCGCCGACGCCCAGCACGGCCGAGGCACCGGCCGCGTAGCCGGACAGGATCGCCCCCCGGCTGACCGCGGTCACCCAGAGCAGCAGTTCCAGCTCCCTGGCCTGCCAGAGGCTCTCGGCGTAGTAGACGGCCAGCTGAGTCTTGCCGCAGCAGCCGCGCCAGTCCGGTGACCCTGGCGGGACCGGCGTCCTTGACGCGCGGGCCGGGGTCAGCGCGACGGCCGTGCCCGGCGTCAGGACCTGGCCGAGGCCGGGGGCCGACTCGGGCCGGGCGACGAATCCGGGAGTCAGCGGCGGGATGCTGCCAGAACGGACCGGCCAGCTCACCCGGGAGGCCGTGGCAGGCGCCGGGACGGGGGCAGGGACCCGGCCATCTGCGCTCACCCGGGCCCCTGGCCCGGTCGTGTGTGCATGCTGGCTCCTCGAATGCGCCTGACGGGCAGGCTCATAACGAACCATACGACCAGAGTGGTGTCCACACAGCGATTCAAGGTCAATACGTTCCGCAATCCGATGGTCCCCGGCCCGGCACCCGTCGTTCAGGTTCCGGCCGCCTCGCTCTGGGCCGCCGGCCGGCTCGCGATCCGCGCGATGACCTCGCCCGTGCTCGGCACGGCCCCGTGCTTTCGCCTGATCAGGTCGGCGATCAGGCCGGTCCAGCCGGTCTGGTGGGAGGCGCCGAGCCCGGCCCCGTCATCGCCGTGAAAATACTCACTGAACACCAGGTTGTCGTGCCACGCCGGGTCGGTCTGCAGCAGTTCGGTGCCGCCGAAGCAGGGCCTGCGACCGTCCTGGCCGGGAGCGAACAAGCGGATCAGGCGGTCGCACAGGTCGGCCGCGATCTCGCCCAGGTTCCGTTGCTGGCCGGACCCGGTCGGGTACTCCACGGTCAGCTCGTCGCCGAAGAAGGCGTGGTACCGCTGGAGCGCGCTGATCACCAGGTAGTTGACCGGGAACCAGACCGGGCCGCGCCAGTTGGAGTTGCCGCCGAACAGCGGCGTGGTCGACTCGGCGGGCTCGTAGTCGATCGAGGCCTGGTAGCCCTCGACGTCGATGGTGTACGGATGGTCGCGGTGCCAGGCTGACAGAGCCCGCAGCCCGTGCGGCGACAAGAACTCGGACTCATCGAACAGCCGGGTCAGCAGCCGGGCTAGCTTGTCCGGGCCGGCCAGGCTGAGCAGCAGCCGCCGGTGCCCGGGCTCGCCCCGCAGCAGGCCGATCTGGTTGATGCCAGATCCAGCCAGTCCGGCCCCGGCCAGGCCGGCGAACCGCTTGCCCACGGCCATCGCGCCGTCCAGGGCGGCCTGGTCGACCACGCCGAGGGCCAGGGCCGGGATCATGCCCGCAACCGAGCGCACCCGGACCGGGATGGCCTGGCCGGCCGGGGTGATCAGCCGGTCGTAGTAGATGCCGTCGGCCTCATCCCACAGGCCAAGCTCGTCCAGGGCGCTCCTGATCGCGGCGAAGTGCTCGAGGAACTTCATCATCAGGTCGGTGCCCGGCCGCTGCCCGGCCCGGTGCAGGACGAGCGCGATCGAGGCCATGGCCATCGCGTAGAAGCCCATCCAGCCGGTGGCGTCCGACTGCTCGAGGATGCCGCCGACCGGCAGGTGCGAGCGGTCGATCGGGCCGATGTTGTCCAGGCCGAGGAAGCCGCCCTCGAACAGGTTGTTGCCCTCGGCATCCTCGCGGTTCACCCACCAGGTGAAGTTCAGCAGCAGCTTGTCGAAGACCCGGCTGAGGAAGTCCAGGTCGCGGCCGCCGTCGACCGCGAACACCTCGAGCGCGGCCCAGGCCTGGACCGGCGGGTTGACGTCGCCGAAGTCCCATTCGTAGGCCGGCAGGGCGCCGCTCGGGTGCTGGAACCACTCGCGGCAGAGCAGGATCAGCTGGTACTTGGCGAACGCCGGGTCCACGTGGGCCAGCGCCACGCAGTGGAAGGCCAGGTCCCAGGCCGCGAACCAGGGGTACTCCCACTTGTCCGGCATGGACATGATGTCGAAAGCGTCGAAGCTGCGCCAGCGGGAGTTCCGGCCGCCGAGCCGTTCCGGCGGCGGAGCCGGCTCGCCGGGGTCGCCGTCCAGCCAGCGCTGCACGTCGTAGCAGTAGAACTGCTTGCTCCAGAGCAGGCCTGCGAACGCCTGGCGCATGATCATCGCCTCGTCGGCGGTGGCGCCGGCCGGGGTCAGTTCGGCGTAGAACTCGTCCGCCTCGGCCTGACGCTGGGCCATGACCTGGTCGAAGCCGGTGGTGAGAGCGTCGGGAGCGGCCGGGCCAGCCGCGGGACGCAGGCGGAGCCGCACTTCGGCCGACTGCCCGGCCGGAACCGTCAGCCGGTACCAGGCCGAGCACTTCGTGCCGGTGCCGGCCGGGTTGACGGTCGGCGTCCCGTGGATGACGTGGTCGCCGATGCCGTCCTTCGGGTACGGCGTGTCCGCCGCCGAGCCGAACAGCCGCTCCGCGTTTGTCTCGTTCTCGCAGAACAGCAGGTCGGGAAGGCGGCCGTCTGGTCCAGGGCCGGCCAGCAGTTCGAGGTCGCCGGCGAACGGGTGCGCGACGCGGACCGTGGTCCAGGGGCCGGCGGGGCCCGCGCCGGGAACCGGCGCGGGCACCGCCGACAGCTCAGGCCGGTCCGGGTCCTCGCCCCAGGCCCAGGTGTTGCGGAACCACGCGGTCGGCAGTACGTGCAGCGTGGCCGGCTCAGGCCCTTCGTTGCTGACCAGGATCCGCATCAGCAGGTCATCGGGGCCGGCCTTGGCGTAGTGCACGTCCACGGCCCAGAAGCGGCCCTCGTCGAACACTCCGGTGTCCAGGAGTTCAAATTCCTGGTCGTTTCTTGTTCGCCCGGCGTTGACCCGAACCAGATCGGCGTACGGAAAGCTGGCTTGCGGGTAGTGGTAGCGCCAGCGGTTCCAGGCGTGGCTCGGGATCGAGTCGAGGTACCACCAGTACTCCTTGACGTCCTCGCCGTGGTTGCCCTGGCCGCTGGTCAGGCCGAACAGCCGCTCCTTGAGTATCGGGTCCTGGCCGTTCCACAGGGCCAGGCCCAGGCACAGCCGCTGGTGGATGTCGCTGAAGCCGGCCAGCCCGTCCTCGCCCCAGCGGTAGGCCCGGGACCTGGCCTGGTCGTGCGACAGGTAGTTCCAGGCGTCGCCGTCGGCGCTGTAATCCTCGCGGACCGTGCCCCACTGCCGCTCGCTGACGTACGGACCCCACGTGTACCAGGGGCTGGCCTGCCGCAGCCCGTCTTCCAGCCGACCGAACCCGGCGACCCGCTCACCCTCAGTGGTCACGTCCCACCACACCCTTTTCCCCGGCCCCAGTGCGTAGGCACCCGGTCACATCCCGGCGCGCGGCTCACTTTATCGCTGCCGAAAACGGGCGGAATCGGCAGCCCGGCCCTGGCCAATTCATCGTCACATCAGTTTCGGCCCTAAAAATCCGGCAAAACGGACACAGAAGGGGCCGGAAATGATGGGAAGTCGCTCCCAGAGCCGCTGTCTATACACCCATAGCAACTTCCCATCTGTTACGTGGGGATAATTCGGGCATCTCGGGCGCGAAAGTGGTCATAAATGATGGGAAGTTGGGGCCAAGGACGCTGATGGCGGTCTCCCGCGGGTACGGGGACCGCCGTCAGCGTGGTGTTGGGTCAGGTGGTGACGTCGGGGTAGGGGAGCTTGAAGTGCGAGAGGCGCTGGGCGTACTCGAGCTGGAAGCCCAGGGGCTCGGCGTAGTCGCGCTCGAACATGGCGATGAACAGGGTCAGCGTCAGGAACGGGTGCGCGCCAAGCTCGAACAGCCCGGGGTAGTTGTGCGTCGCCAGGGCCTCCCGCTCGGCGTCCTCGAACTTCAGCCAGGTGCAGCACTCGTCGCCGTGCACGTTCAGGATCGCG
>DASWAH010000155.1:0-3117 GCA_036391235.1 Streptosporangiaceae bacterium
AGCAGCAGCAGGTCGGTCAGGAACTCGTCGCGGCGCCGCTCGAGTTCGGCCACCGGTACCGAACCGATTGCGTCGCCGACCCCGCCGACCACCATGTCGCGTAGCCGGGGCGTGAGCTCGGGCGCGATCAGCCTGGTCCACGGCTCCAGCAGAGCAGGCCCGAAGTGGTCGAGCATGCGGGCCATGCCGCCCTGGCCGCCGGCCAGGTGGAAGGTCAGCATCGGGCCCATCAGCGCCCATCGCAGGCCAGGGCCGTTGGCGATCGCGTCGTCGATCTGGCGCACCGTCGCCTCGCCCGCGTCGATCATGTGCAGCGCTTCCCGCCACAGCGCCTCCTGCAAGCGGTTGCCGACGAATCCGGGCACCTCCCTGGTCATCGTCAGGCAGACCTTGCCGGCCGCGGTGTAGAACTTCTCGGCCCAGGCGACGGCGGCCGGATCGGTATCCCGGCCGCCGACCACCTCGACCAGCGGAATCAGGTAGGGCGGGTTGAACGGATGGCCGACCACGAAACGGCCGGGATGGGACGTGCCGACGGCCAGGTCGCTCATCAGGAACCCTGACGTGCTCGACCCGATCACCACATCGGGCGGAGTCACCGCGTCGAGCTCGGCCAGCAGCGCGATCTTGGCCGCCAGGACCTCGGGCGCCGACTCCTGGACGAATCCCGCGGGCGCGACCGCATTTGCCAGGCTGTCCGCGAAACGCAGCCGGCTGGGAGCGGCGCCCGCTCGCAGCCCCAGCCGCTGCAGCGCGGGCCAGGCCGCGGCGACCAGGCCGGCCAGCCGCTCGGCCGCCCCGGGCGCCGGGTCCCAGGCGGTGACGTCGAACCCCATCCGCAGGAAGTGCGCAGCCCAGCCCGCCCCGATCACCCCGGCGCCGACGATAGCGACGCTGCGCACATCCTCCGGCGGGCGGCCCTCCCCCGGTGTCACCAGCCGACCTGGTGCAGGCCCTTGAGCCCGAGGATCTCCCTCGCCTCGTCCGGGGTCGCGATCTCCAGCGACAGCTCGCGCAGGATGCGCACGATCTTCTCCACCTGCTCGGCGTTCGACTGGGCGAGCCTGCCCTTGCCGATGAACAGGCCGTCTTCCAGCCCGACCCGGACGTGCGAGCCCATCACGGCGGACACCGTGATCATGTCGAACTGGTGCCGGCCGGCCCCGAGCACCGACCACTGCACGGCATTGCCGAACAGCTTGTCGGCGGTGGCCTTCATGTGCACCAGATGATCGACCTCAGCGCCGATGCCGCCCATCACGCCGAGGATGGTCTGCAGGAAGATCGGCGGCTTGACCAGGCCCTCGTTCAGGTAATAGGCGAGCGTGTAGAGGTGGCCGACGTCATAGGCCTCGTATTCGAACCTCGAGCCGGTTGCCTCGGCCAGGTCGGTCAGCATGTGCTCGATGTCGGCGAACGTGCTGACGAAGGGCTCCGTCCTGGTGCTCTCCAGGTACGGCTCCTCCCAGTCGAACTGCCACCTGCCCTGATACTTGGCGATCATGGGGAAGCTGCCGTAGTTGAACGTGCCCAGGTTCAGCGTGCAGAGCTCGGGCTTGGTCTCGTAGATGACCCTGAGCCGGTCGGCTACCGACATGCCGGTGCCGCCGCCGCTCGTGATGCTGATCACCGCGTCGCTCTCGGCCTTGATCGCCTTCAGGTACTGCGTGAACACGGCCGGGTCGGCGGTCGGGCTGCCGTCCTTGGGATCCCTGGCGTGCAGGTGGATGACGGCCGCGCCGGCCTGCACGGCCGCGACGGACTGGGAGACCACATCCTCCACCGTGTATGGCAGGGCCGGGGACATCGTCGGGGTGTGACCCGATCCAGTAACGGCGCACGTGATGATGACTTTGCGAGGCTGAGCCACGGGGAACCTCCGAACCGCGGGGGCGGTGATCTGCCCGCATTGCGAGCAGGAACAGCACTATGCGAACAACGCTCGCTGACCGGGCCAGCCCTTGTCAAGGCCCGGTTCCGGACCGGGAAACTGCCGCTCAGACCAGCATGGCGACGGCAGC
This sequence comes from Streptosporangiaceae bacterium, assembly GCA_036391235.1. Lineage (GTDB taxonomy): Bacteria > Actinomycetota > Actinomycetes > Streptosporangiales > Streptosporangiaceae > Chersky-822. Next base: position 2,022 of record DASWAH010000155.1, read on the forward strand.
GGCCGCGTTGATCGCGGCGGCGCCGAGGGCGTCGAGCCGGGACGGCGGCACCCGGCCCGCCGGACCCCAGATGCTGAACACGGCGACCGGCCTGGCCTGGCCGGACGGGCGCACCGGAGCCGACACGCCCCACAGCTCGGGTTCCAGTTCGCCGGCGCAGACCGCGTAACCCCGCTCGCGGATCTGGCCGAGCTCGGCCAGCAGGGCGGCCGGATCGGTGACGGTCGCATCGGTGAAGCCGGGCAGGTCAGGTCCGAGCAGCGCGCGGGCTTCGGCCTCGGGCAGCCAGGCCAGCCAGGCCTTGCCGGTCGAGGTAGCGTGCAGCGGCACCGGCCTGGCCAGCCAGCTCACGGTCAGCACCGACCGGGGCGTGACCTCGTCTACGTAGACCAGCTCGGACCGGCGGCCGACGGCCAGGTCGGCCGCTTCGCCGGTCTGCGCGCTGACCTGCTCCAGGATGTGATGAGTCCGGCGGACCAGGCCGTCGACCCCGGACGCGGCCGCGAGCCTGGCCACCGTGTAGCCAATCTGGTAGCGATTGCTGACCGGGTCGCGGTCGACCACGCCCTGCTCTTCCAGCGTGGCCAGCAGCCGCCAGGCCGTCGCCCGGTTGATGCCGCAGGTCAGCGCCAGCTCGGCCGCAGTACCGCCGCCGGGGGTGGCCGCGATCGCCTCCACCAGGGCCAGCGCCCGCTGCACGGACTGGACCCGGCCGCGGCCCGGCTGCTCCGCGGCCTCCCCGGTGGTCGCAGCGGCGCACATCGTCTCGTCCCGTTCCGTTCGCGGAGCCTGGAGGTCATGCTGCCTATCGCCGCATGATACGAACTATCATCGCAGCTGATGAACATCGATGCGCCGCTGCGGCTGTATGAGCGGATCGTGCCGCCTGACTGGGTGGACTACAACGGCCACATGAGCGAGTGGTGCTACCTGCTGCTGGTCGGCGACGCCGCTGACGCCTTCTTCCGCTACATCGGCATCGACGAGGCCTACCGCGCGGCCGGCCAGTCGCTGTACACGGCCGAGACCCACCTGCACCACCGCCGCGAGTCCAGCGCCGGCGACCGGCTCGCGGCCACCCTGCAGCTGCTCGATT
>DASWAH010000156.1:0-5811 GCA_036391235.1 Streptosporangiaceae bacterium
TGGCCTGGCTGCCGGTCGTGCTCGCGACCATGCACGTCTGCTGGGGGACCGGGTTCCTGACCAGCCGCCGTGGCCTGGTCCGCGGGCCCGCCGACTTGCGCCCTGAGCGGGTCAAGCGGGAACCGGCCGGCACCGCCGACCAGGCGGCTCCGTCACCCTGAGCCAGGTACACACGGATCCGTAACTCCCCGCGTCCGGTGCTCCCGGCCTGGTCGGCCAGCGCGGCCTCCGCGACCCGCAGGTCGCCCGGATAGGTGACCTTGAGGTTCCGCTCGCTGCCCCTGACGACGTGCACCCGGACGCCGGGCAGGTACCGCAGCACGATCCCGCAGTCGTCGGTCGGCGCGAACCCGCCGGGGCTGGTGTCGGCGGCGGCCAGCTCGTGCGCCTTCCTGATCACCGAGAGCCGGAAGCCCTGCGGCGTCTGGCAGCGGCCGAGCGTATCCCTCGGCGGAATCGCCGTCATCACGCCGCCCTCCATCTCGACGATCGTGTCGGTCGTCGGCACGACGACCCCGAGGGCCTCCCAGGTACCCAGCCCGGCTACGCAGTCGGCGATGATCCGCTGGTCGACCAGGGGCCTGGCCGCGTCGTGGAACAGCACGTTGCGCTCCTGCCCGTCCCGGCTCAGGAACGCGATCGCGCGGCTGGTCGAGCCGGGCCGGTCGGCGCCGCCCTCGATGACATCCCTGAGCTTGCCGTAGCGGGGGCCCAGGAGCCGGCGAGCCTCGCCGGTCAGCCCGGCCGGCATGACGACCAGCACGTCGTCGATGCCGGGGGCGGCGTCGAAGGCGGCGACACAGTGCTCGAGCAGGGTACGTCCGGCCAGCATCAGCAGCTGCTTGGGCGTGCTCCCGCCCAGCCGGACGCCGGAGCCGCCGGCCAGCACCACGGCGACTGTCCGCATGACCGGACTGTACCCCGGGGCGCCGGCCGGCTATTCGAAGCGCACCTTGTCCGGGCCGGTCATCCGCCCGAGCAGGGGCAGCGAGGCCAGGATGACCAGGAACGAGGCGACCAGGCCAGTTCCCATCGTCAGGTAGTAGGCGTGACCGGGCGCGGGTACCGGGGTACCGGCCGGCGCCATCCGGTGCACGGTCAGCACGGCGATCAGGTAGCCGAGGCCGCCGGCTACCAAAGTCGCGGCCACCAGCGGGAGCACGGCCTCGGTGAACACCACCCGGTACAGCGTCGAGATCGGCGTGCCAGTCACCCGCAGCAGCGTGAACGGCCGCTTGCGCTCGACCAGGCTGCCGCCCACCGCCACCGCGAGACTGCAGCCGGCCACGATGATGGTCAGGACCACGGCGATGTAGATCAGCCGCTGCACGGTGTCGGCGATGACCGCCCGGGCCTGCACGGCCTCGCCGAAGGTTCGCGGCGCGGTCCCCGAGGCCGACAGGCTGCTGTGCGTCACCAGGAAGGTACGCACCTTCTCCAGGGTGCTGGCGTTGTTCACCTTGACCAGCAGCGCCTGCAGGGGAAGGCGACTGATGTCTGGCGTCGCCGCCGGGCTGGACGGGCTGGCGATGGCCTGAGTGCTGTACCTCGGGTTGTCGGTGAACAGGCTGGCCGACTGGACCACGACAGCCGTCCGGCCGGGCGCGCACTGGCCGAGCACCTTCAGTTCCCGCAGCCCGGTGCAGCTGATCACGCCGTAGGGACTGGGCCCGTCACCGAAGACCTTGCCGATCCCTCCGCCCGGCCCGCCCGGCCCGCTAGACCCGGGCGGACCTGACCCGCCGGGCCCCGGGCCGCCGGATGCGGACTTCGCGGGACCTGAGCGGGCGGAGCCGCCGGGTACCGGGTGATACCAGATCGGGATGGCCGTAGCCCCCGGTATCGTCCGCAGTCCGCTGAGCAGCGCGGCAGCGGCATGCGGGGGCATTCCCCGCAGGGCGATGCGCTGCTGCTGGGCCGAGGAAAGCGCCAGCGGGTTCTGCGGCACGGGACCGGTGCTGCTGCCCGTGCAGTTGGCGTTGTTGCCGCAGACCGGGGCCGAGGTGAACCCGTCGAGCAGCACGTTGCTCAGCGTCCTCGCGTTCGGGGTCGCCGTGATGGCTTCCACCGCCGGGAGCAGGCCGGCCAGCACGGTACCGAGGAAGACGGCCAGCACCAGTCCGCGGACCGACCGGAACGCGCCCCGCGGGTTGTCGCTGAGCCGGCGAGCCGCGAGGAGCGCGGACGCGCCCGAGCTGAGCCGCGACAGCAGGCGCGCGGCCTGCGCGGTCAGCCACGGTCCGGCCACGACCAGGCCGACCAGGATGATGATCAGGCCGAGCAGCAGGGCCGGGCTGATCCGCTGGTTGTTGGTCAGGTTCAGGCCGAGGACGAACACGACGATGCCGATGGCCAGCGGCACGGCCAGCCATAGGGCCGGCGCGGGCGGCGTGACCCGCCGGGTGACCCCGAGCGGCGAGATCCGGACCCGCCGCAGGGACAGCAGCGACGACAAGGCTGACGCGGCCGGGACGCCGATGAGCACGATCAGGTAGCCGGCCGCGGTCGGGTTTACCTCGCTGGCGAAGTACCGCTGGCTGGTGATCGCGGTATGGACCAGCCAGGGCTGGATGAGCAGGAAGATCACGATGCCGAGGGCGGCGCCCAGCAGCGCGCTGATCACTGCGTCGACCGAGGAGATGATGTTGACCTGCCGCGACGTGGCACCGACGAGCCGCAGCGCCGCGTACCGTTCTTCGCGCCGCGCGGCGGCCAGCCGGGTGGCCGTGCCGATCAGGATGAGAATCGGGAACACGAACGCGATCGCGCCGACGATGAAGGCGTCGCGGAAATAGTGCGTCCACAGCTGGCGGCCCGGGACCGCGGTGATCCGGCTGACCAGGTTCGTGGCGGGCAGGCTGGCCAGCTTCGAGGGCGCATAGCCGATGTAGATCGCCAGTTCGTCGGGGCCGGAAAGGGCTCGCGATCCGATCGTGCCGATCAGCCGGCCAGGGAACCGGTTACCCAGCTCGCCGGCCGGCGTGCTGCGCAGCAGCGCCGCCAGCGCCGGCGATGCGTAGTACTGCCCGGGGCCCGGCAGGTGCGAGATGCCGGGCGGCACCGGAGCGTGCGGACCCAGCCCGGCGACGTCCAGCCGGTCGATCGTCCGGCCCTGATAGATGTCGTCGCTGTAATTCCACAGGTCCGAGGTCGTAGCCGTCGCGTAGTTGCTGGTGAGACTGCGGCCGACGGTGGACTGCCAGGACGGCCGGTTGTTCGAGGCCGTGAAGGCATGGAAGTCGGCCAGCACGGCCAGCATGATCGCCACGCCGATGGCGACCGCGACCGCGGTCACCACGAGACGGGCGAACGGCTCGCGGCCGCTGCGCAGCGTGAGGCGCAGGCCCAGGCGGTACATCATGGCGCGACCGTGACCGGGTATCCGGCGTGGTCGATGACCTTGCCGTCACGGACCAGGACCTGGCGGTCGGCGTAGGCGGCGACCCGGGCATCGTGGGTCACCACGATGACGGTGGCGCCTTCCTCTCGCGCCGTACTCACGAGCAGCGTCATCACCATCTCGCCGGCCAGCGTGTCGAGTGAGCCGGTCGGCTCGTCGGCGAACAGCACCTTCGGCTTGGCGACCAGCGCGCGGGCCAGCGCCACCCGCTGGGCCTGGCCGCCAGATAGCTCCCCGGTGCGGCGCGAGCCGAGGCCCTCGATCCCGAGCCTGGGCAGCCACGCCTCGGCCGTGGCGTACGCGGACTTCTTGCGGGTCCCGCTCAGCAGCAGGGGCAAGGCGATGTTGTCGGCGACGGTCAGCTCGGGGACGAGCTGGCCGAACTGGAAGACGAACCCGAACGCGGTCCGCCGGAGCTCGGTCCGGCGGGTGTCGCTGAGGGTGTCCAGCCGCCCGTCGTCGAACCAGATCTCGCCGCGGTCGGGCGTGAAGATGCCGGCCAGGCAGTGCAGCAGGGTGGACTTGCCGGAACCGCTCGGGCCCATCACGGCCAGGATCTCGCCGTCGCCCACGGCCAGCGTGGCCCCGGCGAGCGCGGGTGTCTGGCCGAAGGACTTGTGCACGTCCCGCGCCTCGAGCAGCGGGCTGCGGCGAGATGCCGTCGGGTAGTCGGTCAGGGAGGTCATGGCGTACGCACCGTTTCCGCCAGGGCAGACAGCCTGGCTGAGGTCACATCGATCCATCGGAGATCGGCTTCCAGGTGGAACAGGCCGTGGTCGGCGAGCAGCGCGTCCATCAGGCTGCCGGCCGTCTTGAGTTCGGTCAGCTCGTGCATGCGGCGCAGGTGAGCCGTGCGCTGGGTGTCGAGGTAGGTCTCGGCCGGCCGGCCGAGCATGAGGGCCAGCACGACCTTGGCGAAGAGCACCGTCTGCAGGTGCGGCTCCGGCTCGATCGGCGTGGCCAGCCAGGTGTCGAACTCGCGGGCGCCGAGGTCGGTGATGGCGTACCGCTTGCGGTCAGGGCCATCTCCGGGCTCCGCGTGCCCGCTGACCTTGCCGTCCCTGGCCAGCCGCCCGAGCGTGGAGTACACCTGCCCGAACGGCAGCGGCTTGTCCCGGCCGAAGTAGGTGTCGTAGGCGCGCTTCAGCTCGTAGCCGTGACTCGGCTCGCGCTCGAGCAGGCCGAGAAGGGTCAGCGGGACGGTCATGCCCTGACGATACACCGAAGTAGATACTGAGTGTATACACCGAGAGAATGTCGTCGATTTTCTGCGACCGGCAAGCCATCTCAGTACTGTGAGTGATCGACCAATAACAATTGGTCAGCGCGCGTGCCAGGAGGCCCGCATCGTCTCAGGACTGAAGCGCCCGTCGATCGGCAAGCCCGCGTCCGGTGCCGGCGGTGCGCCGGCCGGCGCGGGCGGCTGGGTGCTGCGAGCGGCCGTGCTGTCCGGTGCGGCCGTTGCCAGGAGCAGGCCGGCGATGCGCCGTCTCGGCGGGTGGGCTCGCGGACGCCAGCTATCGCCAGGCACCCTGAACGCGGTCTCTTTGCTGCTGGCCCTGTGCGCCGCGATCTGGCTGAGCGGCGGACCGGTGGATCAAACTCCCGGGCTGCTGGCGCTGGGCGGATCCGTCGTGGCCATGGCCGGCGCCGGCCGCCTGGCTGCTTTCCTGAGCCGGGACGCGGGCCGGGAAGCGAGCCGGGACGCGGGCCGGGAAGCGAGCGGCGAAGCTGGCCGAACCGCTGGCAAGACTCAGCAGGCCGGCCGCCGGGCGGCCGTCGCCGATGACAGCACGGACTGGCTGACCTTGCCCGGCGTGGGGTGGGCAGCGGGCGATGACGATGTGATGGTCGTCGTGGACCGCGACACCGGAACTCGCGCCCGGCCGGCCACGGTCGAATGGCCAGCCGGACCAGAGTCGCCGATCGGGGCGGGGCGGTCGGCCAGCGCCGGGTCCTCGGACTGGCCGAGGCAGCCAGGCGGGTCAGAGCCGCCGGCTGAGGCACGGTTGCCTGGGGAGGCCGGCATGACCGCCCGGGACTACCGGTGGGTGGCGGCGCTCTCGGCACTGGCGGCGCAGGGCGCGGTCTACGGCGGAATGGCGGCCGGCGGCGCCGCGACCGGTCCGGCCGGCATGTGGCCGCTCGCCGTGCTGACCATCGTCTCGGCCGGGACGGCCGACTTGCTCGGCGCCTGCCGGATGGCCGGTCCCGGTCGCCGGCCCGCCGCGACGACCTGGGCCGGCCGCCTGCCGGCCCTGCCCGGCGGGGCCAGGCTGGCGCTGGCCGGGCTGGTGTTCGCGCTCGTCAGCCCGCAGGCCGCGCTGCTCGCCGTGGCCGGCGCCGACGTGCTCGCGATGGCCTGGATGGTCGTCACTCTCGGCCGGATCTCGCCCGCCTCCGGCGCGGCG
>DASWAH010000157.1:0-4908 GCA_036391235.1 Streptosporangiaceae bacterium
GGATCAGTCGCCCGAGCAGCGGCTGGCCGCACTCGGCCTGAGCTTGCCGGCCGTTACTACGCCGCTGGCCGCCTACGTGCCGGCGCTTCGCACCGGCAACCTGGTCTACACCGCTGGTCAGCTGCCGCTGGCCGAGGGCCAGCTGCTCGCCGCGGGCAAGGTGGGTGACCAGGTCAGCGCGACCGAAGCGGCCGCGCTGGCCAGGACGTGCGCGCTGAACGCGCTGGCCGCCGCGGCCTCGGTGGCGGGCGGCCTGTCGGCGATCCGGCGGATCGTGAAGGTGACCGGCTTCGTGGCCAGCGCCCCCGGGTTCACCGGCCAGCCTCAGGTCATCAACGGGGCGAGCGAATTGCTGCTCGAGGTGTTCGGCGACGCCGGCCGGCATGCCCGCAGCGCGGTCGGCGTGGCGGTGCTGCCGATGGACGCTCCGGTCGAGGTCGAGCTGATCGCCGAGGTTCGCGACGGCGGCTGAACCGAGCGGGTTCTGAGTGAGGTCAGTCGGTGAGCACTGAGGGCGGTCAGCCAGTGAGCCAGGTCAGGATCCCCGAGCAGATGGCCGAGTCGGCCAGGGCCGTGATCGAGGGCAAGGTTGCCCCGGCGACGCCGCGCGACGCCGCGACCGTGATGCTGCTCCGCCCCGCGGCGGCGCAGACTGCACAGGCCGCGCGAGCCGCCCCGGCCGGCTACGGCTTCGAGGTCTACATGCTGCGGCGCAAGCCGTCGATGGCGTTCGCGCCCGGCGCTTACGTCTTCCCCGGCGGCTCGGTCGACCAGCGGGACGCCGACGAGGAAGTTGCCTGGACCGGACCGGGCCCCGAGCACTGGGGCCGGGTCTTCGACGCGCCGCCCGAGCTGGCCAGGGCGCTGGTCTGCGCCGCGGTCAGGGAGACGTTCGAGGAGTCCGGCGTGCTGCTGGCCGGGCCGTCCCCGGCCACTGTGGTCGAGGACACCACCGCGGCGGACTGGGAAGCGGACCGGCAGGCCCTGCTCGACCGCTCCCTCTCCCTGGCCGAACTGCTGGCCAGGCGGGGGCTGATCCTGCGGGCTGACCTGTTGCGGCCGTGGTCACGGTGGATCACCCCTGCGGTCGAGCGGCGCCGGTTCGACGCCAGGTTCTTCGCGGCCGCGCTGCCGGCCGGCCAGCGCACCAGGGACGTGGGCGGGGAGGCGTCGGCGGTGCAGTGGATCGCGCCGGCCGCGGCCCTGGACGCGGGCCGGGCCGGGGAGATCCAGCTCTGGGTCCCGACCGCGATGACGCTGGCCGAGCTGGCCGAGTACGCCGACGCCGACGCCGCCCTGAGCGCCCGACGCGAGGTCAGGCCGCTGCTGCCGGAGGTCGTCGTGGATCAGGGGGCGACCTTCCTGCGGGTTCCTGGCGAGCGCGAGTACCCGCTGTGACCAGCGCCGGCGACGCGGGCGGGGCGGCCGGCGCGGCCGGCGCCGGGCCGCGAATCGACGGATCGGGCACGCCAAGGGCGCGCTGCGTGCTGGCGCCGAACCCTGGCCTGATGACGCTGGACGGCACGAACACCTGGCTGGTCGCCGAGCCCGGCTCGGGCACCGTGGTCGTGGTCGACCCCGGACCCGACGACGAAGGCCATCTGCAGCGGGTGGCCAGCCTGGCCCGGCAGGCCGGGCAGCGGATCGCCGCGATCGTGCTGACCCACGGGCACGAGGACCACTCGGGCGGCGCCGCCCGGCTGGCCGGGCTGACCGGCGCTCCGGTACGCGCCGTCGATCCGGCGCACCGGCTCGGCGACGAGGGCCTGCCGCCCGGCGCGGTCGTCACCGCCAGCGGGTGCGAGATCGAGGTCGTGGCCACGCCAGGTCATACCGCCGACTCGGTCAGCCTGTACCTGCGGGCCGACGGCGCCGTGCTGACCGGGGACACCGTGCTGGGCCGCGGCACCACGGTCATCGCCGGTGACGGCAGCCTGGCCGACTACCTGGGCTCGCTCGACCGGCTGCGGGCACTGGCGGACGAGCGTCAGCTCACCGCCCTGCTGCCTGGGCACGGCCCGATGCTCGCAAGCCCCCTCGGCGTACTCGACTTTTACATTCAACATCGGGCCGAACGCCTGGCCGAGATCAGGGCTGCCCTTGCCGCGGGCGACCGCACCCGACCGCAGATCGTGGCCAGGGTCTACGCCGACGTGGACCAGGCACTCTGGCCGTTCGCCGAGATCTCGGTCCAGGCTCAGCTCGCGTACCTGGACAGCCTCGGTGAGCTGCCGCCCGGGATGCCCGCGGCCGGCTGACCGGCCGCATGTTCGAGCGCGCTCGGTTCTGGCGGCCCGGTTCTAGCGGGCCCGGCGCTTCAGCCGGTCGGGATCGATCAGCAGCACCGACTTGGCCGACAGCTGGATCCAACCCCTGGTGGCGAAGTCGGCGAGCGCCTTGTTCACCGTCTCCCTGGACGCCCCGACGAGCTGGGCCAGCTCCTCCTGGGTCAGGTCGTGGTTCACCTGGATGCCGTCCTCGCCCGGCACCCCGAACTTGCCGGCTAGCTCGAGCAGGGCCTTGGCGACCCGGCCGGGCACGTCGGTGAAGATCAGGTTGGTGTTGGTCTCGGTGACCCGGCGCAGCCGCTGGGCCAGCGCCTTGAGCAGCAGCAGGCTGACCGCGGGCCGGGTGGTGAGCACCTGGCGCAGGTCGTCGTGGTCGATCTCGGCCAGCCGGGCGTCGGTGACCGCGACCGCGGTGGACGTGCGGTAGGTCGGGTCGAACATGGCGAGCTCGCCGAACATGTCGCCTGGGCCGTGCACGCTGACCAGGCTCTCCCGGCCGTCGGCGGCGGTCCTGGTGAGCTTGATCTTGCCGCTGATCACCAGGTAGAGGCAGTCACCGAGGTCGCCTTCGGCGAACAGGCGGTCGCCCCTGGGCAGCAGCACGACGTGGGTGTGCGGCCGGAAGGTCGCCGCATCGTCTTCGCTGAGCTCGCGCAGCAACGGGCTGCCGGCCAGGAAACGAGCGTCCTCATCGGTGAACTCCATCTGCTCGAGCCGGGCAGGCTGCGCTCCGGGCTCAGCCACCGGGACCTCCCAGCCTCCTGGTCACGGGCGGGCAGGCCGTTACCTCAGCCGGCATGTCCCTCTCCCGCGATGCTTTCCGCCTCGGCCAGCCGCTTGCGGCAGGACTCGATCTCGTCGTCAGCGGCCTGGCGGCCGACCCACCGCGCCGCCTCGACTTCTTTGCCCGGCTCGAGCGCCTTGTAGACCTCGAAGAAGTGCTGGATCTCCAGGCGGTCGAACTCCGGCACGTCGGTGACGTCACGAAGATGCGCCATGCGGGGGTCGGTGGCGGCCACGCACAGCACCTTGTCGTCACCGCCTTTCTCGTCGCGCATCCGGAACATGCCGATCGCGCGGCACCGGATCAGGCAGCCGGGGAACGTGGGCTCATCGAGCAAGACCAGCGCGTCCAGGGGGTCACCGTCGTCGGCCAGGGTGTGTTCGATAAAGCCGTAATCGGCGGGATACCGGGTCGAAGTGAACAACATTCGGTCGAGCCTGATCCGCCCGGTCTGGTGATCCATCTCGTACTTGTTGCGCTGTCCCTTCGGGATCTCGATGACGACATCGAACTCCACGTCTTCGTCTCCTGCCCGGTGCATGATTGGCTCGTCGCCTTGGTGTGTACCCCTGCAGTGATGTATACCCTCGGTGACAGCGCCTGTCGAAGAGTCCGGGCAGCGGCGAGGGGAGCAGACAGTGAACCGGCTGGCGCGGATGATGGCGCTGACGCTGGCGTTGCTCTGCCTGTTCACGATCGGCGCGGGCGCGGCGGTGGCCAGGTTGCTGCCGCCCAGGCTCGCCCTCTTCGAGTTGCCGCAGGTCGCAGCGAGGACGCCGCGCGGACCGGGGACGCTCCCGGCCGCCGCTCGACCGGGCTCACCCGGCTCGGCACCGACCGCGGCTGGCGTCGCGGCCGGGCTGACCTCGCTCCTGCGCAGCGGCCAGCTCGGCCAGCTCACCGGGGCCATGGTCACGAACCTGTCGACCGGCCGGGTGCTGTACGAACTGAACCAGGCCACCGGCTTCGCGCCGGCCTCGACCACCAAGATCGCCACGGCGGTCGCGGCCCTGGACACGCTCGGTCCCGCCGCCCGGTTCACCACCGCGGTGACCATGCAGGCCGGGCCATCGGCCGGCGCGGCCGGCACGGCCAGGATCGTCCTCGTCGGCGGGGGCGACCCCACCCTGGCCGCCGGGCGCTATCCAGCCTCCGACTACCCGCAGCCGGCCACGCTGAGCTCGCTCGCCGCCGCGACCGCGAAGGCGCTCCGGGCCCGGCACATCATGGCGGTCAGGCTGGGTTTCGACGCGGGCCGGTTCAGCGGGCCGCTGGTGGCCAGGGGCTGGAAGCCGATCGGCACCCCGGGCAACTACCTGGCGAGCGGCAACGTCACCCTGATCACCGGCCTCGAAGTGGACCAGGGCCGGCTCACCGCGTCTGGTGCGCCAGAGGACAGCGATGACCCTGGCAACTACCGGCCGCGATCGCCGACGCCGAGCGTAGACGCGGCCCGCGCATTCGCACGGTTCCTCGGCCGGGATGGCATCACCGTGCGCGGCCCGGCCAAGCCGGTCAAACGCGAGACGCCGGCCGTCCGGCCGGGCACCGAGCTGGCCGCGGTCCAGTCCCCGCCGCTGGCCGCGATCGTGCAGCAGATGCTGACCGAGAGCAACAACGTGATCGCCGAGACGCTGGCCCGCCAGGTCGCGCTGGCCACCGGACGTCCCGGGACCTTCACCGGCGCCGCGGCCGCGGTGACGGCCGTCGCTGCCCGGCTGGGCGCCAGGGGCCTGCACCTGTACGACGGCAGCGGGCTGTCACCGCTCGACCGGATATCGCCGCGGGCGCTGGTAACACTGATCACGCTGGCGGCCAGGTCGGGTCCTGGCCGCC
>DASWAH010000158.1:0-13474 GCA_036391235.1 Streptosporangiaceae bacterium
AGGGCCCTGGCGATCCGGGCCGACCTGCAGTCCGGCGATCCGCTCGCGCCCGCCCTGACCGTCGTCACGAACTCGCTGAACATCGCGGCCGAGCTGGCGATCAGGCCGCACATCAAGATCGTGGTGACTGGCGGCGTCGCCCGTCCGCAGTCCTACGAGCTGACCGGGCCGCTGGCCACCGGCGTGCTCGAGCAGGTCGTGCTCGACGTGGCCATCCTCGGCGTAGACGGCATCGACGCCGAGGCCGGGGCGACCGCCCACCACGAGGGCGAGGCCAGCATCAACCGGCTGATGACCAGGCGGGCCGCCCGGGTCGTGGTGGTGGCCGACTCGTCCAAGGCGGGGCGCCGCGCGTTCGCCAGGATCTGCGCCGCGCAGGACGTGGACGTGCTGGTCACCGACGCGGCTATCGGCGACGAGGAGGCCGCCCGGCTGGCCGATGCCGGGGTCCGGGTGGTGATCGCCTAGCCCCGCACCCGGCGGCCGGCCTGGTACACGGCCCGGATACCCGACTTGAGGTTCGGCAGGTCGAACGGGTCGCCGGCGATCAGGACCAGATCGGCGCGCTTGCCCGGCATGATCGTCCCGGCCTGGTCGCCGATCCGCATCAGTTCGGCCGCCGAGCTGGTCGTCGCGGCCAGCACCTGGGCCGGGGTCATCCCGCCCTTCTCCATCAGGGCCAGCTCGTCCAGGTTGTTCCCGTGCGGGCCGACGCCGGTGTCGGTGCCCATGGCAATCTTGACTCCGGCCGCGACCGCCTTGGCGAACGAGCTGGCGTGGGCCTCGATCACCGCCTGGGCCTTCTCGGCCACGCCGTCGTGCAGGTGCCGGCCCGCGCCGGCCGCGTGCAGCACCGCGTGCGGCGCCACCAGGGTCGGAACGAGCCAGGTACCGGCCCGCAGCATCAGGTCGATAGCCTCGTCGTCCAGGTAGATGCCGTGCTCGATCGACCTGACCCCGGCCCGGACGGCGTTCTTGATCCCGTCGGCCGCCTGCGCGTGGGCCATCACCGGCAGCCCGACCGCGGTCGCCTCGGCCATCAGGGCGGCCAGTTCGTCCGGCCGGAACTGGGCGTGCCTGGGGTTGTCGCGCGGCGACAGCACACCGCCCGAGGTGTGCACCTTGATCACGTCGGCGCCCGCCCTGATGATCTCGCGGACCCGCTTGCGCATCTCTTCTGGGCCGTCGGCGAGGCCGGGCGGCCGCCCCGGGTGCGGGGTCATCAGGAAGGTAGTGATCCCCGAGGGCAGCCAGCCGTCGCCGTGACCGCCGGTCTGGCTGAGCGCGGTCACCGAGATCTGCATCACCGGCCCCTCGATCAGGCCGTCCGCGACGGCCTGCTGCACGCCGAGGTCCGCCCCGCCAGCGTCGCGGACGGTCGTGATGCCGCAGTCGAGGGTGGCCGCGAGGTTGGCCGCGGCCTCGTAGAACTGGTAGGAGAACGGTCGCTGCAGCCGCCTGGCCAGGTCGATCCCTGACACCATCACGTGCACATGGCAGTCGAAGAAGCCGGGCAGCACGGTCAGGCCGGTGACGTCGACCTGCTCGTCCCCGTCGAGGCCGGTCCCGATGTCAGCGATCGTCCCGCCGGAGATCACGACGTCGGCATCGGCGATGGCGCTGCCGGTCCCGTCGAAGACTCGTCCGCCGCTCAGGACCGTTCTCGTCATCACGCGTCTCCGGGGGGTGGGGGTGGGTGGCCGGTGCCGGATCAGAAGGGGCAGTACATGATGTGCAGGCCGACCCGGCCCTGCACGGGGTGCTCGAAACCGCCGGGGATCGTGCCGATCAGCTCGAACCCGAGCCGCCGGTACAGCGCGACCGCGGTCTGGTTGGTCGCGGCCACCGCGTTGAACTGCATGCCCGCATAGCCGCGGGCCCGGGCCCAGTCCAGCGTCCAGGTGACCAGGGCGCGGCCCACGCCGAGGCCGCGCGAGCTGGCCGGGACCATGTAGCTGGCGGTGGCGATGTGCGCGCCGGGGCCCTGCTTATTGGGTCCGGTCTTGGCCGTCCCGATCACCCGGCCGTCCTGGACGGCGACGACCGTGGTCCCGGGCGGCGGCTCGATCCAGGTGTCCCTGGCCTGCTGCTCGGTCATCGCCGGGTCGTACGGGAAGGTATCGCCTGCCCTGACGATCTCGGCGATGACCGGCCAGACCTGCGGCCAGTCGGCGTCGGCGTACGGCCTGATCTCGACCGCGGTCATGGGGTGACCAGGCGCGTGCCGGCCGGGTGCCCGCGCCGCGGCCCGTCGGCGAGTTCCCACACCTGCTGGCGGCCGTACACGGTCCAGTCGCGGCCCGAGCCGGTCAGGTCGACCAGCGCGGTGTCCTCGTCGATGCCGAGCACCGCGGTGTGGTCCGGCGGGTGCAGCAGCGCCCTGGTCAGCAGGTCGGGAACCCAGCCGAGCATCTTGTCGAAGTGCGGCAGCACCCGCAGCGCGGGCAGCACGCCGAGGCCGGGGTCCGGTGCGGTGCCAGGCGAGCGGATGGCCGGCACCCAGCTGGTCAGCGCGATCGCCCCGGCTGAGCACCCGGCCAGTGCGGCCCCGGCCTGCCAGGCCGCGACGATGGCTGCCCACACGCGCGACCCGCGCAGCGTCGTGGACAGGAACATCGGGCTGCCGCCGGACAGGTAGATCAGCCCGGCCCCGTCGACTAGGGCGGCCAGCTCGGCCGAATCGGCCTCGGCCCGGTTGCGGACCACGACCGGGACCTGCTCCACGCCGAGCCGCTCGGCCTGAGCCGCTCCCAGGTCGAGCCAGCGCCGCAGGCTCCGCTCGCCCTCAGGGGCGGCGGCGGTCGGCAGCTGGACGTACCGGGGCGGCCGGCCCTCGATCAGCAAGCCCTCGACCGCGGTCATCACCGGCAGGTACTCGCCGCTGCCGACCAGCGCGAGCGGACCGCGGGCGGGTGCGCTGGCCGGGCCGGCCGGGGGGTCAGGCGGCAGCGACTGCGACATGACGCTCATCATGTCCTGCCGCCGGCGGCCGTCGCCACCTGGGTCCCGTCCGTCGCTGACGGTCTTCTCAGGCACTGCAGCCCGGCCCGGCGGCTGCCGTACAGTACTGAGCCGTGACCCATTACAGCCGGTTGAGCAAGATCGTCATAGACGTCCCCGAGGACTCGCACGCCGCGGAGCTAACCTTCTGGCAGGGCGCGATGGGGCAGGAGCTGGTCCAGTTCGACCGGCACCCCGAGTACCACGGCGCCGACCTGCACGGTCATGACCTCGGCTTGCTCATACAGCGGCTCGGCGGCGGCCGCCCCCGGGTCCACGTGGACATCCACACCGACGACCTGGAGGCCGAGATCGCCCGGCTCGAGTCGCTCGGGGCCACCCGGGAGTTCCGGTCGCACAGCTGGTGGGTGCTGAGCGATCCCGCCGGGCTGCTGTTCTGCGTCATCCCCGACGACCCGGAAACCTTTAACGAGGAGAACTCCCAGCGCTGGGACTGAAGCGGGCCGGCTCCGCGGCCGCCTAGGCTCGCGCGCTGACCCGGCCGGCCGGCCGGGTATTGATCACGCGGTCGGCCGTGATCCCGGCTGACTCCGCCCGCACACAGCCGCTGGCCTGCCAGTCGAGCTGGCCGGGGGCGTGCGCGTCGGTGTCGATCGCGAACATGCAGCCCAGCCCGGCCGCGAGCGCGAGCAGGTCATCCGGCGGGTCCTGGCGCTCGGGGCGGCAGTTGATCTCGACCGCGACTCCGTGGTCACGGCAGGCGGCGAACACCCGCTCGGCGTCGAACACCGATTGCGGGCGGCCGCGGCCCAGCACCATCCGGCCGGTGCAGTGCCCGAGCACGTCGACGTGCGGGTTCGAGACGGCGGCGACCATCCTGGTGGTCATGCCGATCCGGTCCATCCGCAGCTTGGAGTGCACGCTCGCGACGACTACGTCCAGGCGGGCCAGCAGGTCCTCGCGCTGGTCGAGCGAGCCGTCCTCGAGAATGTCGACCTCGATCCCGGTCAGGATCCGGAACGGCGCCAGCCGCTCGTTCAGCTGGCCGATCAGGTCGAGCTGCTCGGTCAGCCGCTCGGCCGACAAGCCGCTGGCCACGGTCAGCCGAGGCGAGTGGTCGGTCATGGCCATCCACTCGTGACCGAGGTCCCTGGCCGCCAGCGCCATCTCCTCGGGCGGGCTGCCGCCGTCTGACCAGTCGGAGTGCGCGTGGCAGTCGCCCCTGAGCGCGGTCCGCAGCGCCGTCTGCGCGGCCGGCTCGGCCTCGCCGTAGAGCTTGGTCAGGTAAGCCGGCTCCTCGCCCCGCGCGGCCTGGGTGATCACCTCGGCCGTGGCCGGACCGATGCCCGGCAGCGCCTGCAGCGTCCCGTCCCTGAGCCGCTGGTCGAGCTGGCCGGCCGGCAGCGCGCCGGTCACGTCGGCGGCGCGCCGGAAGGCGCGTACCCGGTAGGTCGGCGCGCCCGCCCGCTCGAGCTGGAACGCGATCTGCCGCAGCGCCCAGACCGGGTCCACGTGATGCCTCCTTCGCCAGTCGTTCAGGCAGCTCATCGTAAGGCAGGCCCGGCCGCCGGGCGGTAGAGCCGGACCGGTCCAGCATTTCCGAGAAAGGCGATATTGCGGTCGTAAGGGTCCGGCCGCGTATTGTCGCTCTTCACAACAACCCATTCATCGTTCACACTGAGGTCATTTCAATCCCAGACTGGGCACGGAGGGTTATTCGCATCAAGGTGGTCGCCATGAATGACGAGTCAGTGCGCAGGTCAGTGCCGTCGCTCCAGGTCATGCTGCACCGCATGTTCGAAACGCAGCCGAGGCTGCCGCCCGGCACCGCGCTCACGATCGGCATCGCCTGCCTGGTCGCCGTGGCATTCCCCGTGACCTGGTCCTTCGTGCGCTACCTGGGCACCATGGCCCACGAAGGGTCACATGCGGTCGTTGGCTCCTTGTACGGCCGGAAGATCGAAGGAATACGGCTGCACCTGAAGGACGCCACAGGAAGTACTGACGCGCCAGGGGAGGGTGGCAATGTCCCGATACTGTTTATCGGATATTTCGGCCCGAGCTTGCTCGGCCTGGGTGCGGCCAAGCTGATAGCGATGGGTCATAGCGTCGCCGTGCTCTGGCTGACTCTCGCGCTTCTCGCACTGCTGCTTGCACAGATGAGGAACGTCATCGGAATGCTCCTCATCGTCGTTGCCGGATACGTGATCTACATTTTCGCGAGGTACGGGACGGTCGCACGCGAGACGCTCGCTGCCTACGGCATTGCATGGTTGCTCCTGCTGGTGGGAATCCGGACGGTCTTGCACCGCTGGGGAGGATCAGGGGACGGCCAAGGGCTCAAGGCGTGGTCGGGTAGCAGCCAGGAAGTGTTCTCGCAGATCTGGCTGGTGGGGGCGTTGTTCGCGTTGTTCCTCGGGACCCGGATGCTGATGTAGGGCACGGGGCGGCGGCACTGGCACGGGCTCGGCATCGCTGGGAGAATGCCGGCATGAGCAGGGACTGCCGAACAGGGTCGGCACGGGCTGGTTCGGCCCGGGCGACCGCGTCCTCCGGGTCGATCCTGAGCATCGGATCGAGCGGGTCGATCCTGAGCATCGGGTCGAGCGGGTCGATCCTGTCGATCGGCTCAGCCGGATCGGTGCTGTCGATCGGCTCGGCCGCGTCGTTCGGCTCGATCCTGTCGGTCGCCTCGTTCGGCAGCGCCCTGTCGGCGATGGCCGGCCTGTCCCGGTGGTCGGTGCTGTCGTGGCGGGCGGCCGGCGCGGTTCGCTCGCGCGGCCAGGGCCGGGCGCTGGACCGCCGATGATAACGCCAGTCCCGGCGGCAAGCACGACGGGCGAGGAACTCGCGCAGCGGCTGGCCGAGGACGGCTATGTGGTCGTCTCCGGCATGATGAGCGGCGACGGGGTCGAGGCGGCCCGTGCGGACCTCGCCCGGGTGCTGGCGTCGACCAAAACGGGGCGGAACTCCTTCGAGGGGTACTCGACCCAGCGGGTCTACGCCCTGTTCGCCAAGACCAGGACGTTCGACCAGGCGGCGATCGACCCGCTGCTGCTCGACGTGCTCGACCGGGTGCTCGGGCACTATCAGCTCAGCGCGCCGGTCGGGATCAGGATCGGGCCGGGAGAGCGGGCCCAGGTGCTGCATACCGACGACATGATCTACCCCATCCCGCAGCCGCACCCGCCGGTCGTGCTGAACACGATGTGGCCGCTGGATGAGTTCACCGCGGCTAACGGCGCGACCAGGTTCATCGCGGGCAGCCACCTTTGGGAGCCGGGTCGCCAGCCCGTTGCGAGCGATGCGGTCAGCGTGGCCGAGATGTCTCCAGGGTCGGCGATGTTCTATCTGGGCAGTTTGTGGCATGGCGGCGGGGCCAATACGACGCAGCGGCCGCGGCTCGGGGTCATCCTGGAGTACGCGGCCGCCTGGCTCCGCCCGCAGGAGAACCACTGCCTGGCGGTGCCCCGAGAGATCGTGCGCGAGCTCCCGGAACGCCTGACCGAGCTGCTCGGCTACAACATCTACCCGCCGTTCGTGGGTTACGTCGACGGCAGTCATCCGCGCAAGGTGCTGGCGGCACCCGGCTAGCACCGTGCTGGCATAGCCCGCGGCCGAAGATGGTGGCGGGCCAGGCCCAGGCGTACCCCCGTACCGCCTGGCAGCCGGCGCGCGGTCGACCGGCCGCGGCGGGCGCCGCGCTCCGGGACCGTGCAGCGCCAGCACTGCGCTGGCCCGCCGCGAATGGCGGCCTGCCCGTCACCGGGTGCCGCGAGCTCCCCCAAGCCCTGGGCGCCACGGTCGGCTGAGGCCGCCACGTGCGAGGTCTCACTGTGACGTTAGTTACGCTCCGCTGGTAAGGCGACCCTCAGATGGTCTGTTTCGCCGCTCCGCCGCTCGGCCGCTCCGACCGTCTTATCCGTCTATCGACGTTTTTAGGCAGGTAAGGATGACGGTCCATCGGGCTGCTGCTGGCCGCGGCCTGGCCCCAGCAGACCCTGGCGGGTGGCCAGCACGACCGCCTCGAGCTGGGTGTGCGCGCCCAGCTTCATCATCACGTTCTTGACGTGCCCGCGGGCCGTGTAGACGCTGACGACCAGTCGCTCGGCGATCGCGGCGGGATCGAGTCCCTGGCCCATCAGGGCCAGTACCTCGGTCTCGCGGGCGGTCAGCCCTGAGTCGCCGGGACCGGGGGGCCTGGCAGCGGCCGGCTCAGCCTCGGCCGGCCGCGCCTCCGGCCGGGCCGGCGGTGTCCCGCCCGGCCGGCCACTCAGCAGGTCCTGCAGCACTGCCCGCTCGACCAGTACCTTGCCGGGCAGGCGGCTCCTGATCGCGGCGAGCACGTCGGGGAAGGACGTGTCCTTGGCCAGGAAGCCGCCCGCGCCGGCCGCGGCCGCGGCGGCCAGCCGCTCGGGCGTGGCCCCGCCGGTCAGCACCAGCACGGTCACCTCGGGATGGGCGGCCTTGATCAGGCGGGTGCCCTCGATGCCGTCCGTTCCCGGCAACTCGATGTCCATCAGCACCACGTCGGGTACCCGGGCGCTGATCTGGACCAGAGCCTCGTCGACGGTCGCGGCTGTGCCGAGGCAGTCCAGGTCGGGCTGGCACCCGATCGCCACCTCCAGGGCCGAGGCCAGCACGTGCTGGTCCTCCACGACCAGAACCCCGGTCATCAGCCGGTCATACCCGGGTCAGCCACCGCCGGGTCAGCCAGCGCCGGGTCAGCCAGCGGCAGCCGCAGGCAGAACCGCGAGCCGCCGCCTGGACCGCGCTCGTACCACGCCTCGCCGTTGTTCGCGCGGGCCAGAGTGCGGACGATCCACAAGCCGAGACCGACCCCCTCGCCGCACAGCCCCGCGTCCGGAGCGCGGGAGAAACGCTCGAACAGCCGGGGCACGTACGAATCGGGCACACCCGGACCGTTGTCACAGACCTCGATGACCGCGGCCCCGTCAGCGGCCGAGGCCGTGATCGCGACCGGCGGCCGGGCGTAGGTCAGCGCGTTGTCGACGTAGTTGGCCACCATCGTGGCAAGATCGTCGCGGTCGGCGAGGACGGTCAGGTCATCGGGACAGCTGACCGTGACCTCGTGCGCCCCCGGCCGGGCGGCCGCATGCAACTGCTCGCCGATCACGGTGGCCAGCCCGACCGGGGACCCGGCGGGCCTGGCCGTTTCCGCGTCGATCTGGGCGCTGGTTAGCAGGCGGCTCACCAGTAGCTGCAGCCGTCCGGCGTGTTCGGCGACCCGGGTTGCCACCGCCGCCCGGTCGGCCGGCCCCAGCGCGATCTGGTCGTCGGCCAGCACGTGGGCGAGGACGCCGATCGCGGCGAGCGGACTGCGCAGCTCGTGCCCCGCCACGGCCAGCGCGGCGCTCTGGCGTTCGAGCGCCGCTTCGAGCGAGCGCTCGGACTGCCGCCGGTACGTGATGTCGCGCATGGCGGCGATCCGCAGCTGATGGCCGTTCAGGGCGGCGGTGCTGACCCGGAGGTCGAGCACCCGGTCGGTGCCCCCTGACAGGTTCAGCTCGAGCTCGCTGGGCAGGCCGGGCGTCAGCCCGGCCAGGTCAGCGAACCTGCGGCCGGTGAGCGAGCCGGCTGGCTGGCCGAGCAATTCCTCGGCCGCCGGGTTGCAGTACCTGACCAGGCCGTTCTCGTCTATCGCGAGCACGCCGTCCGCGGTCGCGGTCAGGATGACCTCGCTGGCCTGGTCGGCCGGCTCGCGGGCACCGTCCCCCATCAGCTCGCTGGCCTGGCCCTTCACATCGGCGCGGGGCGCCGGTCGCTGGACGAATCCTGCCGCTGATGCATACCCGGTCACTCCTGCGGTTACTCTCAGTAATTGCCCATGTCCATCAGCGCGTGGACCTCGGCCAGCGTGGATGACGCGGTGGCGGCCGCCCTGGCGTTTCCGTCCCGCAGCACCGAGCGCAGGTAGCCGGGGTCGGCGGCTAGCTCGGCCCGGCGGCTCCGCAGCGGCCTGAACCGATCGTTGACCGCTTCGGTGACGACCTGCTTGAGCTCGGCCGCCCCGCCGCCGATCTCCGCCGCGACCTGCGCCGGGTCACGTCCGGTGCACAGCGCGGCCAGCAGCACCAGGCTCGACACCTCGGGCCTGGCCGCCGGCTCGTAGCTGATGTCACGGCGGGCGTCGGTCCTGGCCGCGCGGATCAGCCGGAACGTCTCGTCCGGCGTCGCCGACAAGGCGATCGCGTTGTGCCGGCTCTTGCTCATCTTCGTGCCGTCCGTACCGAGCAGGTTCGGGGCAGCCGACAGCAGCGCTTCAGGCAAGGGAAAGAACTCCAGGCCGCCGCCATGCCGTTCGTTGAAGCGGCGCGCGATCGTCCTCGCCACCTCCAGGTGCGGCAGCTGGTCCTGGCCGACCGGAACCACGTTGGCCCGGCCGAACAAGATGTCAGCGGCCTGGTGCACCGGATAGGTCAGCATCAGCCCGCTGACCGAGGCCTGCCCGGAGTGCGCGATCTCGTCCTTGACGGTCGGGTTCCTGGTCAGCTCGGGCACTGACACCAGCGACAGGAGCGGCAGCATGAGCTGATTCAGGGCCGGGACCGCGCTGTGCGCGAAGATCGTCGCCCGGGCCGGGTCGATGCCGGCCGCCAGGTAGTCGGCGACCAGCCCGAGTATGTGCTCGGGCAGCTGGTCCGCGCTGTCCCGGTCGGTCAGCACCTGGTAGTCGGCTACTAGCACCGTCATCGCCACCCCGGCCTGCTGCAGCGCGACCCTGGTCGCGAGCGTGCCGAAGTAGTGGCCGAGGTGCAGCGGCCCGGTCGGGCGGTCGCCGGTCAGCACCCGGAACCGGCCGGGATCGGCCGTGATCTCGGCCTCGAGCTCGGCCGATCGGCGCTTCGTAGCGGCGAGGGAGGCGGTGCGTTCGGGGGCGGGAAGAAGGCTAGTCGCGGTCACGGGAATCTCCTTGGGCGGTAAGGAGGACAGTCCGCGAACCAGCCTTTCCTGCTCAGTACAAGGAAGGGCCGTCCAGCGGACGGCCCTCGTCGTGCGTGCGCTCACTGGCCGTCCTAGGACGGCCACCAGCTACGGCACGGAACATGATGCATGGCTTCATGGTACGGGAGCAGCCATCGCTGGCCAAGCTCCCGGCTCGCGCTAGCCGAGCGACCGCCAGGCGCGGGCCGCCTGGGCGTGGTCCAGGATCGGCTGCGGGTACTTGCGCGCCGTGCGGGCCGCGGCCGGCGGCTCATGGATCTCACTGGCTGGGACGCCGTCGAGCTCTGGCACGTACCGGCGGATGTACCGGCCGTCCGGGTCGAATCGCTGGCTCTGCCTGACCGGGTTGAAGATCCGGTGCCGCTGGGTGTCGGTGCCGGTGCCCGCCACCCACTGCCAGTTCAGCTGGTTGCTGGCCACGTCGGCGTCGGCCAGCCTGGCCATGAAGTGCGCCGCGCCCTCTCGCCAGTCGATGCGCATGTCCTTGGTCAGGAACGACGCCACGATCATCCTGGCCCGGTTGTGCATGAACCCTTCGACCGCCAGCTGGCGCATCGCGGCATCGACGACCGGGTAGCCAGTCTTGCCTTCCTGCCAGGCGGCCAGTCCGTCGGGGTCATGATGCCAGCGCCTCCCTGGCCCGGCACCATCGCGCGAGCGGTAGTCACGGTGCGCCGCTTCCGGCTTGGCCGCGAGCAGCTGGGCGAAGAAGTCACGCCAGGCGATCTGCCTGATGAACGGATCGGCGCCGGGCATCCCGGTCACCTCGTGCACCACGGTCAGCGGGGACAGGCAGCCCATGTGCAGGTAGGGCGAGAGCCGGGAGGTTTTGTCGGCGGCCAGGTCGTCGTGGTTGTCGTCATAGCCGGCCAGGTGCTGCCGGGACCAGTCCCTCAGCCGCTTGCGGCCGGCCGTCTCGCCGGGTTCAGGCGCTGCCGCGGCCCGCCGGGCCCCGGTCAGGTCGGCCAGCCGCGGGATCGACCCGGCGTCGGTACTGCCCGGGACGCGGATCGTGCGCGGAGCCGGGGCGAGATCCCGGCGCGGCACCTCGAGCCAGCGCCGGTAATACGGGGTGAACACCTGGTACGGGCCACCGCCGGCCGGGCTCAGCCCGGCTGGCCCGGCCGTCATGACCCCCGGATGAGTGATGACCTCACGGCGGGCGCCGGCGGCTTGCTCGCGCAACCGGGCCAGCCTGGTCATGGCGTATCCGGACACGTCGTTCATCAGGTGAATCTGCCCGGCACCGGCCTGGGCCGCGGTCTCGAGCACGGTCTTGACCCACGGGCCGCGCCTGATCACCAGCTGGCCGCCCCGGTCGCGCAGGCTGGCATCGAGGTCCCGCAGCGACCCGAGCAGGAATGACAGGCGGGTGGCGTTCTGCTCGTGCCGGGAGATGATCGTCTCGTCCAGCACGAACAGCGGTACGACCTCGCCACCCTGGGCCGCCGCGGCCAGCGCGGGGTTATCGTGCACCCGCAGGTCACGGGTGAACACCATGAGGCGGGCGGTCATCGGGCCGGTTCCGCGGCCGGCAGCGAGTCCGGATCGACCCCGGCCTGCCGCGCCACCCAGTCCCAGAGGTCGGCCGCCGCACCCGGGCGGTCGGGCTTTGCCCCCGGCACCCGGTTGACCGGGCGATACCGCCGGTCGTGCCAGAACCGGCCGGTGCCCAGCTGGTTGGGTTCGGCGTCGGCCAGCCAGACGACCGTGTCCGCGCCCTGCTCGGGCGTGCGCAGCGCCGGTCCCACGAGTTTGGAGAACACCGGCAGGGACTCGGTGATCCCGGGCGTGCGGACCCAGCCCGGGTGCATCGCGTGGAAAGCCACCCCGGTGCCGGCCGCCCGCCTGGCCCACTCGGCGCTGAGCGCGACCTGGGCCCGCTTGGCCTTGGCGTACGCGGTCACGCCGCTGTAGTCGTGGGCCATCGCATCGGCCCGCAGGCCGGCCACGTCCAGCGCCTGGGTGTACATGCCACCCGACGACACGGTGACGACCCGGGCCGGGGCCGAGCCGCGCAGCAACCCGAACAGCTCGTAGGTGAGCAGGAACGTCGCCACGACCTGAGCGCCGACCGTGCGTTCGAGGCCGTCGGCGGTCCGCTCGAACGCCGGGTTGATTGCCCCGGCGTTGTGGATGAGCACGTCGAGCCGGCTGTGATCGGCAGCGAACGAGCGGCCGAACCGGCGGATCGAGTCCAGGTCGTCCAGGTCGGCCAGGCCGTAACCGGACGCGCCAGGATCGAAACCAGACCGGCCGGCCACGGCCGCGATCTGCCGTCTGGTCCGCTCGGCCCGATCGGCGCTGCGGGCCATGAACTGCACGGCCGCGCCCCGGCTGGCCAGCATCGTCGCCGCCGCCAGCCCGATGCCGGAAGTCGCGCCGGTGAGCAGCACGGTCTTGCCGGTCAGCGGCTCCTCACCGGTCCCGTTGAACTCGGGCAGCAGCCGGGACCTGACCGCGTAGCCGATCCGGGAGTACCCGCCGGCCACGCTGGCATCAAGCACGGTGTCGACCGGGTCGGCCAGCAGCGAGCGCGCGTGTTCCTGACCGGTCATGACGAGGTGGTCTTCCGGGCCCGGTCGGGGGTGTCCGCGCCCGGCTCGGTCGCCAGCCGGGCGCGCAACCCGTTTGCGGCTCGGTCGCCGACCTTGCCGAAACCCTTGGTCAGCACCGGGTCGAGCAGGCGGAGCGGTCCCCGCAGGGTGACCTCGGCCTGGTAGCTGACCGCGGTGGCCTGGCCGCCCGCTGAGGCCGGCAGCACCGTAATCACGTCCCTGGCCCGCAGCAAAGTGCTGGTCGCGTCGAGCACGACCCGGCGTTCGGCCGACGAGAACTCGGTGACCTGGTAGGTCAGCGGCAGGTTGCGGCCGAGGAAGGGCACGACCAGCCGGAACCGGCTGCCCGGCCGGACCGGGCCAGGGTCCAGCGCCTCGCCGCTCAGCACGCCGGGATCCCACTCCTCGGCGTGGCTGAAGACGGCCAGGTAACCGAAGGTGTCGTCGGCCGGCCAGGCCGACGGGATCGTGGCCTCGTAGATGGCCATCGTGCCTCCAAGCTTCTTTCCCGCGTCCGGTGCATCCGATCGGGCCCGGCGCGCGAACTAGTTGTGCGACCGGGTGGCCGCGGCCAGCGCTCCCGCTGGCCTGAGGACCTCACGGTGGCCGCGGCTCTGATCTTAGTGTATTTTAGTCTTGATTTCTAGCGGACGTTGGTCCTGCCCAGGGACCGGGCCGAGCGAGGAGCGGAAATGCCCAGCAGCACGCGACCCCGGGCCGCGGTGGTCGGATCGGGGGTGTCCGGCCTGACCGCGGCCTACCTGCTGCAACGTCGCTATGACGTGACCTTGTACGAAGCCGACGGGCGGCTCGGCGGCCATGCCCACACCCATGAGATCCCGGTCGGCGACGGTCGCCTGCTGGCCCTGGACACCGGGTTCCTTGTCCACAACACCAGGACCTACCCGAATCTGGTCAGGCTCTTCGCCGAACTGGGGGTCAAGACCCAGGACACCGAGATGAGCCTGTCCGTCCGGTGCGAAGGGTGC
>DASWAH010000159.1:0-7068 GCA_036391235.1 Streptosporangiaceae bacterium
GGTGCTGAGCTGAGCGCCGTGCGCCGGCCCGCGGGAGCCGGGACGCGCGGCGACCGCGGCCGCGGGCCGGCCGGCGCCGGGCCGGCCAGGCGGGTCGCCTTCGAGGTGCTGCTCGCGGTCTGCGGCCGGGACGCCTACGCCAACCTGCTGCTGGCCGCCGCGCTCCGCGAGCACGGCCTGACTGGCCAGGACGCCGCACTGGCGACCGAGCTGGTGTACGGGACGCTGCGGAACCAGTCGTGTTATGACGCCGTCATCGGGTTGTGTGCGGACCGGGACGTCCAGCGGATCGACCCGCCGGTGCTCGGGGCGCTCCGCCTGGGCACGCATCAGCTGCTCGGCATGCGCGTCCGTGCCCATGCCGCGGTCGCGACCGCGGTCGACCTGGCGGTGGAGTTCGCCGGGCGGCGCCCATCAGGCTTCGTGAACGCGGTGCTGCGGCGGGTCGCGACCAGGGACCTGGAGTCGTGGATCGGGCTGGCCGCGCCGAGCCGGGCCGAGGACCTGGCCGGGCACCTGGCCGTCCGGTACAGCCACCCGCGGTGGATCGTGACCGCCTTCGCGGCCGCGCTGGGGGAGGCCCGCGAGGATCTGGGGGATGCAGGCGGCGATCCAGGGGAGGCCGGGCAGAACGGCGCCGTTCCGGCCGGGTGGCCGCGGACCGAGGCGGTCCTCGCGGCCGATCAGCGACGCCCCGCAGTCACGATCGCCGCGGTGCCCGGGCTGGTCAAGGCGGACGACCTGATCGCCGAGGGCGCCGGCCTGGGTGCCGGGGCGGCCAGGTGGTCTCCCTTCGGCATGTACCTCGATCACGGCGATCCTGGCGCCCTGCCCGCGGTGGCCGGACACCGGGCCGGGGTGCAGGACGAGGCCAGCCAGCTCGCGGCGCTCGCCCTGGCCAGGGCCGAGGTCGCCGGCGAGGAAGGAACCTGGCTCGACCTGTGCGCGGGGCCCGGCGGCAAGGCCCGGCTGCTGGGCGGGCTCGCGGCCCAGCGGGGCGCCCGGCTCGTCGCCGCCGACGTGCACGAGCACCGGGCCCGGCTGGTCGCCGGCGGGCTCAGCGTGCTGCCTGGCGCCCGTGCGCTCGCCGCCGACGGAACCAGGCCGGCCTGGCGCCCGGCCGCATTCACCCGGGTGCTGGCCGACGTCCCCTGCTCGGGCCTCGGCAGCCTGCGGCGCCGGCCGGAGGCCCGGTGGCGGCGCGGCCCGGACGACCTGGCTGGCCTGCGTCACCTGCAGCGGGGACTGCTCGCCAGCGCGATCGAGGCGACCAGGCCTGGCGGGGTGACCGGCTACGTCACCTGCTCGCCGCATCTGGGCGAGACCAGGGAGGTGCTGGCCGAGGGGCTGGCCGGCCGCGACGACGTGGCCGTGCTCGACGCGCCCGGGTTGCTGCCGGAGGTGCCGGAGCTGGCCTGCCCGGCCCCGTTCGAGCGGTACGCCCAGTTCTGGCCGCACCCGCACGGTACCGACGCGATTTTCGTGGCCGTGCTCCGCCGGCTGAGCTAGCCGCGGGTCAGCGAGCGGCCCCGGCCGCCGCGCAGCCTGGCCCCGCCGATGTCGGCCCGCTGGCCGACCGCGTAGCCGTCCCGGTAGCCGGTGCCGCTGTAGGTGACCCGCGCCTTCCTGGTGACCGGGTAGGCCTCCTGCACCTGCTGCCTGATGATCAGGGACCGGTCCGCGAGCACGAGCGCGGTCCGCTCCCCGCCGCCGGCGCCGCGCGCGGTGGCCGCCCTGAAGGCACCCCGCTCGGCCTCGTTCACCTTGGCGATCACCGCGGTGGCGAACCCGAGCAGCCAGCTGCGCCGCCAGGCCCGCGGGCTGCTGCTCCAGTCGGGAACGATCGCGCCAGCCAGGCCGTGTGCCATCTGGATGAGCACGGACGTGTACAGCACGTCCGTGCGGTCGATGTCGGAGGCGAAGCCGAACAGGTGCACGCGGCTGCCCGGCCGGCTGCCGCCGAGCAGGATGCAGTGGCAGCGCAGGGCGGCCGCGAGCCCGCTGAGCAGGTGGGCCTTCTCGCGGGCCCACGGATTGTCGATGGTGACGACGCGGTCGGCTGGCCGGTCGGTCTCCGGCCGCTCGGCCGCGAGCAGCGCCCGGTCGATCCCGTACTTGGCCATCAGCTCGGCCGCCTTGGCGGTGAACGCCTGAGCCTCGGCCGGGGTGACGGATTCGTCCTCGGCCTGGGCGAGGAGCTTGCGAACGCGGTCGAGCAGCCGCTCGGGTGCTTCGGTCAGGTGCACATGCCCTCCAGGTGCCGGGGTTCGAATGTGCGAGCGAAACTAGCGGAGGGGTACGACACTGTCCCCGGCCGGATTCCTGACCGTCCTCGATCCCCGTAGACTGCGCGTGTCATGACGATGCAGATCGCCCCGAGCATGCTCGCCGCCGACTTCGCGCGGCTGGCCGACGAGGCCGCGGCCGTCGCCGATACCGCCGACTGGCTGCATATCGACGTCATGGATGGTCATTTCGTGCCCAACCTCACGATCGGCCTGCCGGTCGTCTCCGCCCTGCTGAAGCACGCCGCGCTGCCGCTTGACTGCCACCTGATGATCGCAGACCCGGACCGCTGGGCGCCGGATTACGCGGCGGCCGGCGCGCGGAACGTCACGATTCACGCCGAGGCGGCCAGCGCTCCGGTCAGGACGCTGCGGGCGATCAGGTCGGTCGGGGCCAGGGCCGGGCTCGCGGTGAACCCGGGCACGCCGATCGAGCCCTACGGCGACCTGCTGCCCGAGGTGGACATGCTGCTGGTGATGACCGTGGAGCCGGGGTTCGGCGGCCAGAGCTTCCTTGACCTGGTGCTCCCCAAGGTGGCCAGGGCCCGGCAGCTGATCGGCCGGCATGGCGGTGAGGTCTGGCTGCAGGTCGACGGCGGAGTGAGCGAGGACAACATCGCCAGGTGCGCGGAGGCGGGGGCGGATGTCTTCGTGGCCGGCACGGCGGTGTTCGGCGCGCAGGACCCGGCCGCCGCCGTCACCAGGCTCAGGGAAACGGCGCAGGCGGCCGCCCCGGCGGCCTGAACCAGCCGGGAACGAGCCCGCTGTCGGTGCGGCCCGGTTAAATGAAATTCTCGGCCGGCCGCTGTCGAATCGCGGCCCCGTCGTTCGTCGGAAGCAGCGAGAGATCCGATCCGGCACCAGGCAAGGGAGAAGACCATGGCTAAGTACGCGATCCTGATCTACGAGGCCGAGAGCGGCTACGCCAGCGGGGACCAGCAGCTCTTCCAGGACGTCATGGAGGCGCACAACCGGTTCGCGGGGCAGGTTGGCGAGAAGGGCGGCAAGATCCTCGGCGGCGACGCCCTCGAGCCGACCGCGACCGCGACCTCGATCAGGGGTGACCTGGTCACCGACGGGCCGTTCGCCGAGACCAAGGAGGCGCTCGGCGGGTTCTACCTGATCGAGGCACGCGACCTGGATCACGCGATCGAGATCGCCAGGCTCTGCCCGGCCAGGTTCGGCGGCGTCGAGGTCCGCCCGGTGATGGACACCTCGGGCGGCTGAGGCAAGGCCGGGGCAAGGGGTACGACGGAGGTCCGGCGTGACCGCGCCCGGCGGCAGCGACGGCGGCCGCGGCAGCGACCTCGACGGGGCGGGCCTGGCCGGGACCGGGGCCGGCCAGGCCACGCCCCGGCACCGGCCAGGCCCGCCGGGGCGGAACGCGATCGCCGCCGCCGTCGCCGAGGCGCACCGGCGCGAGTGGGCCTTCGTGCTCGCCGCGACGGCCAGGGTGACCAGGGACCTCGATGCCGCGGAGGAGTGCGTCCAGGACGCTTACGTCGCCGCCCTGGACACCTGGGCCCGCCAGGGCGTGCCCCGCAATCCCGGTGCCTGGCTGACCACGGCGGCCCGGCACCGGGCGCTGGACACGCTGCGCCGGGACCGGACCCTGCGCTCGAAGCTGCCGCTGCTGATCGTGCCTGACCAGCCCAACGGCGGCCCCCGGCCAGGAGACGAGGCCGATCCGGATGACGGCAGCGACGTAATCGCCGACGACCGGCTCCGGCTGATCTTCACCTGCTGCCACCCGGCGCTGGCCAGGGACGCCCAGGTGGCGCTGACCCTGCGGCTGGTATGCGGGCTCAGCACGGCCGAGATCGCCCAGGCGTTCGTCGTGTCAGAGACCACGATGGCGGCCCGGGTCACCCGGGCCAAGAAGAAGATCGCCGCGGCCAGGATCGCCTACCGGGTGCCGGACGCGGCCGAGCTCCCTGACCGGCTCGATGCCGTGCTCACCGTGCTGCACCTGCTGTTCACGACCGGGCACACGGACCCGCGCGGCGAGGCGCTGGTGCGGGCCGACCTGACCGACCGCGCGATCGCCCTGGCCCGGCTGGTGCGTCAGCTAATGCCGGACGAGCGTGAGGTGGCCGGGTTGCTCGCCCTGCTGCTGATCACCGACGCGCGCCGGGCGACCAGGACCGACGAATCGGGAGCGCTGCAGCTGCTCGGGCAGCAGGACAGGTCGCGCTGGGACGCCGCGGCGATCGCCGAGGGCAGCGCCCTGGTGACCGAGGCGCTGCGCGGCGGCTGCCCCGGCCGGTTCGCGCTGCAGGCGGCGATCGCCGCGGTGCACGCGGAGGCGCCGAGCTATGCCGACACCGACTGGGCCGAACTGCTGGTCCTGTACGACCGGCTGCTGACCGCCTGGCCGTCGCCGGTGGTGGCGCTGAACCGGGCGGTGGTGATCTCGATGGTGGCCGGGCCGGAAGCGGCCCTGGCCGAGATCGAGGCGCTGGAGGCCGACGGCCGTCTCGGCGGCTATCGCTACCTGCCAGCGACCAAGGCTGACCTGCTGCGCAGGCTCGGCCGCGGCGCCGCCGCCCGGCAGGCCTACGAGGCGGCGCTGGCGCTGACCGAGAACGCCGCCGAGCGCACGTTCCTGGAAGGCAGAATCAAAGACGAGCTATAACTCCCCGCACAGCCGGCTCGACCGGGTAATCGGGCGCCCGGCCGGGCGGCCGCGCGTTACAGTCGGTTCCCGTGACGCGCAGGCCGCTGGAGGACATCATCGATCCCGGCTGGGCCCGTGCCCTGCAGCCGGTCGCGGGCACGATCGCCGAGATGGGCGACTTCCTGCGGGCCGAGATCGCGGCCGGGCGGTCCTACCTGCCCGCTGGCGAGAACGTGCTGCGGGCCTTCAAGCAGCCCTTCGACGACGTCCGGGTGCTGATCGTGGGCCAGGACCCTTATCCCACCCCCGGTCACCCGGTCGGGCTGAGCTTCTCGGTGGCGCCTGGCGTGCGGCCGCTGCCGCGCAGCCTGGTGAACATCTTCCGCGAGTACGGTGCCGACCTGGGTTACCCGCCGCCCGCCAACGGTGACCTGACGCCCTGGACCGAACGCGGAGTGCTGCTGCTCAACCGGGTGCTGACCGTGCAGCCTGGCAAGCCGGGCTCGCACCGCGGCAAGGGCTGGGAGGCCGTGACCGAGCAGGCGATCCGTGCCCTGGCGAGCCGGGACACCCCGATGGTCGCGATCTTGTGGGGGCGGGACGCGCGGAACCTGGCCCCGCTCCTGGACGGCGTGCCGCTGGTGGAATCGGCCCACCCGAGCCCGATGTCGGCCGACCACGGGTTCTTCGGCTCGCGCCCGTTCAGCCGGGCCAGCACGCTGCTGACCGGGCAGGGCGGTAGCGAGATCGACTGGAAGCTGCCGTAAGCTTCCAAACCCGTCGTGCCTGGTCACTAATCCGTTGCGAGCACAATGTGGGTATGACTGCGCTGCCTGATGTCACCGCGGGCGGCCGGACCCCCGGCTCCGGCCAGGCCGCCGACCCCGTGGTGTCCGTGTCGGGGCTGACCGTCAGGTTCGGCCCGGTCCGCGCCCTGGACGGCATCGACCTGGACATCAGGCCAGGCCAGGTGATCGCGCTGGCCGGCGAGAACGGGGCCGGCAAGACCACGCTGGTGCGGGCCCTGGCCGGGGACATCGCGCCGACCAGCGGCCGGATCCTGCTCGGCGGCCTGCCGTTGCCGTCGGATCCGCTGACCGCGGCCAGGAACGGCGTCGGCGTGGTCTGGCAGGACCTGTCGCTGTGCGACAACCTCGACATCGCCTCCAACCTGATGCTCGGCCGGGAGCGGCGGCGGCACCTGCTGTCCGACGTCCGCATGCACTCCGAGGCCACCCAGGTGCTGACCAGGCTGGGCATCCCGCTGACCGACACCACCAGGAGCATCAAGTCGCTGTCGGGCGGTCAGCGCCAGCTCATCGCGATCGCCCGGGCGATGGCCGGCCAGCCCGCCCTGCTGCTGCTGGACGAGCCGACTGCCTCGCTCAGCATCCGGTACGCGGCTCAGGTGGAAGACCTGATCGCGGCGCTGCGGCACCAGGCCACCACGATCGTGATCGCCTGCCACGACATCGACCTGATGTTCCGCCTGGCCGACCGGATCGTCGTGCTCAGGCACGGCCGGGTGGCGGCCGAAGTCGACCCGGCAACCGGGCACCCCGACGAGGTCGCGGCCCTGCTGTCCGGGCAGGAACTCGATCTGTCGGCCCGGCGCCAGCTGACCAGGCTGCACGGCCTGACCGGACGGCTGGTCGCGGCCGACCCGTCCTCCAGCCTGTCGCTGATCCTGAGCGCGCTCGGCGCCGCGCTCGGCGCCGACCGGCTCTGCATTCACCTGCTGGCCGGCCCTGAGCTGATCTGCACGGCCTCGCTGGGCCTGCCGGAAGCCCTGCGGGCCCGCTGGGCGACTCTCCCGGCCGGGCCGCCGGGCGGCCCAGGGGGCCCGGTCGGGGCGGCCGCCTGGTCGGGACGCCCGGTCATCGTGCCGGACGCGCGGACCGGCTGGTCCAGGTTCGCCGGGCTGGCCGCGGCCAGCGGCGTCGCGAGTTCCTGGTCGGTCCCGGTCATGGCCAGGGACGGCTCGGCCGGGGTGATCACGGTCTTCCGTGACACGACGGGGGAGCCCGAACGCGATCACCTGGAGCTGGTCACCGTGTACGCGGGCTACGCGGCCAGCGCGATCGAACGGGACCGGCTGCTCGACGAGGTCACCGAACGGAACCGGGTGCTGGAGACGATCAGGGAGGTCCTGGAGACCCTGGCCGG
>DASWAH010000160.1:0-14490 GCA_036391235.1 Streptosporangiaceae bacterium
AGAGGCCGCGCCCGTTCAGTGCTCGCAGCGGCCCGCGCAGAGCGGAGCGTGACACGCCGATGAGGTCTGATCAGCCGGTCACGCTGAAGGACGTCGCCGCGCGGGCCGGAGTCCACCCGGCGACCGCCTCCCGCGCCCTCAACCCCGGTACCAGTCCGCTGGTCAGCGGCGAGACGGCCAGTCGGATCAGGGCGGCGGCCGACGAGCTCGGGTACCGGCCGAACGCGGTGGCCAGGAGCCTGCGGACGAGGCGGTCCGACACGGTCGGCGTGCTGATCCCGGACCTGACCAACCCGCTGTTCCCGCCGATCGTGCGGGGCATCGAAGACCGGCTGGCCGCGGACGGGTACATCGCGCTGATCGGCAACACCGATTCCGACGACGAGCGCGAGCGGCTCGTCTTCGAGCGGATGCGGGCCAGGCACGTGGACGGGATCGTGTCGGCTACCGCGCACCTGGACAGCCCGCTGCTGGCCGAGGCGGTCGCCGACCGGCTGCCGGTGGTGCTGGTGAACCGGGCCGCCGACGGTTACGGCTTTCCCTGCGTGTCCGCCGATAACGAGCGCGGTATCGAGATGGCGGTGGAACACCTGGTGGCGCTCGGTCACCGCCGGATCGGGCACATCGCCGGCCCGCAGGACGTGTCGACCGGCCTGTCGCGCTACCGCGGCTTCGCGGCCGCCCTGGCCGCCCGCGGTCTGCAGGCCGATCCGCGGCTGGTCGTTTACGCGCGGGCGTACTCCATGGAAGAAGGCGACCGGTGCGGCCGTGAGCTGCTCGCGGCCGAGCCTGGCTGCACCGCGATCGCGGCCGCGAACGACATGCTCGCGGTCGGCTGTTATACCGCGATCGAGGCGGCCGGGCTGATCTGCCCGGCCGACATCTCGGTGGTCGGGTTCAACGACATGCCGTTCATCGACCGGCTGAAGCCGCCGCTGACCTCGGTCAGCTTCCCGCACTACCAGGTCGGTACCGAGGCCGGGCGGCTGATCCTCGAGCAGATCGCGGCGAACAGCGAGGGCGGCGCGCTCCCGCCCGGCCAGCCGGAAATCCTGTACTTGCCGCCTGACCTGGTCGTCAGGGGGTCCACCGCGGCGCCGTCCCGCTGACCAGGGCCGGGTGGCATGGCCGAGCTCTGCGGTCAGGCGAGCCGGGCCGCCATCCAGTCGGCCGCGTAGGGGCGGTGCTGGTAGGAGACGTTCGCGCAGCCGTGGTTGCCGTCCGGCAAGACCAGCAACTCGGCTCCCGGCCCGATTTCCGCGGCCAGGAGTTCCGCCTCTTTATGGGAGAACAGCCTGTCCAGCCGGCCCGCGATGATGAGGACGGGCGCGGTGATCAGGGCGGCCCGCCCGGCCATGGTCAGCTCGCCGGCCCGGCGCCTGGCCTGCTCGGGCGACGCCGACCCTGACCTGACCTCGAACGCCCGCCGGGTCAGGCCGGGCAGCGTGTCCCAGGCCTGGCCCAGGCTGTACGGGCCGCTGAGCGCGATGCAGGCCCTGACCCGGGGCTCGCCGCTGGCGAACCTGACCGCGTAGTACCCGCCCAGGCTGACCCCCCAGACGCCGATCCGGCCCGCGTCGATGCCGGGCAGGGCCGCGGCCGCGTCCATGATCGCCGCGCCCGGCACTTCCCAGTCGGGCCTGATCGGCAGGTCGTACTCGGCCTCGCCCTGGCCAGGACCGTCCACCGAGAGCGTGGCCAGTCCCCGGCGCAGGAATTCCTCCTCGGTCGGCCTGAACTCCTCCTTGGCCGAGTCGAGCCCGGGGATCAGCACGACCAGCGGGTGGGGTCCTGGTCCGGCCGGGCGGCGGAGCACGCCGGCCAGCGTGGTGCCGGAGAACGGGATCCCGACGCGCTCGCCCGGCGGGTCAAGCAGCGGCAGCGCATCGCCCGCGCAGCGCAGGGCGAGCAGGTGGGCGGCCCGCAGCTGGCCGGGGTTATCGACGAACAGGAACTTGGCGAAGTGGTAGTAGACGGCGGCTTGCGACAAGTGGGTGCCGGCCGAGCGCTCCCGGCCGTCGGCCAGCGCCGTCCGCCCGAGCCGCTCGTGCACCGCACCGGCCAGGCACCATTGCTCGCACCAGTCGTCCCAGCGTTCGATCGCCGCCGTGACCTTGACGAAGTCGCTGTAGTCGATGCCGTTGGCCAGGAACCTGGGCGCCCAGTTCGCGATGGCGGCCGCCACTCGCTCGTCAGTCATGGCGGGCAGCATGCCACGTCCTCAGGCGTACGTCATGGTTCATGGCGAACAGCAGCTTTCTGGGCGGCTTAGCGGGGAAATCCGCCGGCTACGGAACCGTGACCTCCTCGGGCGCGTTGGCCATTGACAAGAGGATGTCCGATACATCACGCTCGTGCTGCAAACGATTGCTCGGCGGCGGCTGGCGCGGCGGGCGGACCGCCCAGAGGCGCCCGCGGGCGGCTCTGGGCGACATCGGATAGCGAGGACGGGCAGACATGACCGATCACCGGCTTGGCTGGCTGGGCACCGGCCGGATGGGCGTCGCGCTGATCAGGCGCCTGCTCGTCGCGGACTGTGATGTCACGGTCTACAACCGGACGAGGTCCAAGGCCGAACCGCTGGCGGGCGAGGGCGCCTCGATCACCGACTCGGCGGCCGGCCTGGCCGGCGCCGACATCGTATTCGTCACCGTCGGCACCTCCCAGGACCTGATCGACGCGCTCACCGGCCCGTCCGGCCTGATCTCGGGCGACCGCGCGCCGTCAGTCGTGGTCGACTGCTCGACGGTCTCGGCCGAGGCCTCGCAGCAGGTCAGGGCCGAGCTCGCGGCCAGGGGGTGCGAGCTGCTGGCGGCCCCGGTGATGGGCAACCCGAAGGTGGCCGAAGTCGGCCGGCTGACCTTTGCGGTGTCCGGCGCCCGCGAGGCCTACGACCAGGTCCAGCCGTACCTCGACATCCTCGGGGCCGGCGCGACCTACGTGGGCGAAGGCGAACTGGCCAGGACCGTGAAGTTGTGCCACAACTTGTTCCTCGGCGTGGTGACCCAGTCCCTGGCCGAGGTGACCGTGCTCGCCCAGAAGAGCGGCATCAGCCGGGAGGCCCTGCTGGCCTGCCTGAACTCCAGCGTGCTCGGGTCGACGTTCAGCGGCTACAAGACGCCCGCCTTCGTCAACCTCGATTTCCACCCGACGTTCACCTCGACGCTGCTGCGCAAGGACTTCGACCTCGGGCTCGCGGCAGCGCGGGAGCATGAGGTGCCGATGCCGATCGCGTCGGCGGTCCATCAGCTCGTGCAGTCGCTGGTCGGCTACGGATTCGGCGAGGATGACTTTGCCACCTTGCTGATGCTCCAGGCCCGTTCCGCGGGCCTGGAGCTGGTCAGCGAGAACGCGAAGGTGTCCGACGGGCTTGACCCCGTCGGCGAATGATCGGGCTTATCCGCTACCTCGGAAGCTAACTCGGAAGGAGGACCGGGGATGATCTCTCACCGCGCCCGGTTCTTGACTATCGGCATGACCGCGACCGCCCTGGCGGCCGCGCTGGCAGCCTGCTCGTCTGGCGGGAGCTCAGGCGGCGCCGCCTCGTCCAGTTCCTCGCCGTCGGCTACGGCCGGCGTCATCAAGATCGGCACGTCGCTCTCGCTGACCGGTGACTTCTCGGCCGACGGCAAGGCGTTCCTGCGGGGCTACCAGCTCTGGGTCAAGGATGTCAACGCCTCTGGCGGCCTGCTCGGCCACAAGGTCCAGCTGGTCTACCTGAACGACAACAGCTCGCCGAATCAGGTCGTCACCAACTACACCAAGCTGATCTCCTCCGACAAGGTCGCGCTGACCTTCGGGCCGTTCTCCTCGCTGCTGACCACCCCGGCCTCGGCCGTCGCGGCCCGCAGCGGTTACGCGTTCATCGAGGGCGCGGGCGGGGCGCCGAGCGTGTTCACCGCCGCGCCGAACCAGGCCGCGCACAACGTGTTCGACGTCAGCTTGCCGATCGCCGACGAGATGGTGCCGTTCGCGAAGTGGGTGGCGTCGCTGCCGGCCAGCCAGCGGCCGAAGACCGCGGCCTACCCGATGGCCGACGACCCGTTCGCCGACCCGCCGGTCCAGCTCACCCAGTCCATGCTGAGCAAGGCCGGGGTCAAGACGGTGTACTCGAAGATCTTCCCGGCCGAGGTGCCCGACTACGCGCCGGCCGCCGACAACGTGGCCGCCACCAAGGCCGACGTGGTCGTGCTCGGGTCGACCGACGTCCCGACCGTGGCCGCCTTCATGAAGGCGTTCGAGCAGCAGCACTACACGCCGAAGATGTTCATCGCCGCGGCCGGCCCCGACCAGGGCGCCGCGTTCACCAGCGCGGTCGGCACCGGCAACGCCAACGGCATGATGGTGCCGAACGGCTGGTACGGCAGCTCGTCCAACCCGATGAGCAAGAAGATGGTGGCCGAGTACATCAGCCAGTACGGCGGCAGCCCGTCGGCCATCAACGCCGACGTGGCCGAGGCCTACTCGGTCGGGCAGGTCGCGGCGGCCGCGGTCGCGGCGACCAAGGGCTTCGACAACTCCAAGATCATCTCCTACCTGCACAGCGGCGCGACCATCCAGACCGTCCAGGGCGCGGTCAAGTTCGACGCACTCGGCCGGAACGCGGAGGCAACCACCTACATCTTCCAGTGGCAGAACGGCAAGTTCGTCCAGGTACTGCCGCTCGGCGCGACCGGCTCGGTAAAGATCCTGAACCCCAAGCCGGCCTGGAAGAGCTGACCGGTGCGGGTGCACGGAGCGGCATGCAGCGGAGTAACCCGCGGCGGGATGCCCGATGGGTACTGAGCTGACCAGGGCGGTCATCGACGGCATCCTCGGCGGCGGCATCTACGCGCTGATGGCGGTCGGGCTTACGCTGATCTTCGGCGTGCTCGACATCATCAACATCGCCCAGGGCGTCATGGTCGTGCTCGGCGCCTACCTCAGCTACACGCTCTCCGTGCACCTGCACCTCGACTTGTTCCTCGGCCTGCTGATCACCGTCCCGGCCATGTTCGTGATCGGCGTGATCATCCAGGTCGCGTTCATCCGCCCGCTGCGCGGCAGCGAGCGGACCTCGATGTCGCTGCTGGCCAGCTACGCGGTCGCGATCATCGTCGAGGGCCTGCTCTACCTGTTCTACGGACCCGACTACGTCACCCTCAACGCCTCCTACGTGACCCAGAGCGTGTACCTGTTCGGCTTCCACCTGCCCTACATCGACCTGTACGGGTTCGCGCTGGCCGTGCTGCTGGTGGCGGCCCTGTACCTGCTGCTGTACCGGACCAGGTTCGGCCGCAGCGTTCGGGCGACGATGCAGGACCGAACGGCCGCCCTGCTAGTCGGCGTCGACGTCAACCGGGTCGCCGCGCTCACCTACGGCATCGGGGTGGCCGTGACCGCGGCGGGCGGGATGATATTCGGCGCCAGCGGGGGCGGCTTCAACCCGAACAGCGGCTACGACCTGATTTCCCGGTTGCTCGCGCTGATCATCCTGGCCGGGCTGGGCAGCATCGGCGGCGCGCTGGTCGCCTCGATCTTCATGCTGACGATCGAGTCGGTCGTGGACATATGGCAGCCGAACTGGTCGATCGCGGTGTTCTACGCGGCCCTCGTGCTGGTCCTGCTGATCAAGCCGACCGGCCTGTTCGGGCGGCAGGCGGCGAGGGCGCAATGACGGCCAACGCGGCCCTCACCAGCCTGACCGCGGCCAGGACCCGGCGCGGCGCCGGCCTGGCGCTGATCGCGGCGGCCGTGGCTGCCTCGGTGGTGTTCCCGCTGATCTTCACCAACTTGCAGGTAGCCACCATCGCGTTCCTGACCCTGATCTTCATCACCGCCTCGGTGGCCTGGAACATCTTCTCCGGATACTGCGGCTACCTGTCACTCGGGCATGCGGTGTTCTTCGGCTCCGGCGCCTACGTGGCTGGCATCGCGGCCAAGGACTGGCAGGTCACGGGTGGGGCCGAGTTCGCACTGCTGCCGCTGGCGGCGATCGCCGCAGGCGTGATCGCGGTGCCGTTCGGGCTGGTCGCGCTGCGGGTCAGGCGGCACACCTTCGTCGTGATCACGATCGCGATCTTCTTCATCTTCCAGCTCATGGCGTTCAACCTGAACTCGCTGACCCAGGGCACGAGCGGGCTCGGAGCGCCGTTCCTGCTCTGGAGCCCGGTCACGTTCGACCAGCGCTTCTACTACGCCGCCCTGGCCCTGGCCCTGGCCACGATCGCACTGGCCTGGCTGATCAGGGGATCACGGTTCGGCCTGCAGCTGCGGGCGATAAGGGACGACGAAGACCGGGCGGCCAGCCTCGGAGTGCGGGCCATGCCGGTCAAGCTCACCGCGTTCGTGATCTCGGGCGCGATCACCGGCCTGGCCGGGGCGCTGTGGTTCCTGTTCATCGGCCAGGTGCTGCCGCAGTCTGGCTTCGACCCCCTGTTCGACCTGACCATCGCGCTGATGGCCTTCCTGGGCGGCCTCGGCACGGTGACCGGGCCGGTACTCGGGGCGCTGATCATCGAGCCGGCCCAGCAGTACCTGACCAGCTCGTTCACCAATAGCTACCTCAGCCAGATCCTGCTCGGCGCCATCTTTCTGGCCGTGGTGCTGTTCCTGCCCCGCGGTTTGGTCCCGACGGTGGCCGAGCAGGCCCGTACCCGGCTCGCGAGACTGCGGCGGGGGACCCGATGAGCCCGGCGATGTTGCGGGCCGAGGGCATCGCCAAGGCGTTCGGCGGCGTGCAGGCCCTGCGGGACTGCACGGTGCAGGTGCGGCCGGGGGCGATCTCCGGGCTGATCGGGCCGAACGGGTCGGGCAAGACGACCTTGTTCAACGTCATCACCGGGTACGAGCGGCCGGACGCGGGCGAGGTGTACTTCGGCGAGCACCGGATCACCGGGGCCGCCCCGCACCGGGTGTTCGCGGCCGGCATCGGCCGTACCTTCCAGCTGACCAGGATCTTCCCGCGCCTCACGGTGCTCGAGAACATGATCGTGGCCGCGCAGCATACGAGTGACCACAAGTTCCGCAATCCGCTGGCCAGAGCAGGCGGGCACGCGGACCGGGCGCGGGCGATGGAGCTGCTCGAGTTCACCGGCATTGCCGGGCACGCGGCCAGGCTGGCCGGGACGCTGTCCTACGGCCAGCGCAAGCTGCTCGAGCTGTCCTACGTGCTGGTCGCCGACCCGGCCATCGTGCTGCTCGATGAGCCGGCCGGCGGGGTGAACCCGTCGCTGGTCAACCAGCTGGCCGAGCGGATCAGGGAACTGAACGCGGCCGGCAAGACCTTCCTGATCGTCGAGCACAACATGGAGTTCGTGATGGGGCTGTGCCAGCACATCGCGGTGCTGGACTACGGAACGGTGGTCGCCGAAGGGCCGCCCGCCCAGATCAGGGACGACCCCCGGGTGCTGGACGCCTACCTCGGCGCGGCCGAGGACAGCGAATGACCGCGGTCGAGCCGGACGGCCCCCCGGCGCTGGTGATCGACGGCCTGACCGCCGGTTACGGCGGCGGCGACGTGCTGCACGGCGTCAGCCTGACCGTGCCCGAGGGCGGTATCACCTGCGTGGTGGGCCCGAACGGCTGCGGCAAGTCGACGCTGCTGGCGACGATCAGCGGGCTGCTGCGGCCGCGGCTCGGCCGGATCGCGTT
The DNA here is from genome assembly GCA_036391235.1 of Streptosporangiaceae bacterium. Lineage (GTDB taxonomy): Bacteria > Actinomycetota > Actinomycetes > Streptosporangiales > Streptosporangiaceae > Chersky-822. The sequence goes on from DASWAH010000160.1 coordinate 7,633, forward strand.
CCGCGGCGAGACGCTGACCGGCAAGAGCCCGCGGCAAGTCCTCCGGGCCGGGATCGTGCACGTGCCGCAGAACCACAGCCTGTTCCGCGAGATGACCGTGGCCGAGAACATCGAACTCGGCGGCTACCTGCTGGCCGACCGGCGGCTGCTGGCCAAGCGGCGGGCCGAGGTCGAGGAGATGTTCCCGGCCGTGGCCCAGTGGGCGGGCCAGAAAGCCGGCAGCCTGTCTGGCGGCCAGCAGCGGCTGGTCGAGTTCGCCCGCTGCCTGATGCTGGACCCGCAGCTGGTGATCCTGGACGAGCCGTCGGTCGGGCTGGCCCCCAAGGTGCTGAAGACCGTGTTCGACGCGGTGCGGCTGATGAACGGCGCGGGCAAGACGATCCTGCTGGTCGAGCAGAACGCGCGGGCCGGCCTGCGGCTGTCCAGCCACGGCGTGGTGATGGAGAACGGCCGGGTCAGGCTGTCCGGCACCGGCCGCGAGGTGCTCGAGCACCCGGAGATCGGCGCGCTGTACCTGGGCGGGTCGGTGGCGGCGGCCCCGGTGGCCGGGACGGACGGAGTGACGGAGCCGGACAGGGCGATGGAGCCGGGCGACCAGTGATCGTCGACTGCCACTGCCACGTCGTCCCGGCCGAGATGACGACGACGGCCGTGCCCGAACGCTGGCGGCCGCGACTGAGCAAGGGCGACGACGGCCGGACCGAAGCCGGGCTCCGCGGCGCGGTCATCCGCTCGATCACCGGCGAGTTCACCGACGCCGGCCTGATGCTCGGCCAGGCCGCCGCGCAGGGCGTTGACCACCTGGTGCTCTCGCCCTGGATCAGCCTGGTCCCGGTCGACGCCGAGCTCGCCGAGGCGGCCGACGTCTGCGCGGTGCAGAACGCCGGGCTGGCCGCCCTCGCGGCCGTCCACCCGGGCCGGATCAGCGTGCTGGCCGCGGTGCCGCTGCAGGATCCGGCCGCGGCCGCGGCCACGCTGCGTGCGGCGATGCGGGAGCCCGGCGTGCTGGGAGCCGAGATCCCGGCCAGCGTGCGCGGCGTCTACCTGGGTGATCCGTCCTTCGAGCCGTTCTGGGCGGCGGCCCAGGAGGCGGGTGCGCTGATCTTCGTGCACCCGACCACGACCGGATTCGGCCTGGACGCGCTGCGGCCTTACTACCTGTGGAACTCGGTCGGCAATCCGCTGGAGACCGCCGTGACCGCGGCCCACCTGGCCTCGGCCGGAGTGCTTGACCGCTATCCCGGCCTGGTCATCCTGCTCGCCCACGGCGGCGGGGCGCTGGCCGCGGTCCGGGGCCGGCTGCGCCGGGCGTACGCCGTTCGGCCGGAGGCCAGGTCCGGCAGCGCGGCCGGCCCGGACGCGATCCTGCGACGCTTCTACTACGATTCGCTGACCCACGACCCGGCGCTGCTGGCCGAACTGGTCGGGTTCGCGGGGGCGACCCAGGTCCTGCTGGGCTCCGACCGCCCGTTCGATATGGGCAGCGACCGCCCGGTCGACGAGGTCAGGGCGCTCGGCAACGCCGGGCACGAGGAGCTGATCCTCAGCGGGAACGCGGCCCGGCTGGGCATCCGGTGACGGGCCACCAGTACGACGTCGTCGTGGCCGGGGCCGGGCACAACAGCCTGGTAGCCGCCGCCTACCTGGCCAAGGCTGGCCTTTCCTGCCTGGTGCTCGAAGCCCGTGACGAGATAGGCGGGAACACCAGTTCCGAGGAGCTGACGCTTCCCGGGTTCTGGCATGACTCCTGCTCGACGGCGCACAACCTGATCCAGGCCAGCCCGATCCTGGCCGGCGACGAGCTCGGGCTGGCCGCCCACGGCCTGGAGTACCTGCAGCCCGACCCGGTCGTGCACCTGCCGTTCGGCGACGGGACCTGGCTGACCATGTGGCGGGACGAGGACCGCACCTGCGCGGAGTTCGCCAAGTTCAGCCAGAAGGACGCCGACGCCTACCGGCGGATGATGGCGGACTACCGCCGCCTGGCGCCAGCGCTCGGGCAGGCCCGGTACACCCCGCTGGGGTTCGGCGAGACCACCGCCACGGCCCTCGGCCGGCAGCCCGATGGGCCGCGGTGGCTGCGCAGGAACGCGATGTCGGCCTGGGAGGTGATCGCCGGCGAGTTCGCCGACGAGCACACCCGCGCGTTCATGCTGTGGATGTCGTTCATGACCATGCAGCCGCCGGAGCGACCAGGTACCGGCCTGCTGGCGTATTCGCTCGCCTACGGGCGGCAGCGGCACAGCTGGACGCTCCCGCGTGGCGGATCGGCCGCCTTGCCGCGAGCCCTCGCCCGGGTGATCACCGGCCACGGCGGCGAGATCAGGACCGGCGAGCGCGTCACCGGGCTGATCACCGAGCGCGGCCGCTGTACCGGGGTGGAGACCGAGCGGGGCGAGCGGTACCTGGGCCGCCGGGCCGTGCTGTCCACCGTGCACATCAAGCACCTGATCACGATGGCGCCCGCGGACGCCTGGGGCGATGACTTCCTGGACGGGGTCGCGACCTGGCAGCCTGGTGTCTCGATGTTCGTCAGCCACTACGCGACCACGGCGCCGCCCGAGTACCAGGCCGGCCGGGAGACGATCCGCTGCGTGGCCTCGGGCACCCCGCAGTCGGCCGACCGGATGCTGCGGCTCGGCACCGATTTCCGGGCCGGCCGGGTCGCGCTCGACGAGCCGGTGCTGCTGGTGCTGTGCCCGACGGTGGCCGACCCGAGCCGGGCCCCCGGTGGCCGGCACACGCTGAAGGTCGTGGGATTCCAGCCCTACGAGCTGCCGGGCGGCCCGCAGCGCTGGGACGAGCTGAAGGACGGGGTCGCCGCGGCCAACCTGGCCGAGTTGCGCAAGCACGCGCCGAACCTGACCGACGAGGACTTCCTGGCCGCGCAGGTGAAGAGCCCGCTCGACCTGGAGCGGATGAACGAGCACAACTGGCACGGCTCCTGCCACGGCGGCGACGCCGGTCCGGCGCAGTCCGGCGAGCTGCGGCCGGTGCCAGGCTGGGCGAGCCACCGGATGCCGATTCCCGGGCTGTACCAGACCGGGGCGACCACCCACCCCGGCGGCTCGGTGTCCGGCGCCCCCGGCCGCAACGCGGCCGTCGTGATCCTGAACGACCTAGGCCTATCGATCAGTCAGGGGTGAGGTCATGGCGATACGTACCTACGGCACGAACGCGGTCGACTGGGAGCAGCGGGTCGACACCGGCCGGCTCCGGGCCGAGCGGCTGGCCCGGCTGAAGGCGCAGCTCGAGCGGTCCGAGCTGGGCGCGCTGCTCAGCTTTGACATGCCGAACACCCGGTACATGACGGCCACCCACATCGGTACCTGGGCGATGGACAAGCTGATCAGGTTCGCCTTGCTGCCGCGGGGTGGCGAGCCGGTCGTGTGGGATTTCGGCTCGGCCGCCCGGCACCACCAGCTGTACAACCCGTGGCTCGACCACTCGCCGGGTGACCCGACGCCGGAGGGGGCGGCGAGGACCGGGGCCAGGGCGGGGATCTCGACGCTGCGGGGCGCGTTCCATCCTGACGCCGGGATCGCCCGCGAGGTAGCCAGGAAGGTCGCGGCCGAGCTGCGCGAGCACGGCCTGGCCGACGCGCCGGTCGGGGTGGACGTCGCCGAGATGCCGATCCTGGCCGCCCTGAAGGACGAGGGCATCGAGACCACCGATGGCCAGCAGGTGTTCCTCGAGGCGCGCCGGATCAAGACCCAGGACGAGATCGCGCTGCTCGCGACCGCCTGCTCGATGGTCGACGCGGCTTACGACGAGCTGTACGAGTTCCTGCGGCCCGGCGTGCGCGAGAACGAGTGCGTCGGCCTGGTCGCCAAGGTGCTGTACGACCTCGGCAGCGAGTACGTGGAGGGCGTGAACGCGATCTCCGGCGAGCGCTGCTCGCCGCACCCGCACGTGTTCAGCGACCGCATCCTGCGGCCGGGCGACCCGGCGTTCTTCGACATCCTGCACAGCTTCAACGGCTACCGCACCTGCTACTACCGGACGCTGGCCGTGGGCAGCGCGTCCCGGGCCCAGCGGGACGCTTATGTTCGCTGCCGCGAGTACATGGATGCGGCGATCGCGCTGGTCAAGCCGGGTACCACGACCGGCGAGATCGTCTCGCTGTGGCCGCGGGCTGAAGAGTTCGGTTTCCCCGACGAGACCGCCGCGTTCGCGCTGCAGTACGGTCACGGCGTGGGCCTGTCGATCTGGGAGAAGCCGATCTTCTCCCGGCTGGTCTCGCTCGATCATCCCGAGCCGCTGGAAGAGGGCATGGTGTTCGCGCTGGAGACGTACTGGCCGGCCGCGGACGGCTGGTCGGCCGCCCGGATCGAGGAGGAGGTCGTGGTGACCGCGGACGGCTGCGAGGTGATCACCAAGTTCCCGGCCGAGGAACTGCTCGTCGCCGGGCGCAAGTACTGGACCGCCGGCGGCGCCCTCAACACGCTCCGCGAAAGCCAGTCACATCTCAACACTCCGGCTGGCCGGGGGGACGACCCCCCGCATCCCCCCGCGGAGGCTGGCCGGGGGGACGACCCCCCGCATCCCCCCGCGGAGGCCGGACGCGGCGAGTCGGCTCCAGGACAGTCCCGGTGACCGCGATGACAGAGAACACCGACATCGGCGCCGACCGGCTGTTGCTGCTCTACGAGCAGATGGCGGTGATCCGCCGCACGGAAAAGGCGGCGCATGACCTGTTCCTGGCCGGGCTGGTCAAGGGCACCACCCACCTGGCGGCCGGGCACGAGGCGGTCGCGGTCGGCGCCAGCGCCGGCCTGCGGCCCGACGACTATGTGTTCGCGACCTACCGCGGCCATCACCACGCGATCGCGCGCGGGGCGACCCCTGAGGAATGCCTGGCCGAGCTGATGAGCAAGGCGACCGGCATCTGCCGGGCCAAGGGCGGCTCGATGCACCTGACCAAGGCGTCGGCCGGGATGCTCGGTTCGTACGCGATCGTCGGGGCGCACCTGCCGCTGGCGGCCGGCGCGGCCTGGTCGGCGAAGCTGCGCGGCACCGATCAGGTCGCGGTCGCCTTCTTCGGCGACGGCGCGACCAACATCGGCGCGTTCCACGAGGCGCTCAACATCGCCGCCGTCTGGTCCCTGCCGGTGCTGTTCATCTGCGAGAACAACCTGTACATGGAGTACACGCCGATCGGCAGCGTGACCGCGGTGCCTAACCCGGCGGCCGACCGGGCGCCGGCCTACGGCATCCCGGCCGAGCTGATCGACGGCAACGACGTGGTGGTCGTGGCGCAGACGGTGGCCAGGGCGGCGGCCAGGGCGCGGGCCGGGCAGGGACCCACGGTGATCGAGGCGCGGACGTACCGGCACTTCGGGCACAGCCGTACCGATCCCGCGACCTACCGGCCGGCCGAGGAAGTAGCCGAGTGGATGGAACGTGACCCGCTCGATATCGCCAGGTCCCGGCTCGCCGGGATGGGGGTTCCGGTGGAACGGGCGGTCGAGGCCGACGACCGGGCGGCCGCGACCGTTGCCGCCGCCGTCGCCGCGGCCAGGGCCGCGCCCGCGCCCGACCCGGGTGACGCGCTGACCGATGTCTGGGCGGATGGAGGCTCGCAATGGCGGACATGAGCGGTCGCGCGCCGGGCGGCACGGTGACGTATCGGGAGGCGGTTTCCGAGGGCCTCGCGCGCGAGTTGCGCCGCGACCCGTCGGTCGTCTGCCTGGGCGAGGACATCGGCAAGGCCGGCGGGGTGTTCAAGACGACCCAGGGCCTGTTCGAGGAGTTCGGGGCCGGCCGGATCTGGGACACGCCGATCTCCGAGCAGGCCATCCTCGGCCTGGCCATGGGGGCGGCGATGACCGGGATGCGGCCGGTCGCCGAGATCATGTTCTCCGACTTCTTCGCGGTGTGCTGGGACTACCTGGCCAACGAGATACCGAAGATGCGGTACATGACCGGCGGTCAGGTGACCGTGCCCCTGGTGGTCAGGACGGCCAACGGCGGCGGCCTCGGGTTCGGCGCCCAGCACTCGCAGGCGGTGGAGAACTGGGCCCTGACGATCCCCGGCCTGAAGATCGTCGCGCCGTCGACGCCGGCCGACGTGGTCGGGCTGATGGCGTCGGCCGTACGCAGCGCCGATCCGGTGGTGTTCTTCGAGCACAAGGGGCTGTTCGCGAGCAAGGGCCCGGCTGCCCCGGCGGACCACGTGGTGCCGCTCGGTGAGGCCGCGATCGCGCGGGCAGGCACCGATGTCACGATCGTGGGACTGGCCGCGACCGTGCCCATGGCGCTGGCCGCGGCGCAGGCGCTGTCCGCCGACGGGATCAGCGCGGAGGTGATAGACCTGCGCTGCCTGGTCCCGCTGGACATGGCCACGGTCCTGGCGTCGGTCGGGCGGACCTCGCGGCTGCTGGTCGTGGAGGAGAACCCGTTCCAAGGCGGCTGGGGCGGCACGGTGGCCTCGATCGTCGCCGACGAGGGGTTCGAGCTCCTGGACGCGCCGGTGCGCCGGGTCGCGGCCGCGTGCGTGCCGCTGCCGTTCGCGGACGCGCTCGAGCAGCAGGTGATCCCGTCGGTCGCGTCGGTGGCCGACGCCGTCCGGGTGCTGGTCGCCTACTGACGGCGTTCCGCCGCACGAATGGTGCGGGTCCTTTCTTGATCACATGTGATTCATTTCATAGCAATCTTTTCGTCGAATCTGCCTTCATGACCCCGTGTGTTCGGGCATTGTTAGTGGGCGAAAGCACCCCGCGTGCGTGGCGTGATACGGAACGTAATCACGACGTCGCCTTGAACTCGCGACGAGCCCGCACGCCCCTGCCGGGCCTGAGGTCCCGATCGCGGCAGAAATGGCCGCGCCGGGACCGGTGACGGCCAGGCAGGCAGCCG
>DASWAH010000161.1:0-4169 GCA_036391235.1 Streptosporangiaceae bacterium
CCGCGCTGGAGATCCTGACCCTCGGGTACCGGGTGCCTCGGCAGATCCTGGACTTCGCGAGCCGGCTGCTCGAGCGGATCGCGCCAGAACTGGCGCCGCCGGTCTCGGTGCGGCAGGACCCCGGCGCGCTCGCCATCACCGCGGTCGAGCACGGCGGCATGGGGCCGGCCTTGGCCGCGGCCTGCGGCGAGGCGATGGCCAGCCCTGGTTCGACCGCGGTGATCGTGTCCGACGCTGAGGTTCCGGCGGTGAGCGCGGCGCTGACGGCGGCCGGGCTGGAGCACGCGGTGCTGGACGGCGAGGCTGACGACGCCGGGTTGCTGGTGGTCCCGGTCGGGCTGGCCAAGGGCCTGGAGTTCGACCACGTCATCGTGGTCGAACCGGGCCAGATCGCGGCGGCCGAGGCGCGCGGGCTGCAGCGCCTGTACGTGGCCCTTACCAGGGCCGTGTCCCGGCTGACGGTGTTGCACGCCGAGCCGCTGCCAGAGGCGCTCGTCGCTCGCTGAGCGACGGCGGCGGGCTAGCGGACGGCGCTGAGCACGCGCGCGATCAGCGCGGCCGCGCTGGCCAGCTCGTCGCCAGGAGCGATCCGCTCGGCCCAGGGCCACCAGAACCACCACAGGCCGTCCTGGCTGCGGCCGACGTAGACGTCCTCCGCTAGCCGGGAGACGGCCGGGTTGACCACGTGCAGGCTCGGGACCCGGCCCGGCGGCGCCGTCAGCCTGGTCATCAGGCCGTATTTGCCCAGCTCTTCGGCCAGGCTCTCCAAACGGTCAAGAAAGTACGGCAAGGGCGTTTCCGTGCCAGGATCGCCGCTGGCCTGACCAGTTACCAGGGCCACCATGTCACCTAACGTATTCATTGAATCGCGGAAAGTAATGCACCCTTCAAAGAATGCACTGATCGCCGGCTGACCTGCAAGTTCCGTTGACAAAGTCACAGTCATCACCAGAACCCGGTGGGCCGGTTCCGGCCGTTTGATGCGCAAAATTGGTTCGGCCATTTGCCGGGCAGTCGGGCGCGGGCTGGTGGCGGTCAGGCTGGCGGGCTCGCGAGGGCCCGCAGGAGTGGGCTCGCCGGGCCCGGCGGGGGCAAGGCTAGCGGGCGGGCGGCAGGCCGGGGAACGCCGGGGAGCGGCCGGTCCAGCGGGCCGCCCGGACGGCGCACGAGCTGATGCCGTCGGCCGCGAAGGTGCGCAGCCCGGGCGCAGGCACGGCGACGAGGCCAACGTACGTCTCGGCAGCCTGGCGTTCCAGGGCGGCGGCGAGGCTGGCTGCCTCCCTGGCTGTCCCGTACGGACCAGGCAGCCGGTAGGCGATCGCGGCTGGCCGCGGCTGGCCGCCGAGGGCGCTGATCATCGCGCTGAGAGTGTCCCTGGCGCTCTGGTGGGCCACACAGTCGGCGGCCGCCGCGGCGTACTTCGCGCCGGTCAGGTGCGCGCCCGCGATGCCGTAGCCGTAGCTGGCGGCCTGCTCGGCGGCGAGGGCGGCCTGCAGGGCAGGGAGGGCGCGGCTGGCCTGGCCGCGGGCGCCACGGACGACAGCGGCCGGCCCCGTGCTGGCCGACCCCGTGCTGGCCGACCCCGTGCCGGCCGACCCCGTGCCAGCCGGGCTCGACATCGTGCGGCCGTGGCCAAGGAGTACCTGGTGCGCGGCCTCGGCCGCGCCGATGCAGGCCATCAGCTGGGCGAGGGCGGCCGGTTCCGCGGCCAGTTCCGCGGTCAGCCTGGCCGACGCCTGGGCCTCGGCCTGGGCCAGCCCGGCCAGGATGGCATGCCGGCCGCCGGCCGGAGGTGGCACCGACGGACTCGGTCTCGGACGTGCGGTACGCAGCCGCTGCGGCAGATCGAGGCGGGCCCTGAGCTGGTCGAGGTGAGCTTGGTGCTGGACCGCGATGGCCGCGACGACCCGGCTCGCGTGACCGCCGGACAGCGCCCCCTGAGCCGCCTGATACCGAGCCAGCATCAGCTCTTCGGCCGCGATCGCATGCTCGAGCGTCCGCACAGCCTGGCCCGGCCTGGGCAGCGGGCCGAGTACCTCCAGGCCCTTGCAGCCGGCCAGACCGAGCATGCCCGCGGTCGCGGCCGCGCCGAGCACGAGGCGCCTGGTCGGTTCTGGCCGCACCTGATCCGCTCCTTCATCCCGCTCGCTGCCCGGCTGCCGGGGCGGCACCCAGCATGCCACGCCCGCGGTGCCGCGGCGGCCGATCACGCTCCGTGGCTGAGCAAGTCCGGCGGCCGGAGGTGAGGCCGCGGGCCGAGAAGACCAACAGGTCAGAACGCCGAGCTATCCTCACGGCTAGGCTAGAGCCCGGACAGCAGAAACAGGTCGCCGGCGAGGAGGCGTGATGCGTGAGAACTCGCGTCGCGGCGCGCCCCGCCAGGCGCGTCCTGGTGCGCGGGCCGGATCGGGTCGCGACACCCGCGGACGGGCGTCGGCCGGCCGGGGCAGCGGGCCAGGGGCGGGCCGGCCGGGCTACGACGGCGGCCGGCCGGGACCGGGTCACCGGGGCAGCTCGCCCGGCAGCTCGGATACGGCCAGGCTGGCCGCCCTGATCGAGCCGGTCCTGCACGCGCTGGACATGGACCTGGAAACGGTCAAGGTCGGTACGGCCGGACGGCGCCGGGTGCTGCGGATCATCGTCGACGCCGACGGCGGCGTGGACCTCGACGACATCGCAGAGGTGAGCCGCGAGGTCTCGGCCAAGCTGGACGCCGCGAACGCGATGGGCGACGCGCCGTACACGCTCGAGGTGTCCTCGCCCGGGGTGGACCGGCCGCTGACCCAGCCCCGGCACTGGCGGCGGGCGACCGGCCGGCTGGTCGTCGTCGAGGTGGCCGGCGACGAGGCGGCCGACCAAGCCGATCCCCGGCCCGAGCGGATCGTCGACGCCGATCAGCAGGGCGTCACGCTGGAAAGGGACGGCACGACCAGGACGGTGCGGTACGCCGACCTGGGTCCCGGACGGGTGCAGGTCGAGTTCGGCCGCCTGGCCGGGGAGGACGACGACGAGGCCGGCCAGGACGGCGGCGCCGGACCTGACGGGTCCGCGGGCAGTCCGGAAGAGGAGGGACCCGATGGACATTGACGTAACGGTCCTGCGGAGCCTGGAGGCCGAGAAGGACATCTCGATGGACCTGGTGATCAAGGCCATCGAGGATGCGCTGCTGGTGGCGTACCACAAGACCGAGGGGGCGGCCCAGTCCGCCAGGGTGGAGGTGGACAAGAACACCGGTCATGTGACCGTGTGGGCCGCCGAGACCGACGAGAACGGCCAGACGCTGCGGGAATACGACGATACGCCCGCTGGTTTCGGCCGGATCGCCGCGACCACCGCGGGTCAGGTGATCTTGCAGCGGCTCCGTGACGCCGAGGACGAGCTCACGTTCGGCGAATTCGCCGGCCAGGAGGGCAACGTCGTCGCAGGCGTGATCCAGCAGGGCAAGGACCCGAAGGCGGTCCTGGTCGACCTGGGCCGGATCGAGGCGATCCTGCCGCCGACCGAGCAGGTGCCAGGCGAACGCTACGTGCACGGCGAGCGGCTCAAGTGCTACGTGCTGCACGTCAGGAAGGGGTTCCGCGGCCCGTCAGTCACGCTGTCCAGGACCCACCCCAATCTGGTGCGCAAGCTGTTCGCGCTCGAGGTGCCGGAAATCGCCTCTGGCGCGGTGGAGATCGCCGCGATCGCCCGCGAGGCCGGTCACCGCACGAAGATCGCGGTGATCGCGAGGGAGCCTGGGGTCAACGCGAAGGGTTCGTGCATCGGCCCGATGGGCAGCCGGGTCCGCAACGTGATGGCCGAGTTGCACGGCGAGAAGATCGACATCGTCGACTTCTCCGAGGAGCCGGCCGAGTTCGTCGCGCACGCGCTCTCGCCCGCCCGGGTTTCCCAGGTCAGGGTGCTGGACGCGGCCAACCGGGTGGCACAGGTGATCGTGCCCGACTACCAGCTCTCGCTGGCGATCGGCAAAGAGGGCCAGAATGTCCGGCTGGCGGCCAGGCTGACCGGCTGGCGGATCGACATCCAGCCCGACACCCCGGCCGATCCGCCGGGCGGAGCGGCCAAGCCGGCCGGCGGGGCCGGTGCTGCCAGCGGGGCCCGCGGAGGCCAGGCCAGAGGGGCCGGCGGTCAGCACGGATCCCGGGCGGCACAGGTGCCGGGTGCCGCCG
>DASWAH010000162.1:0-12306 GCA_036391235.1 Streptosporangiaceae bacterium
CAGTTCGTGGGCGACGTCTGCGACCAGGTTCCTGCGCAGCTGTTCCTGCCGGTCCAGCACATCGGCCATCTCGTCGAACGTCGCCGCCAACTGGCGGATGTCGCGGAAGCCGCTGACCTCGCCTGCCCGCACGTCGAGTCGCCCGGCCGCCCGGCTCCGCGCAGCCCGCAGCAGCCGGTTCAGTGGCGCGGTGATCCTGGGCGCGAGGAGCAGGGCGACGACCAAGGCGATCAGCGCGCCCGCGCAACCGCCGATGATCCTGGCCCGCCAGCGTTCCGCATTGAAGGTCGCGAGCAGCGCGGCCAGTCCGCGATCGCCGAATCGAAGCACGATCGTGCCGACCGTGCGGCCGCCGACGACGATTGGCGCCTTGAACGGCCGGTCGTCGGGCGCTTTCGCGAATCCCGGCGAGCCCTGCAGCAGGTGACCAGAGCCGTCCCTGACCTGGGCGACCGCGCCGAGGCGGCGCGCCCCGGCCAGGATCGAGTCGGTCATCGCCGCGCGGTCCGACCGGCCATAGACGGCCGCCGCGGCGGCCGCGATCGCGGCCGTCTCCTGGGCTTCGTGGTGGGTGCGGATCCGGTCCTCGTATCCGGTGACGGTCAGGGCCGTGATCGTCAGGGCGACGGTGACCGCGGCCACCCCGACGGCGACAAACGAGACCGCGAGCTGTCTGGTCAGGCGCCCGAACCCGCGCGTCATCGCTCGCTCGCCTCGCGCCGACCAGTCAGTCGCATCCCGCTAAGCAGACCACGGGCCGATGATGACCAGACGCGCGCGCTGTGAAGCCCGCGTGGAAGCTCGGTAAGGTCGGCCGGTGAATTCCTGGCCGGACTCGGCTTGGCCGGGCGTTTCAGCTCGCGGCAGCGTGCAGACGCGAGCGCAACGTCGGCACGCCCGGACCGTCTAGCTCCGCCAGATACGATGCCCGGCCCGCCATGCTCATCACCAGCGCGAGCGTGGACCCAGTCACCAGCGGGCCAGTTCCCGCGGCAAATGGCCCGTCGTCGGCCCGCAGCTGCAGGCCGGCAACGCGGGTCCGGCTAGGAACGGCGAAGTCGCGGCCGGCGAAGAAGCCGGCCACCGGCGTCAGCGCGCCAACGCTGGGTCGCCGTGCGACGCCCAGCGGCTGGCGGATGTCCTGGGCATGTACGACGACTTCGCCGAGGTAGGCCGGAATGTGGCCGGACGGCGCGGTCGTGCTGGTGACGACGGCGCGAAACCGGTCGAGCGTTTCGGCGGGGGTGCTGCCGCGGTGCTCGGCCAGCCGCCGCTGGTTGTGCACATCGGGGCGGAACCGCGCGCCGAGCATGCTGAGCAGCCACCGCCGCTGGTTCAGGCTCGCCGCCGCCGTGAGGTGAGCGACGACCTGCTCGACGTCCCAGTCCCCGCACAGGGTGCCGTGCCGCCACTGCTCTGGGCCGAGGGTCGCCAGATCCTCCGCCAGCGCAGCACGTTCGGCGTGCACCAGCGTCCATAGGTCGCTATAACGCGATCGCGCCATTTCGCCTCGATTCCGACATGAAGGTGAACATCCCTGCAAGATAGACGCGAGCGGGTCCGCGGATTCATCGCCAGGATCGCGGCTTAGGCTCGGCTCGTGGCCGAGGGCAGTTCGCCTGCCTATCCGTTTCGAGCCAGAAAGCACGAAGCGCCATGAGCATGATGAAGGCAGTTCGAGCACACAAGCGCGGCGGGCCTGAAGTGCTCCGCTACGAGGACGTCCCGGTTCCCGATGTGGGGCCAGGTGAGGTGCTCGTCGAGGTGCACGCGGCCGCGGTCACCCCGGGCGAGCTTGCCTGGGAACCGACCTGGCAGTCAGCGGACGGGGCCGATCGCACGCCCATCATCCCGTCGCACGAATTCTCTGGCGTGGTCGCTCAGGCTGGCGCCGACGTGAATGCCGTGACGCCGGGCACCGAGGTATACGGGCTCATCGACTTCTACCACGACGGCGCAGCGGCCGGTTACGTGTCGCTTCCCCAGGAGGCGGCGGTCCCCCGGCCGACCGGTCTTTCCCACGTCGAGTCAGCCGCACTGCCGCTGGCGGCCCTCACCGCGTGGCAGGCGCTCTCGGATCATGCCCGGGTGCAGTCCGGCCAGCGGGTGTTCGTCCAGGGCGGCGCCGGAGGGGTCGGTTCCCTGGCGGTCCAGCTGGCCAAGGCGCTGGGAGCGGAAGTGACGGCTACCGCCGCCGAAGAGCACGCGCCCCTGGTCAGGACACTGGGCGCCGACGCGATAGTGCCCTCGGTGCCTGCGGCACTCGCCCCGGGCGAACCGCTCTTCGACGTCCTCGTGAACACGTTCGGCGGACCAGTGCCAGCACAGTCGTACGGGCTGGTACGGCCGGGAGGGCGTCTGGTCACCCTGGCCCAGCCGCCCGACGAGTCCGAGGCGGAGCGCCACGGAATCCAGGCCATCTTCTTCGTGGTGGCGCCTGACCCTGACGAGTTGCGGCACATCGCCGGCCTCGCGGAGCAGGGTCAGCTCCGGCCGGTCATCGCCCGGACGCTACCGCTCGCCGACGCGGCGATTGCCTATGGGCCACCGCCCGCGCCTCGGCGGCCGGGAAAGACCGTGCTGAGGGTCCGGTCATGACCGCGCGCGGCCTAAGGCCAGTTCCGAGTTCCTGCCAAGGGGGCTGACGGGGATCCTGGCCCCGAGCCGGTGAGCGGGATCGAACCGCTGACCTGCCGTTTACAAGACGGCTGCTCTGCCAACTGAGCTACACCGGCGGGAGTCTCGTGCATGGTAGCCGACCCGGTCCCAGGCCCGCCCGGGCCCAGCCCCGGCCGATCACGCAGCGAGCCAGTTAGGGAGCCAGCCACTGCAATCGCTGGGTGGAGTTCTTGGCGCTATCACGCGCAAACTCCACCCAATCATTGCAGTTCAGGCCGGCGGGACCGGAAAGCTGGTCAGCTGCCGGAAGGTCCCTGGGGCTGGCCGGAAGCTCCCGGCCCGGGACCCGGCTGGCCGTACTCGGGGTAACCGTTCGCGGGCGGGTCGTATCCGGGCTGACCATAGGCGGGCGGCTGGCCGTAGGCGTGGCCAGGTTGCTGGCCGTAAGCCGGCCCAGGCTGACCATAGGCCGGCGGCTGGCCGTAGGCGGGCGGCTGACCGTAAGCCGGCCCGGGCTGACCGTAGGGCGGCGGCTGGCCGAAGGTCGGCATCGGTCCCTGGAACGCCCCCTGCTGCTGGCCCGCCTGGAGCGCGGACCGGTCACGGAAGAACCGGACGATCATGAGAACCGGCAGGATGAACACGTAGTAGAAGACCACGTAATGACCGCCGCGGAAGAACAGCAGCAGGTACAGGCCGTACAGCGTGAACCCGGCGCCGAGTATCCCGCTCCAGGCCCGCCGACCGGGCGTCTGGCCGTTCCTGATGCCCGCGAGCACCAGCATCGCGATACCGCTGACGACGAGGAACAGCTCGTAGATACGGAACACGTCGGTCCTCGCAATCGCCGCGGCCGACCGGCCGGAACAGGCACGGACAATTGATCCTATGGCCGCCCGCGCCAGACGCTGACGGCTTTAGGCGACAGAACGCCCGCACAACCCGGTGGCCGGCCCGGCGGCGGACGGCCGCCTGGCCTCAGCCGCCGAACGAGATGCTATCCGCGTGCACCTGGGCCGTGATGCCCTTGCCGGACGAGTCGACCTTGCCGGTCAGCGTCAGGTTGGCCGGCAGGGAGTTCAGCGGCAGCTTGATGTTGCTCGCGTTGTTGCGCAGGCTGCCAGGCAGGCCGTTGCTGTGCACCAGCACCAGGTCGATCTCGTGCGGGCCGGCCGACTTCACCTGCCAGACCGCGGACCAGGAGACCGCGCCGCCGATCAGCTTCAGGCTGCCCTTGAGTTCGTTGCTGCCGACCGACTCGATGTGCAGCCCGCCGCCTGAGCCGCCGCCCAGGAACGAGGCCAGCGGGCCGGCGGCCGACAGGAAACTGCCGATCTCACCCAGGCTGATCAGCACGGTTCCGTTCAGCGGGCCGGCTGTGCCGGACTGGAAACTGGAGTTCAGCTTTACGTTGTCGGCGATAACGTGCAGGCTCGTGATCCTGATCGGCCCCTCGGGGATGTTGGACGAGCTGATCGTGATCTGGTGGAAGTTCCTGGTGATCACCTGGGTCAGGAACGGGAAGCCGGCGATCGAGACGCTCGGCTTCTTCGGGAAGCCCTGCTTCTGGATCTGGGTGGCGGCCTCGCTCTCGGCGAAGATCTTCGCGCCGAAGTCCAGCGCGACCAGGAGCACAAGGACGGCGACCACCCAGATCACGATCTTGGTAGTGCGCGAGCGCTTCGCTGGCGCCTGGTACTGGTACACGCTTTCCGCCTCCGGTCTGTATAGCCCTGTTCAGGGCAGCGTGCTCAGGCGTATGACCTGGATCTGGGCCGAGTCGCGAGCTGTCACGTAGAGGACCTGGCCGCTCGGTGAGACCGCGAGTTCGCGCGGACCCAAGCCGCTCGCGATGTAGCCGAGCAAGGCGTCCTTGCCGGACATCGCGGCAGAGGTACTCACGACGGCGATGTTATGGCCATTAGCAGGAGCAGGAGACTGGTCCGTGTCGGCGACTAGCACCCGGCTGCCGCCGTTTGCCAGCGCGATGCCGACCGGCTCGTGGCCGATCAGAACCTTTGCCTTGAGCGCCTTCTTCGGATCAGACCGCAGCAGCGACGCCGAGTACCCGAGCACCGCGTCGCTCTGCTTCATGCTCACCCACAGAGTGCTGCCGTCCTGCGAGATGACGATCCTAGCCGGGCCGCAGCCGGTCTGGACGGTGCTGACTACGGCCGACTTCTGCTGGCCTGTGGTCACTGCCTTGCCGACGTCGATCACTGACAGCCCGCCAGGAACGCTCGCGTCCGGGTTGACGAAGTTGGTCGCGTAGAGCGTCTTGCCGTCGGGGGACACCGCCAGGCCAACCGGCTGGTCGCCGATCTTGACCGAGCCCAGGTAGTCCGTCGATCCCGAGGCCACCGACTTGCTCAGGTCGAACACCGCAATCTTGTTCGCGAATTGCAGGCTGACGAAGGCGTACTTGCCGTCGGGAGTGACCGCGACGCCGATTGCGCGCTTGTCCTTGCTAGTCGTAAGCCCCGGCACCTGCAAGGTGAGGACATTCGCGCTGCCCGCTCCGCTCTCCAGTTCGGCGGCATTCAGCACCTGGATCCCGTTGTCCGCTGCGACCAGCACATACTTGCCGTCGCTGGTGAGCACCGCGGTCGTGGCCACCCCAGGGTTACCGCCAACCGGATAATTGAAGGCATGCGACAGCGCCTGTCCTGAGGACGGCTTGAAGACCTGGAGCGAGGTATCGGTGACGACGAAGACGGCCTTGCCGTCTTTGCTCGCGACAACTCCGAAGGGCTTCGCCGTCGGGACGGTCGACACCAATTGCGAGTGCGCGTTCACCGCATGACCAGCCGCAGCGGCGGTGCTGCAGCCAGGGGCCTTCAGCGCGGTGACATGACCGCCGTGCTGCGTCGGGCCGCCGCCGCCATTGCCGCCGGACAGCGACACGTACACGACCCCGCCGGCGACCAGGATGACGATCACCGCGACCAGGGCGAACCAGGACCGCCACCACGGCCTGCCCGGCCGGCCGTCTCCGCCGCCACCACCGCCCCCGCCGTAGCCGCCATAATCTCCGCCGCCGGGGCCGCCGCCCTGCCACTGCTGCGCGGTCAGGTCGCGCGACGTCGGCTGGCCTCCGCCGCCGCTGCCGCCGGCCAGCTGGGTCTCGGCCGCCCCGAATCCGGCCGCCCCGGCGGCACCAGCGCCGACCGGCGGCCCGCTCGGCGGCGTTACACCGCCCTGGCCGGGGCCGTAGCCCTGGCCGGGACCGTAGCCCTGAGCAGGGCCGCCCTGACCCCACCCCTGACCGCCGGAACCGCCACCGGAACCGGGGCCTGACGGCCTGACCACCTGGGTGGCCGGGTGCTCCCCGCTCGGGACCGTCCCCGGTCCCGAGTCGTACGGCCGGATCCCGAGCGCGTCCCGCAGCGCGTCGGTGAAATCACGGCAGCTCGGATAGCGCTCGTTAGCCGTCTTGGCCAGTGCCCTGGCGAACACGGCGTCGACCGCGGGCGGCAGGTCGGGACGCCGCCTGGTGACCGGCGGCGGCGGCTCGGACAGCTGCGCGTACATCACCGCCATGGCCTCGTCCCGCTGGAACGGCGGGACCCCGGTCAGCAGCTCGAACCCGGCGCAAGCGAGCGCGTACTCGTCCGCGCGGCCGTCGACCGGCTTGCCCTCAATCTGCTCGGGCGAGATGTAGTCAAGGGTGCCCAGGAAGGTGCCGGTACCGGTGAGTCCGCTGGCCTGCAGGGAGCCTTTGCTCAGGCCGAAGTCGGAAAGATAAACATGGTCGGGACGCCCCGCACCGGAACTCGCGTCCAGCAGCATGTTGGCCGGCTTGACATCGCGGTGCACCAGGCCTCGGCCGTGCGCGGCGTCGAGCGCATTGGCGACCTGCGAGATGATCTCGACGGCGCGGCCCGGCGGCATCGGCCCGAACTGGCTGACCAACGACCGCACGTCGCCGCCGCGGACGAAGCGCATCGCGATGAATAGCACGCCACTTGCCTCGCCGGCCTCGAAGACCGGGATGATGTGCGGGTCGTCGACGGCCGCGGCTGCCCGCGACTCCCTGATGAACCGCTGCCGGAACGCGTCGTCGGCGGCCAGTGCCGGGGCCAGGATCTTCAGGGCCACGGTGCGGTCGAGACGTTCGTCGTGGGCCCGGAACACGACGGCCATGCCGCCCTGGCCGATCTGCTCTTCCAGCAGATAGCCGGCGATCCGCGAACCGGGCGCGAAGCCGCCCGGCACAACGGGACTGCCGCCCTCGCTCACCCTGCCTCCCCAAGAGCCTGCGTACTGTGCCGAAGTCCCCGTACCGCGCGTTCCGCGTTTTCGCATCCGCGACAAAAGTCAGCGCAGCAATGTGGGCAGGGCACGGCAGTCAGGATGGGCGTTCCAAGTATCCGGTTTGGCCTTGTCCGCCGCAACCTACGCGCCCGATGGCACGCCGCCTCCCCCGCGCGTCATGGCGACAGTACGCCAAGGCAGCGGGCATCTTCCAGCTGCGCCGGATAGACCCGATACGAGGCTTACATCCATTAAAGCCCAGAATAACCAGGCAAACGCCCCGCGAGAAGTATGGATGTTTCCGAAATTCCCGTCGGCGGAGCCCGCCGGCCGGGCACTGCGGCCGTTTCCCATGGGAGTGCAAAGCGCACCCCTGAACCAGAACACCGCAGCTAAAACGGGCACCCATAGCGGTATCCAGGGTCCCGAAATAGGCTCTACAGTTAGCCCATGACTCCAGAGTCCGCCTACTCACCCGCTGGGCCAGCGCTGGTCGTGCGCACGCCAGACGGAGAGCGATCGCTTCCCGCCGGCCGCAGCTATTACCTCGGCAGGGACCCTCAGTCAGACGTCGTCGTCAACGACTCGCGCGTGTCCTGGCGGCACGCCGTCCTGCGCCAGGAAGGGACTTCCTGGCTGTTTGAGGACGTCGGCTCCACGAACGGCACCTTTCAGGGCCGCGACCGCGTGCAGCGTGTCGCTATCTCCGGTAACTGCGCCCTCAGGCTCGGTCATCCCGACGACGGCCCGGCCCTCTCCTGCTCCGTAGCGGCGCCGGCCAGGCCAGCCGAGAACGTCCAGCCCGGCCGGGGCGCGCCGACCAGGTACGCGGACTCACCAGGCCAGGTCCCTGCTAGCCCAGCCCCGGCCAACCCGGCGGTGAACCGGCTCGCGGCCGACGTGGCCGCCGACCGGCGGTATGGCGGCGCCCCGGCCGGAGTGCCGGGCGGCGGGCCAGCAGGCTACGGCGGAGCGCCAGGCGGCACGCCAGGCGGCGGCTACGGCGGGGCGCCCGCGGGCGTGCCAGGCGGCCCTAACGGCCCGGCGGTACCGCCGCCGCGGCCCAGCATGGAGCGGATGCCCAGCGCGGTGCTGCGGCTGCCGACCACGCTGCTGCGGATCGGCCGCGCGGCCGACAACCAGGTCGTGGTGGCCGACCTGAGCGTGTCCCGTTACCACGCCGAGTTGCGCCGCGACCCGCGCGGCGGCTACACGATCGCGGACCTGGGCAGCCACAACGGGACGTACCTGAACGGCCAGCGGATCGACTCGGCCCCGGTCACCGAGCGGGACATCATCGGCATCGGGCCGGCCACGTACCGGCTGGTCGGCGAGGAACTGCAGGAGTTCCTGGACACCGGCGAGGTTTCGTTCATCGCCGCCGACCTGACCGTCACGCTGCCCAGCGGACGGGTGCTGCTGGACCACGTCACCTTCCCGCTCGGCGAGAAGTGCTTCATGGGCGTGATCGGCCCGAGCGGCGCCGGCAAGTCGACGTTGCTTGGCGCGCTGACCGGGACCGCACCGGCCAACCACGGCCAGGTGCTGTACGACGGCCGTGACCTGTACCAGAACTACGCCCAGCTGCGGCACCGGATCGGCCTGGTGCCGCAGGACAACATCCTGCACACCCAGCTCGCGGCCAAGCGATCGCTCGGCTACGCGGCCGAACTGCGGTTCCCGCGCGACACCAGCAAAGCCGAGCGCAGCCACCGGATCGACGAGGTCCTGGAGGAGCTGGCGCTGACCAGGCACGCCGAGACCAAGGTGGCGGCCATGTCGGGCGGCCAGCAGAAGCGGGTCAACGTCGCCCTCGAGCTGCTGACCAAGCCGTCGCTGCTGTTCCTCGACGAGCCGACATCGGGCCTGGACCCCGGCCTGGACAAGTCGGTGATGGAGCAGATGCGGGACCTGGCCCATGACGGGCGCACCGTCATCGTGGTCACCCACTCGGTCGCCAACCTGGATCTGTGCGACCGGCTGCTCGTCCTCGTGCCGGGCGGCAAGATCGCCTACTTCGGCGCTCCCCGGGACGGACTCAAGCACTTCAACCAGCCGGGCTGGGCCGAGGTCTTCCAGGCGTTCGAGGCCGAGCCGAACCGGGACTGGGCCACCGAGTTCCGCAACTCGGTCTACTTCCAGCAGTTCGTCGCGGCCGGAATGGAAGGAGCTGGCGCCATTCAGCAGCGCGCCCCGCAGGGCGCGCCAGCCGCCGCGCCCAAGACCAGCAACCGGCTCGCGCAGCTGTCGACGCTCGTCCGCCGGTACACCGCCGTACTGGCCTCCGACCGCGGATTCATGGCGCTGCTGATCGGCGTGGCCGTAGCACTGGGCGCGCTGGTACATGTCGTCGCGCCGTCCAGCTTTACGACCATCCCGAATGGCGGCGCGCAAACGAGCTTGCTGATCCTCACGCTCTGCGCGTGTTTCGCCGGAGCCCTGAACTCGATTCGCGAGATCGTGAAGGAACGGCCGATCTATGCCCGAGAACGGGGCACTGGCCTGTCGGCCGGTGCCTACCTCGCGTCCAAGGTGATCGTGCTCGGGGTGATCAGCGCCTTCCAGGCCGTCCTTCTCGTGGGCATCGGACTGGTCGGCAAAACCTTCGGCCCTAAGGGATCAGTCCTGCCGATTCCGATCCTCGAGATCGCCATAGCCATCGCGCTGATCGCTGTGGTCTCGATGATCATCGGCCTGTTCACCTCCTCGGCCGTCAGCACCACGGAACGAGCGATGCCGCTGGTGTTCCTCCTGGTGATGGTCCAGGTCATTACCACCGGCAGCTTCATCCAGGTGCACGGCAAGCCGGGTCTGGAGCAACTTGCCTGGTTCACGCCGTCCCGCTGGGGTTTCGCCGCGGGCGCGTCGACCGTTGACCTGAACAAGATCACGCCGGTTCCGGTCGCGACGCGGGACCCGATCTGGGCGCACACGGCGCACGCCTGGTACATCGACATCGGCGCGATGATCCTGCTGCTCCTGTTCTACTCGGCGCTGACCTGGTGGCGGCTGCTGAAGCTGGGCCCGCTTAAGCGCGGCGCCTAAGCCGCGCGCACAGCGGCGGCAGGGTCCCCGACCGACCGCGCCGCGGCCCCGCGAAGCTGAACCCGGCCAAACGCCGCCGCGAGAGGCCCGGCCGACGGCCGCCCAGCTCGTAAGGCTGGACCCGGCCGAGCGCCGCCACGCCCAGCCGCCCCAGTCCCCGGGCGCGTCCGATTAGTCCGGAGACTTTTTCTAGCTGGAGACTTTTATCCAATATGCGGAAAAGTCTCCAGATTGGTTTGATCATGAATCGGGGGCGGACGCGGCTGGGACTGATGTGACTTGTGTGGCTGAAAGCGGCGAGAGTGGTTTCAGGCAGTCTCGCCGATGGCGCGATGGCCGGGGCGACGGCCAGGCAGGGCGGCGCGCAGGTTAGCCGTCGGACGTCGAGGCCGGTCCCGGCCGGGGATGGACCGGCAGCACCAGGCGGCGCCGGTGGCTGGGCGAAATTGAAGTCTCTGATCAGGTTGCCGAGGATCGGCAGGCTCTCCCGCACGTCGGGCCGCGGATCAGGGCGGCCGTTCGGTCCGCGGGTTCGGGCCGAACGGCGAGTTCCGAGCGGCGAGTTCCGAGTGGAGAGGAAGCCGACTGGCGAAGTCCCGAATGGCGGGCGTTGGGGCCGGCCGGAGTACTCCAAGACGTCGAACGGCGGGTGCCCCGGAACGGGGCACCCGCCGTTGTTGTCAGGACGGCCGGGCCGCGGCTACCGCCGGATCCGGACTCCCAGGTCGTACGGGCGCGGGTAGAGCGACGGCTGGTAGGCCGTGAACTCCGGTGCGGTCGGCACGACCTTGCCGCCGCTTACGAAGATGTTGTAGAACGGGCCGAGCGCGGTCGCCGCGGCGTTCAGGGCCGCGGGCTGCAGCGCACCGTCACGCCATTGCCCGGTCCGCATCCGGTTCAGCAGGATCCTGGCCGCCGAGATGGTCTCGGCCGGGGTGAACGCGCAGTGCCCGGCCCGGTGCACGAACACCTGGCGGAGCAGGAACGACCGGCCCGCCCGGCGGACGACGCTGGCGTAAGCCTGCTCGTTCTGCGGGATGACCAGCCCGTCTCCGGTGGTGTGCATGCTCAGCACCGGGATGGTGATGCGGCCGGTGAAGCTGATGTTCTGGGCCAGGTAACGCACCGCGGCCGGGTCGGCCGAGATCCGGCTGGCCCGGTTCAGGGTGCGCAGGTCGGCTCGCAAGCTCAGCCCGGCCTTCTTGTACAGGGCGACGACCTCGCTCCGGTCGGCCGACTTGGCCAGCTGGCGCACGTAGTCGACCCCGGTGTTCCAGGACGGGTTGCCGCCGGCCCGCGCCTCCAGCTCGGCCCGGAACGCGAAGATGAACGGGAAGTCCACCTGCGAGAACCACTGGAACTGGTTGGCCTCCTGGGCGGCGAAGTCGGACTTGGCCGGCTCCGGCGACAGCGGGGTGAACCAGCCAGGCGTGTCACCCAGCGCGGCCGCGAGCGCGATCCTGGCCTGGCCAGCCGCCGTGCCCTGGGCCGCGGCGCCGGCCTGCTCCGCGCCCTGCAGGTTCGCGGTCGGATTGGTGATGCCGGTGACCTGCACCGACGGGTCGAGCAGCTGCTGGAAGGCGAAGGCGCCGTCGAGGGCGGTGTTCCATGTCGCGACCCCTCCGGCCAGCACGCCGCACATCGGCATGGCCGCGCTGAACTGGTGCGGGTAACGCTGGATGAGGCCCGCGGTGATGATGCCGCCGAGGGAATGGCCCCACGCGATCGTGTGCCGCGGCCGCCCGACCTGCGTCCTGAACAGCCGCAGCGTCGCGATCTGGTCGGGCAGCGCCTGCTGGATCGCCCAGCCGGTGGTCGAGTAGGACGAGCCGGCCAGCGCGTAGCCGTGGCTGAGCATCCACCCGCCGGTCACCGGGTCGCCCGCATCCTGGGCCGGGTTGCTGCCGCCCGGCGTCACGTACCCGTGGCTATACAGGAACAGGTTGTGGTTCCAGTGCGCCGGAACCTCGATCAGGTAGGTCGCGCCGTCGGCAAGCGAGCCGCACAGCACGGTGTCGCCGGTCACGATCGGCGCCGGGCACGTGGCGGCCGGGGAGTTCTGGGCCGCGAGCGCGGGGGCCGCACCCAAGCCGCCCAGCAGCAGTGCCGGGGCTAGCACCGCCGTCAATCTTCGGGGAAAACCGAGCACGAGTAATCCTCCTCAGACGAAATCCGCACGATTGGTGAATACTCCGCGAACTATAGCGACGCGACCGCCTCGTCCGTTAGCCCCGCAAACGACAGATCCACCTACTCTCCCCGGTACATACGCTCCAGATCGACTAGCTCGACGTCTGTCCGCCCCGCGGCCTGGCTGCGCAGCTCCGGAGTGAACCCCGACCGGGCGAACGGGAGAAGCTTCGGCCTGCGGTCGGACGACCCGGCTGG
>DASWAH010000163.1:0-7854 GCA_036391235.1 Streptosporangiaceae bacterium
GCCGGGGCAGGGCGCAGAGGCGGGGGGGCGGGTCGGCGGGCCGTAGGCTGGCGGCGTGCAGAGGCAGGCGGGCGCGGGCGCGGAACGGCCTTACGTGCTGCTGAGCTGCGCTATGTCGCTCGACGGGTACATCGACGATGCCTCGCCTTCCCGGCTGCGGCTCTCGGGCGAGCAGGACCTGGACCGGGTCGACGAGCTCCGGGCCAGCTGCGACGCGATCATGATCGGCGCCGGAACACTTCGAGCCGATGATCCCGTGCTCATGCTGCGATCGCCGCAGCGCCGCGCGGCCCGGGTCGCGAGCGGGCACCGGCCCGATCCGGTCAGGATCGTGATCAGCGCCAGCGGGAAGGTCGACCGGGCGGCCCGGCTGTTCGGGACCGGGCAGGACAGGATCGTCTACGTCGCTTCGGCTGCGGTCGCGGCAGCCGCCGACCGCCTCGGCGATGTGGCCATCGTCGCCGATTCCGGACCACAGCCTCGCCTGGAGACAGTCCTGAGCGACCTCGCCGGGCGCGGAGTAGGCCGGCTGATGGTGGAGGGCGGCGGGTCACTGCTCACCCAGTTCCTTACCGCCGGGCTGGCGGACGAGCTGCAGCTGGCGATCGCGCCGTTCTTCGTGGGCGATCCGCGCGCGCCGCGCTTCGCCGGTCCCGGCGAGTATCCGTGGAACCCACGTCGCCGCGCCGTGCTGACCGGCGTGAGCCGGGCCGGGGACATGGCGGTCCTGCACTACGCGCTCTCCGGACGCGCGCCGGCCTGACCCGGCTAGAGCCCACGGCCGCCGCCTGCTACTCCAGGTCCGCGCCGATCGCGCCGACCGCACCGACCGCGCGAATCGCGTCGGGGATCGCGCCGAGCACGTCGGCGGCGCCGATCGGGGCGTCCCTGGCCGCCAGCCGGCCGGCCAGGCCGTGCAGGAACGCGCCCGCCGCTGCAGCCGCGGCGGCCGGGCCGACGCCCTGGGCGAGCAGCGCCCCGGTCAATCCGGACAGGACGTCACCCGAGCCGGCCGTGGCCAGCCACGGGGTTCCTGTCGGGTTGACGTAGGCGCTCTCGCCGCCGGGCGCAGCCACGACCGTCGTCGATCCTTTCAGCAGCACGGTGACGCCGAGGTCATCGGCCGCCCGCCTGGCCGATTCAAGCCGGCGTTCCTCGATCTCGCCGTGGTCCCCGCCGGTCAGCCTGGCCAGCTCGCCGGCGTGCGGCGTGATCACCGTGCGTTCGGGGTCGCGGCCGGACAACAGGTTCTTATGCCTGGACAGCACGGTGAGGCCATCGGCGTCGACCAGCACCGGCAGGTCAGTCCCGAGCACCTCGCCGAGCAGCTCGGCCACATCGTCACCGGTGCCCAGCCCGGGGCCGGCCACCCAGGCCTGGACCCGGCCGGCCGCCTCGATCGCATCGGGTCCCGAGACCCCGGCCGGGTCGTCGGGGTCAAGGACCGTGATCACGGCTTCCGGCCAGTGCGCACGGACGATGTCAGCGGCCGGGCGGGCCGAGAGCAGCCTGACCATGCCGGCTCCGCCCCGGATGGCGCCGCCCACGCTAAGCACGGCGGCACCGGTGTAACGCTGGCTGCCGGCTAGCACCCCGAGCACGCCCCGGCGGTATTTGTCGGATTCCGCACCGGGCTCGGGCAGCAGCACGGCTACGTCGGCGGACTGCAGGGCCCGGACGGCCGGGCGGGCGGCCAGGTGCGGCCGCAGGCCGATGTCGACCAGTTCCACCGTTCCCGCGTAACCCGCGCCCGGGTCGACGAGCAGCCCCGGCTTGATCGTCCCGAACGTCACCGTGACGTCGGCCCTGATCGCCTGGCCGGCTACGACACCGGTGTCCGCGTCCACGCCGCTCGGCAAGTCGGTGGCGACGACGAGCGTGCCCTCGGCCGCGGCCTGCTCGGTCAGCCCGGCCAGCGTCGCCGCGGGCTCGCGCAGTCCGCCCCGGCCGCCGATGCCGAGAATGCCGTCGATGATCAGGTCGGCTGCGGCGATCGCATCAGCCGCGGCCTCGTCGGCCGCCGCACAGGTCGCACCGCCCGCGGCGGCAAGCGCGGCGGCTCCGGCCGCGTGCACCGCCTGGCCCGTGCGGACGGCCGTGACGCTCGCCCCGCGCCTGGCCAGCCGGGCCCCGGCGTACAGGGCATCGCCGCCGTTGTCGCCGGTCCCGGCCAGCACGACGACCCGGGCACCATAGACCCCGCCGAGCAGGCCGGCGCAGACGGCGGCCAGTCCGGCCGCGGCCCGCTGCATCAGCGCGCCATCCGGAACGCGGGCCATCAGCGCGTGCTCGGCCGCCCGGACATCGGCTACCGCGTGGGCCTCTCGCATCGCGCCGCGTCAGCCCTCGGCGCGGACCACGTCCGCGAGCCGGTCGGCGATCTGGTGGGCCTGGCCGGAGTCGATCGCCTCGACCATGACCCGGACGGCCGGCTCGGTGCCGCTCGGGCGGACGAGCACCCGGCCGGAGTCACCGAGCTCGGCCCCGGCCTCGGCGACCGCCGCAGACAGCGCGGCCGACGCCTTCACCTTCTCTTTGCTCACCCCGCGCACGTTGACCAGCACCTGCGGCACCCTGGTCATCACCGCGGCCAGGTCGGCCAGCGACCGGCCGCTGGCCGCCGCCGTGGCCAGCAGCTGGATGCTGGTCAGCATCCCGTCGCCGGTGCTGCCGTGGTCGAGCATGATGATGTGGCCCGACTGCTCGCCGCCCAGCACGTACTTGCCGTCCAGCATGGCCGCCAGCAGGTACCGGTCGCCGACCGGCGTCTCGACCACGTCGATGCCGGCCTGGGCCATGGCCAGCCGGAACCCCAGGTTCGCCATCACGGTCGCGACGACAGTGCCGCCCGCCAGGCGTCCTGACCTTTGCAGCTCGAGTGCGAGTATCGCCAGGATCTGGTCGCCGTCCACGACCTGCCCGGCTCCGTCGACCGCCAGGCACCGGTCGGCGTCCCCGTCGTAGGCGATGCCCGCGTCGGCGCCGTGCTCGGTGACAGCGGCCTGCAGCACGTCGAGGTGGGTGGAACCGCAGCCTTCATTGATGTTGATGCCGTCGGGCTCAACGCCGATGGCCAGCACCTCGGCCCCGGCCTCGGCCAGCAGCCGCGGCGCCAGCGCGTACGCGGCCCCGTGCGCGCAATCGACCACGATCCGCCAGCCGCTCAGCGGCTTGCCGTCAGGCACGGTCCCGAGCAGGTGCTCCAGGTACCGCTCGGCCTCTCCGGCCGCCTCGCTGACCCGGCCGAACCCGGCTGCCGGGACCCGGCCGGCCGGACCGTCGCCCGCCGAACCGTCCGCGGCCGCACCTGCCATCGCGGCCTCGATCTCGTCTTCGACGTGGTCGGGCAGCTTGAGCCCGCCGCGGGCGAAGAACTTGATCCCGTTGTCGGGCGCCGGATTATGGCTGGCCGACAGCATCACGCCGAAGTCGGCCCCGAGCGCGTCGGTCAGGAACGCGACTCCCGGCGTCGGCAGAACGCCGAGCCTGAGCACGTCCACGCCGCTCTCGGCCAGCCCGGCGACGACCGCGGCCTCGAGGAACTCGCCGGAGGCTCGCGGATCACGCCCGACCACGGCGGCCGGCCGGCGGTCGCCTGGCCCGGCGGCCTCCCGGCCGAGCACCGCGGCGGCGGCGACGGCCAGACTGGTCGCCAGCCGGGAGTCAAGATCACGACCCGCGACACCGCGGACCCCGTCAGTACCGAAAAGCTGCCCCATATGAAGGCTTTCTCCCCCGCCGCGCCGTAGCTAAGACCGCTTGAGCAGGAACCAAAGCCCTAGCGCTTGGAGTACTGGGGCGCCTTCCTGGCCTTCTTCAGGCCAGCCTTCTTGCGCTCCTTGATCCTGGCGTCCCTGGTCAGGAAGCCCAGTCGCTTCAGCGCGGGCCGGCTTGCCGGGTCAACCAGGATGAGTGCCCTGGCGATGCCCAAACGCAGCGCCCCGGCCTGCCCGGTCACGCCGCCGCCGGTGATCCGCGCGACGATGTCGAACTGTCCATCGGCGCCGAGCGTCACGAACGGCTCGTTGATCAGCTGCTGGTGGACCTTGTTCGGGAAGTACACATCCAGCGTCCGGCCGTTGATCTGGAACTGGCCGGTACCCGGCATCACCCGGACGCGGGCGATGGCCTCCTTGCGGCGGCCGGTGCCGAGCGCGTGACCGGTAATGACCGGCCGGCGCGCGGCTGCCTTGGCCGATGAACTTGCCGCCTCACCGGTTTCGGTGGTGTACGACGACACGTACTCGCCGCTCTCCTCGACCTCGTCGCCAGCGCCGGTCTCCGGCGCGACTGTGGGCTCAGCCACGTTGTCTTCCTCGTGCTTCCTGCTCGGCTCGTTGTGTCCTCAGCCTGCCGGCGATGTTACTTCGCCGCGGCCTTGCTCGTGCCCGCCTGCTGCGAGACCTGCGTGATCTCGAACGGAACCGGCTGCTGGGCCTGATGCGGGTGCTCAGGGCCGGCGTAGACCTTCAGCTTGCGCAGCATCTGGCGGCCCAGGCTGTTCTTGGGCAGCATGCCCTTGACCGCCTTGGTCACCGCGCGCTCGGGGTTGCGCTCCATCAGGTCGGCGTAGGCCACCGCGCGCAGACCGCCCGGGTAGCCGGAGTGCCGGTACGCCTTCTTGTCGGCCAGCTTGTTGCCGGACAGCGCGACCTTGGACGCGTTCACGATGACGACGAAGTCGCCGGTGTCCACGTGCGGCGCGAAGATCGGCTTGTGCTTGCCGCGCAGCAGCGTCGCGGCCTGGCTGGCCAGCCGGCCGAGAACGATGTCAGACGCATCGATGACATGCCACTGCCGCTGAACATCGGCGGCCTTCGGGCTGAAAGTGCGCACAGTCATGAGCCTTCGCGTGTAGTCCTGATGGGTGGGCCCGCACCTGGTCTGATGCCCTGGCGTGGGATATCCGCAGCACCGGCGGCAGCTCAACCGTACCCGTTTTGCGGGCGCGCGGGACTGCCGGCGCAGATGGACGCCTTGCCAGGATACCGGTAGTTCCCGTGCATGGTCAAAAGACAGGTACAGAACTCCCCGCCGTCGTGCTCTGGGCGGTCGGGCCGGCCGCCGGCAGGCCGGGGAATCAAGCGTACCCAGGCTCGCCGGACGGCAGCGGACGGTACGCTCACCGCATGCGGAATGCGGGCGACAGGGTGGCTGGCGGATCATCGGGACGGCGGCAGCGACCCGCCTCGCCCGAGCCGCCGCAGCCGGCCGGCCACAGCGGAGGGGCCTCCCTGTTCACCCCGGCCTATCGGGTCAGCCACGGCCCTTCTGGGACCAGGGCGGGCGACCGGGCTGGCTCGGACGCCGGCCGGGCCGCAACGCCCGGGTCGTCAGGCCCCGCGGGCCAGGATTACTCGTGGTCCAGCCAGGACTACGGGTACGGCGGCGGATACGACACCGAGCGGGATGTGTCCTGGATCGGCGACGGTCTCAGCGCGGGATTCGGCTGGGGTGACGACGACCCGGCGGCCGGTGTCTGGCCGGGTGGCGTCGCGGGCGGCCGCGGGCAGGCCCGCCGGGCCGCGAGCAACGCCGTGCGCGGCTTCCCGCCCGCTCCCGGCGAGCCGCTGCCGGTCTACCCGCCGGGACCGTTCGAGGCATGGAACCGGAGCCAGGACCGGACCGCGGGACCGCGGGGCGGCGATGCCTACCGGGCCGGCCCGGACGACGACGCCAGCCAGCTCGCCATCGCGACCATCACGCCCGACGAGTTCGACACGGACTATTCGCTGCCGGCCATCAAGGACCCGATCCCTGGCCAGGCGGCGGCGAGCGCCGGTGCCGCCCTGGCCGGCCGGGAGACCCTGGGCGGACCGGGGACCGGCGGCCCGGCCGCAGGCGGGACCAGGACCGCGCCGGACGCGCTCCCCGGGCAGCCGGTGCGACGCGGCGGCGAGGCCGCCCGGGCGGGCGGCGGACACGGCCACCGCGCGGCCGGCCGGAGCCGGTCAGGCTCTGGCCGGCCGGCCGAGGGCAGTGCCTCCGCCGTGGCCGCTGCCGCGGCAGCGACGACAGCCGGCGAAAGCGCCGACGGCGCCCGCCAGGCCAGCCCAGCGACTCCAGGCCGGGTCAGGGACGGTGCCGCGAGGACCGCAGCCGCCAGACCCAGACGGAACCGGCGGTCACACTGGTTCGCCATCGTGGCGGCGGTGCTGATCATCGTGGCCGTCGCCGCGACCTTGGTGTACTCGCTGCCTAAGCACAACTCGGCCAGTCCGCCAGCCAAGCCCCAGCGCACGAGCAGCCCGACCCCGAGCGCGACCGGGCCGACGTCCCCGCCGGGCCCGTGGGGGTTCATCGGCGCCAGGAAGACCGACGCCATACCGCTGAGCATGGCCGAGATGTTCCCGCCGAGCATCTCGGACGGGACGACGACCTACACCAGGGCCCGGCAGGTCATCGGCAAGAACTGCCACGCATCGGTGGTCGGAGCGGCCCTGCAGGCGGCCGTGAAGAAGGCCGGCTGCAACCAGTCCTTGCGGGCGACCTACCTGTCGAAGTCGGCCAAGGTGATGGGCACCATCGGTGTGTACAACCTGAAGAACGCGGCCGGGGCGAACAAGGCCGCGGCCAAGGCCGGGCACTCGCAGTTCGTTACCCAGCTGGCCGCCAAGGCCGGCCCGGCCAAGTCCATCGGCCAGGGCGCGGGCCTGGAGGAAGCCCTGGTCAAGGGCCACTACCTGGTGCTGGTCTGGGCTGAGCCGACGAACGTCAGCGCGAGTCCGTCCGGTAAGAACAAGGCCAGGCTCAATGCGTTCATGACGGTGCTCGTCGCGCACACGGTGAATGTCAGCCTCAGCTACCGCATGGTCGAAGGGAAGCCGCCGCCCGCCGGTTAGGCGCCGGCCCTAGGACTCCTGACCCGCCTGGTCAGCTCGGCCCGTCCGGCCAGTTCGTCGTCGGCCGGGTAGCCGACCTCCTCCAGGCAGAGCGGGTGCGGCGGCAGCACGGTCACGGCCGGGTCGCGGACCCTGGCCGCGAGTACCTCGGCTGGCCAGCCAACCGGGCGCCGCCCGTCCCCGGCCGCGAGCAGCGCGCCGACGAGCGCACGGACCATGTTGTGGCAGAATGCATCGGCCACGATGGTGCCGGTCACGACACCGCTGGCATCCCTGTGCCAGTCGAGCCTGGTGAGCTCGCGCACGGTGGTGGCCCCCGGGCGCCGGCGGCAGTACGCGGCGAAGTCGTGCTCGCCGAGCAGGGGCTGAGCCGCCGCACGGAGCACGTCCACGTCCAGCGGCCAGCGATGCCAGAGCGTGTCGGCCCGGCGGAGCGGATCGGCGCGGGCCTGATCGTCGCAGACCCGGTAGCTGTACCGGCGCCAGAGCGCCGAGAACCGCGCATCGAACCCGGGCGGTGCCGGCGCAATCGCGTGCACCCGGATGTCAGCGGGAAGCACCGCGTTGAGCCGCCGCAGCGCGATCGCGCCACCTGCTTCCCAGCTGGCTGCCGGCACGTCCGCGTGCGCTACCTGCCCGCGGGCGTGCACGCCGGCGTCGGTGCGGCCCGCGACGGTCAGGCTGGCGGGCTCGGCCAGCCGCAGGGCCGCCTGCAGCCCTCGCTCGAGCGTGTCCTGCACGGTGCGGGTTCCAGGCTGGGCGGCCCAGCCGTGGAACCCGGCGCCGTCGTAGGCCAGGTCAAGCCGCAGCCGCACGCCGGCCCGCTGCCACGTCGGTGAGGGTATCGGTCCCGGCTACTTGTCGCTCTCGGCGTCGCCGGCCTCGGCCTCGCCGCCCTCGGTCTCGGTGCTCGCCTCGGTCTCGGTGCTCGCCTCGGCTTCGGCATTCGCCGTGTCCTCGGCACCGGCGTCCGCGGCGGCGGAGGTGTCCTCGGCCGTGGTGTCCTCGGCCG
>DASWAH010000164.1:0-9346 GCA_036391235.1 Streptosporangiaceae bacterium
TGGCTGACCCCCCGGCCGGGCTGCGGCTCCGGCTCGGGCGGCCCGGCCAGCTGACTTGTCATGGACATCGCCGAACAGCGTAACGGACCTGGGCCCGTGGTCAGCCAGCACCGTGGTCAGCCAGCACCGCGGTCAGCCAGCACCGTACTCAGCCGACGCAGGCCGGGCCGAGTAGCTGCTTGAGGTCGGCGACCAGCGAAGGAGACATGCGAACCCGCAGCTTGTCGTCCAGCTTGAGGACCTTGGCCCGGTTCCCGGTCAGCAGCCGCAGGTGCACCTCGGACGGGCCGGGATGGGTGCGCAGCACCTCGCGCAGGCGTTCCACGACCGGCGGGATGCACCGGGACTCAAGGATCGAGACCACGAAAGGGCCGGCTTCACCCGAGGTCAGCTCGGCCGGCTTCATCTCCATGGCGACCAGCTTCGGCACGTCCTCGCGGCGGTCGAGACGGCCGCGGACGAACACGATCGCGTCCTCCACAACCAGGTGCATGCAGGCCTGGTAGGTCGCGGGGAAGAACAGCACCTCGATCGCGCCCTCGAGGTCCTCCAGCGTGGCTGCCGCCCACGGGCTGCCCTGCCTGGTGACCTTGCGCTGCACCCCGGACAGGATCCCGCCGAGCGTGACGATCTGGCCGTCGGACCGCTCGGGCCGGCCGGTCCGCTCGGGCTCGTCGGCCGATCCGAGCAGCTGCATCACCGAGCAGTCGCTCTCGGCCGCGAGCACATGCTCCAGCCCCAGCAGCGGGTGGTCCGAGACGTACAGCCCGAGCATCTCCCGCTCGAACGCCAGCAAGGTGGACTTGTCCCATTCGCCGTCCGGCACCGGGATGTCGAAAGTGGTCGCGTTGTCCTCGTCGTCGCCGAACAGCGAGTCCTGGCCGATGGCCTCGTTGCGCTTGACGTCGATCACCGCGTCGACCGCCTGCTCGTGCACCATGATCATGCCGCGC
The DNA here is from genome assembly GCA_036391235.1 of Streptosporangiaceae bacterium. Classification (GTDB taxonomy): domain Bacteria; phylum Actinomycetota; class Actinomycetes; order Streptosporangiales; family Streptosporangiaceae; genus Chersky-822. The sequence goes on from DASWAH010000164.1 coordinate 954, forward strand.
CGGGTCTCGCCCAGCGAGTCGAACGCGCCGGCCTTGATCAGCGACTCGATCACGCGCTTGTTGCACACGTTGACCGGGACCTTGCGCAGGAAATCGGAGAAGCTGGTGAACGCGCCCTTGGCCGACCTGGTCGCCACGATCGACTCGACAACCGCGGCGCCGACGTTGCGGACCGCGGCCATGCCGAACCGGATATCGGTGCCGACCGGGGTGAAGTACGCGGTCGAGGCGTTCACGTCCGGCGGCAGCACCTTGATGCCCATCCGGCGGCACTCGCTGAGGTACAGCGCGGACTTGTCCTTGTCCCCGGCCACCGAGGTCAGCAGGGCGGCCATGTACTCGGCCGGGAAATTCGCCTTGAGGTAGGCCGTCCAGTACCCGACCAGGCCGTAGCTGGCGGTGTGGGCCCGGTTGAAGGCATAGTCGGAGAACGGGACGAGGATGTCCCAGATCGCCTTGATCGCGCCCTCGGAGTAGCCGTTGGCGCGCATCCCGGTCGCGAAGGGCTCGAACTCCGCGTCCAGGATCTCCTTCTTCTTCTTGCCCATCGCCTTGCGCAGCAAGTCGGCCTTGCCGACCGAGTAGCCGGCCAGCTTCTGGGCGATGAGCAGCACCTGCTCCTGGTAGACGATCAGGCCGTAGGTGTCGTCCAGGATGTCGGCCAGCGGCTCGGCCAGCTCGGCATGGATCGGCACGACCGGCTTGCGGCCGTTCTTGCGGTCGGCGTAGTCATTGTGCGCGTTGGCGCCCATCGGACCCGGCCGGTACAGCGCGTTGACCGCGGAGATGTCCTCGAACCGGTCAGGGCGCATGGACCGCAGCAGCGACCGCATCGGGCCGCCCTCGAGCTGGAACACCCCGAGGGTGTCACCCCGGGCCAGCAGGTCATAGGCCGGCTTGTCGTCCAGCGTCAGGGACTCCAGGTCGACCGTGACCCCCCGGTTGGCCTGAATACCGGCCAGCGCGTCGTCCAGGATGGTCAGGTTGCGCAGGCCGAGGAAGTCCATCTTCAGCAGCCCGAGATCCTCGCAGCTCGGGTAGTCGAACTGCGTGATGATCGCCCCGTCGGCCTGCCGCTTCCAGATCGGCACGTGGTCGAGCAGGGGTTCCTTGCTCATGATCACGCCGGCCGCGTGCACTCCGGCCTGCCTGATCAGGCCCTCGAGTCCGCGGGCAGTCTCCAGCACCTGCTTGACCTCGGGCTCGGCCTCGTACAGGGCCCGGATCTCGCCGGCCTCGCCGTACCGGGGATGGTCGGCGTCGAAGATGCCCGACAGCGGGATGTCCTTGCCCATCACGGCGGGCGGGAACGCCTTGGTAATCCGGTCGCCGAGCGCGTAGGGGAACCCGAGCACCCGGGCCGAGTCCTTCACCGCGGCCTTGGCCTTGATCGTGCCGTAGGTGATGATCTGGGCGACCCGGTCGTCGCCGTACTTCTCGGTGACGTACCGGATCACGTCGCCGCGCTTGCGCTCGTCGAAGTCGATGTCGATGTCGGGCATCGACACCCGCTCCGGGTTCAGGAACCGCTCGAACATCAGCCCGAACGCGATCGGGTCCAGGTCGGTGATGCCCATCGCGTACGACACGATCGACCCGGCGGCCGATCCTCGGCCAGGTCCGACCCTGATCCCGTTGCGCTTGGCCCACATGATGAAGTCGGCGACCACCAGGAAGTAGCCGCAGAACCCCATCTGCTCGATGATGCCCATCTCGTACTCGGTCCGCTCGCGCCGGGCGTCGTCGTAGCCGCCGGGAAACCGCCGGTCCATCCCGGCCCAGACTTCCTTGCGGAACCAGCTCAGCTCGGTCTCGCCGTCGGGCAGCGGGAAGACCGGCATCAGGTCGGCCTTGCCGAACGCCACGTCGGCCCGCTCGGCGATCGCCAGCGTGTTGTCGCAGCCGGACTGCCAGATGTCGTCCTCGCTGAGCGCGCGCATCTCGGCGGGCGACTTGATGTAGTACGCGTTCCCCTCGAGCTTGAACCGCTTCGGGTCGGCCATGTTGGTGCCGGTCTGCACGCAGAGGAGTACCTCGTGGGCCTGCGCGTCACCCGGGGTGACGTAGTGCGAGTCGTTGGTCACCACGAACGGCAGGCGCAGGTCGCTGGCGATCCTGACCAGCCCGTCCCTGACCCGGCGCTCGATCTCCAGGCCATGCGCCATCAGCTCGACGAAGTAGTTGCCCGCGCCGAAGATGTCGCGGTAACTGGCCGCCGCCTCCAGGGCCTGGTCGTACTGGCCGAGCCGGAGCCTGGTCTGCACCGCGCCGCTGGGACAGCCGGTCGTGGCGATAAGGCCCTTGGCGTACCGGGCGAGCAGTTCGGCGTCCATCCTGGGCTGGCGGAAGTAGCCCTCAAGCGAGGCCAGCGAGGACAGCCGGAACAGGTTGTGCATGCCCTCGGTCGTCTCGGCCAGCAGCGTCATGTGGGTGTAGGCGCCGGCCCCGGACACGTCGTCGTCGCGCTGGGCCGGGGTGCCCCAGCGGACCGGCTGCTTGAAGCCGCGGTGCTCGGGCGCCACGTAGGCCTCGATGCCGATGATCGGCTTGATGCCGGCCTTGGCCGCCTTCTTGTAGAAGTCGTAGGCGCCGTAGACGTTGCCGTGGTCGGTCATCGCGATCGCGGTCATGCCGGCCTGACCGACCGCCTCGAACAATCCGTCCAGCCTGGCCGCGCCATCGAGCATCGAGTACTCGGTATGCACGTGCAGATGCGCGAAACCCCTGTCACCGCCGGCCACCTGCCGACGATAACTCAGGATCAGCCGTGCCGTGGTGGCCGGCGCGCGAGTCGCTACGACTCGGCCGCGAGCACCTCGAGCGAGGTCGTCAGATCGGCCGGATAGGAGCTCGAGAACTCCACCCAGTGGCCATCACCCGGGTGCGCGAAACCCAGCCGGGCGGCATGCAGCCATTGCCTGGTGATGCCGAGCCGGGCCGCCAGGACCGGGTCGGCGCCGTACAGGCGGTCGCCCACGCAGGGATGCCTGACCGCCGCCATGTGCACCCTGATCTGGTGCGTGCGGCCGGTCTCCAGCTTGATCTCGGTCAGGCTGGCTGCCCTGAACGCTTCCAGCGTGTCGTAGTGGGTGACCGCGGGCCGCCCGTCCGCGATCACCGCGAACCGGCCGTCGCCGGCCGGATGGCGCGCGATCGGCGCGTCGATCGTCCCGCGGAGCGGGTCGGGATGGCCCTGGACGAGCGCGTGGTAGGTCTTGTCCACCTCACGGTCCCTGAACGCCTGCTTGAGCACGGTGTAGGCCCGCTCGCTGCGGGCGACGACCATCAGCCCCGTGGTGTTCGCGTCCAGCCGGTGCACGATGCCCTGCCGCTCGGCCGCGCCGCTGGTGGTGATCTGGTAGCCGGCCCCGAGCAGGCCCTGCAGCACGGTGGGGCCGGTCCAGCCCGGGGTCGGATGCGCGGCCACCCCGGCAGGCTTGTCGACCACGACGATGTCCGCGTCCTCGTAGGTCACCGACAGGCCGGGCACGATTTCCGGCCGGGGCGCGGCCGGCCCGTCACCGGCCGGCGGCAGCGTCACGTCCAGCCAGTCCCCCGGCCTGACCCGGTCCGATTTGCCCGCCGGGCGCCCGTCCACCAGCACCGCGCCGGTTCCGATCAGGTCGGCCGCCCGGGATCTGGACAGCCCGAACATCCGCGCGATGGCCGCGTCCAGCCGCTCACCGTCCAGGCCGTCGGGCACCGGGACCCGGCGCTGCGCCGGGGCGGTCACGCCCCGCCGCCGCCGTCCCGGCGAGCCGGGCCAGGACCGTCCGGCCCGCCGCCGGACGTATCAGGCCCGCCGCCCGGCCCGCCCGGCCCGTCCGGTCCGTCCGGTCCGCCGCTGGCACCGCCCGGCGCATCGCTGGCCTCGTCCGCCTGATGCCCCGGCTCGCCGGCCTGGGTCGTGCTCGCCTGGGTCTCGGCCGGCGGAGCCTCGCCCGCCGGCGGCCCCGCGACCGCACCGCGCGGCGGGATCACGGTTCCGTCGATCCTGACCCCCCGCACCGCGAGCAGCACGGCCAGCACGCCACCGCAGACGATGCACGAGTCGGCGACGTTGAACACTGGCCAGTGCGGAAGCTGGATCCAGTCCACCACCCAGCCACGGAACGGGCCGGGCCAGCGGAAGATCCGGTCGGTCAGGTTGCCGGTCGCCCCGCCGAGCAGCAGACCGAGCGTGATCGTCCAGGCCAGGCTCTTGATCCGCCGCGACGTCCGCAGGATGAACACGATCACGCCCAGCGCGATCAGCGCGAACACCACCGTCACGGATGGCCCGCCAATGCTGAACGCGGCACCGGGGTTGCGGGTCACCCGCAGCTGCAGCAACCCGCCAAGCAGCCGGACCGGCGTGCGGTCCTCCAGCGTGGCCACCACGATCGCCTTGGTGATGATGTCGGTCACGAGCACGGCTAGCGCGATCGCGACCAGCACGATGACGCGCCGGTGCCCGGCTGGAGACGGATGCGGTGATTGCACGGTAACCGGGGACCCGGTCTCGCTCGCGGTCTGGTGAAGGGTCAGCGCCGTTCCTCTCGCTGCTTGCAGCTCACGCACAGCGTCGCCCGCGGGAACGCCTTCAGGCGGGCCTTGCCGATGGGCTGGCCGCATGACTCGCAGGAGCCGTACGTCCCGGCCTCGATCCTGGCGAGCGCGCGTTCGCTCTGGGCGAGCAGGTCACGTGCATTGTAGGCCAGCGACAGCTCGTGTTCGCGCTCATAGGTCTTGGCGCCCACATCGGCCTGATCGTCGCCGGCGTCACTGACCGCGTCGCCCAGCCGGACCGCGATATCCGCGTCGGCTTTGTCGATTTCGGCCCGCAGTTCGGCTGCTTCGTCCGCGAGACGGCTCCTGAGCTGGGAAATCTCCGAGTCAGACCACCGCCGCTCACCCTCGCGGACGGGAAAGCGGGCAGCGTCTGACTGTGCTGCTGCGGTCATTCCCCATCCCCCTTGGCGCAGAAGTCCTCGATGATCTCCGCTGACAAGCGTCACCGGAGGATAAGTGCTCACCGGCGCCGTTCGCAAACGGGCTGAATCGCGAATTCCGAGGCCACGCGAGCGCGAGGGGCCGCGCGGCGGTCCTGGGCCGCGCTGGCGGGTCCGCTATCGTGGACCGCTGCGCGGACGGTACGGGGGTGCTGATGATCCGCCAGGCCGGGGGGCTCGACGATCAGGTGCTGGCGCGCTGGGCCGCGACCGGCCTGCTGGCCAGGCGGGACCGCGCCGCGGCCGGCCGGCCGCCCTGGATCTGCTATGAGAGCCCGCCGCTGGGCGGCGGACTGCCCGGCGTTCAGCACATCGCCGGCCGGGCGCTGGCCGACCTGTACCTGCGCTACCGGGCCATGCAGGGCTTCCTGGCCACCCGCAGGACGCTGCTGAGCTGTCACGGGCTGCCGGTCGAGGTCGCGGTCGAGTCCGAACTCGGCCTGGCCGGCCTGACCGACATCGACGGATACGGCCCGCAACGGTTCACCGCCCGGTGCCGTGAGTCGGTGCTCCGGCACGCCGAGATGTTCGCCGAACTGGACGGCCGGCTCGGCTGCTGGCCGCCGGCGACCGTCGCGCGGACGATGGATGCGGAGTACATCGACGCGGTCTGGCGGTCAGTGAGCGAGATCTACCAGGCCGGCCTGCTTGTCCGCGATGAGCGCATAGTCCCGTACTGCCCGCGATGCCAGACGCCCCTGTCGGCGCAAGAACTCGGTCAGCCCGGCGTCCACCGGCCGGCCGCGGGATCTGACCTGGTGGTCAGGTTCCGGCTGACCAGCGTGCCCGACGGCGCCCACCCGCGCCTGCACGGCGCCGATCTGCTGGTCGCGGTGACCGCGCCCTGGACGGTCATGGCGAACGCCGCGATCGCGGTGCACCCGCACGAGACCTACGTGATCGCGCGGCGGGCCGGGCACGAGGAGCGGGTCGTGGTCGCCGACGCCAGGCTCCCCGCCGTCCTCGGCGAGGACTGGCACGTGGCGGCCCGGCTGACCGGGGCCGACCTGGCCGGCGCCCGGTACGCGGCTCCGCTGTCCGGGCTGGCCGGCCAGGCCGACCGCGAGGTGATCGCCAGCTACCTGGTGAGCGTCCGCCATGGCACCGGGCTGCAGCACCTGGCGCCGGCCTACTCGGCCCAGGACCGGGAGTCGGCCCAGGCCCACGGCCTGGGCGGGCCCGACCCGCTCGGGCCGGACGGCCGGTTCGCGGCCGGGACCCCGGTCGTCGCCGGGATGTCCTTCGCCCAGGCGGACAAGGTCCTGGCGAACCTGCTGGCTGACCGAGGCCTGGTGTTCTCGTCCCAGTCTTTCGAGCGAACTCGCCCTCACTGCTGGCGCTGCGGCGCGCCCCTGATCTTCCGGGCCTGGCCGGCCTGGCATATCAGAGTCAGCGCGATCGGGTCCCGGCTGGGGGCGGCGGCCGGGCAGGTGAGCTGGCACCCGCCGGTCAGCGCGGATGACCGGCTGCACGGATGGCTGCGCGGCGAGGCAGACTGGGCGGTGTCGCGGACCCGGCACTGGGGCACCCCGATGCCGATCTGGGAGTGTGCGTGCGGACACCAGCTCTGCGCGGGCTCGCTCGGCGAGCTGAGCGAGCTGGCCGGGCAGGACCTGACCGGGCTCGACCCGCATCGCCCGCGGATCGACGAGGTAACCATCCGCTGCCCGCGCTGTGACCAGCAGGCCCGCCGGGTTCCCGAGGTGCTCGATGTATGGTTCGACGCCGCCGTGCTGCCGCGCGCCGCGGCGGGCCCGGACGCCGGAGCCCCCGAAGTCGCCGATCTCGTGGTGGAGACCGCCGATCATGCGGGCGCCTGGTGTTTCGCCCTGACCGCGGCCGGCGCCCTGACCGCGGGCCGGGCGCCGTTCGCGGCCGCGATCAGGACCGGGCAGGTACTGGACCACCGCGGCCGGCCGATGAGCCGGCAGGCCGGGAACCTGGCCGAGCCGCTGCCGCTGATCGACCGGCACGGCGCGGACGCGGTGCGCTGGTTCTTCGCGCTCGGCGCGGCGCCCGGAACCCCGCGGACGGTCTCGGACGCCGCGCTGGCCGAGATCACCGGCGGGGTGCTGGCCGGCTACCGCGAGGCCGCCCGGGTCTTCATCGCATCGGCGGGCGCGGCGCAGGCGCGCGGCCAGGCCTGGGATCCCCGGACGGTGCGGGACGTCCCCGAGGCCGAGCGGCCGCTGCCCGACCGCTGGCTGCTGAATGCGCTGACCGGGGTAGTCGCCGATGTGACGCGCGCCCTCGACGACTTCGAGCCGGCCGCCGCGGGCCAGCGGATCGCCGGGTTTACCGGCTTGCTGGCCCGCTGGTACCTGCCGCGATCGGCGGCCAGGCTCTGGCGCGGCCCCGGTACGGCCGGCGGCGCGGCCGCGTTCGCGACCCTGCTGCAGTGCCTGGACATCCTGACCCGGGCGCTAGCGCCGGTCGCGCCGTTCCTGACCGACCAGGTCTGGTCGCTGCTGGGCCGATGGCTCGCCGGTGAACCCGACTCGGTGCACCTGGCTTCGTGGCCGGCCACTCAAGGCATCGAAGATGAACTCCAGTCCGTGCAACTGTCGCAGGTGCTCAGGCTCGCCGAACTGGGTAGTGCAGCACGGCTGGCGGCCGGACTGCCGGCGGCCCAGCCGCTCCCCCGCGCCCAGGCCCGCCTGCGCACCGCCGATGCGGCCGCCGACGGTGCGGAGGCCGGCGGACTGGACGCCGACGTGCGGGCAGAACTCGCGGCGGCCCTGAACGTGCGCACTCTCGAGGTGCAACGCAACGCCGGGTCCTGCGGCGATGCCCCGTCCGGCTGGGCCGTCGCCGAGAAGGACGGCGACAGTATCGCCCTGGACATCGCCTACGGCGCTGACCTGGCCGGCGAAGGGCTCGCCCGTGCGGTAATCGCGGCGGTCGCCAGGGAACGCGGGGTGGCCGATCTCGACGGCGAACTGGCCGCGCTGTGGTGGCACACCGAACGCCCCGACCTCGCGCTCGCGCTGAGCGAGCACGCGGACCTGGTCGCCGCGGAGCTGGCCATGGTCCAGTGCAGCCCGTGGCCGGCCACAGATGGCCTGCAGCAGCCGACCGCGCTGGCTGAACACGCCGACCCCGGGCTCGGCCTCCGGTTCTGGCTAGCCCCGCTACCCTGACGCCCCGACCACCCCGTCCCGTCCGCGTCCGACCGCCTCACCTGAAAGACGGGGGTAATTTGCCACGGGTACAGCAGGGCGATTTACCCCCCTCTTTCAGAGTCGGCCGGATCGGGGCGTGCCGGGAAGCGATGGGGAGCCGGGAGCCGGAGGCGGCCGGAGCCGGAGGCGGCAGAAGGCGCCAAGAACGGCGTCAGGCGACCGACGCGCTCGCGGCTTCCTCGTCGGGCTTGCACGCCTTACAGGGAACGAACCCGTTGTT
>DASWAH010000165.1:0-4442 GCA_036391235.1 Streptosporangiaceae bacterium
CCGGCCAGCCAGTCCAGGCCGTTGGCCCGGTACGGCGCGACGCCCGCGATCGTGGCCGCGGCCCGGCAGCGCTCGGCCAGCAGCGCGGCCGTCGCCAGCGCATGCGGGCCGCCGCCCGACCAGCCCGCGGTGACGAAGTGACGCTCGCCGAGGTGATCGAGAACGGCGGCGACGTCAGCGGCCGCGCTGGCGACTATGCGGCCAGGCTGCCGGGTCGAGGCGCCATAGCCGGGACGGGTGTAGAAGACCGGTCGCAGCCCCCGCTGGATGGCCGCTTCGGCCAGCGGCGGGAACATGGCCAGACCGGACGGGGTGCCGGTGTGGAAGACCAGCGGCAGGCCACCCGAGGGTCCGGCCGTCAGCACCTCGACCGAGCGCCCGTCAGGCAAGGCGACCGGGAACCGATCCGTTTCCGTTGTCATCACGTATCCTTTCCAGCTTGTTCGGCTTCTGAGACGTCGGCCACGGTGGCTCCGAGTGCGGCGGTCACGTCGTCGGCGCTGACCGCGATCGCGGTACCGGGCTGCCCCGCGCCGAGCGTGATCGTGCGGCCGGCGATCCGGGCGTCGGCGACGACCGGCCACGGCCTGACCGATCCGAACGGCGTGATCGTGCCGCGCTCATAGCCGGTGACCTGCCTGGCCGTCTCGGCATCGGGCATCGAGAGCCTGCTCACCCCGAGCAGGGCCCGTAGCTTGGGCCAGGCGATCGTCCGGTCCCCCGGCACGAGCACGAAGAGGAAATCGTCCGTGCCCCGGCGGACCACGAGCGTCTTGATGACGTCGGCCGGCTCGACGCCCCTGGCCTGCGCCGCCTCGGCCAGGCTGCGAACGGGGCCGTGCCGGATGACGCGATAGGTCAGGGCCGCGTCGTCGGCGGCGCGCAGCGCGGGCGTGGTCATGCAGGCAGTATGGCGTGAGCAGGAGTCTCGACCGCATTTGCCCGCCGAGGGCGGTAGTTCTGCCCGATTTCGGGCAAGAACTTGGTCGTGGGCGTCTTCAGACCGCAGGATGGTGGAGTGGAAGCGGAGCTGGTCGGCCGGATCGCCGCCTCGACCGGCCTCTCGCCTGGCGAAGCGGCCAGGGTGGTGGCCGACGTGGTCGGCTGGTACCGGGAACCAGTGGCCGATTATGTCCGCCGTCGGCATGCCTACCTGCAGATTTACGGGAAGAAGAACGACGAGATCTTCGCGCTCATCGCCGCGGAGCTCGCGCAGCGGCTGGTCGCCGCGCCCGGCCTGTCGGAGCGGCAGCTGCGCCGGATCGTGTACGGCTGACCCAGCGAAACAGGTAACACCCAGCGAAGGAGACCGGCTGTATGTGTGGAATCGTCGGGTACATCGGGAATCAGAGCGCTTGCCCGATCCTGATCGAGGGCCTGTCGCGGCTCGAGTACCGCGGTTACGATTCGGCCGGCATCGCGATCGTGACGCCCCGCGGCACGCAGGTGTTCCGCCGGGTCGGCCGGGTCCGCGAGCTCGAAGCGTCGCTCCCCCGGCGGCTGGCGGGCAAGGTGGGCATCGGCCACACCCGCTGGGCGACCCACGGGCCGGTGACCCAGTCCAACGCGCATCCGCAGGTCAGCGAGGACGGCCGGATCAGCGTCGTGCACAACGGCATCATCGACAACGCGACCGAACTGCGCGAGGAGCTGACCAGCAAGGGCGAGACGTTCAGCTCCGACACCGACACCGAGGTGGTGGCGCACCTGATCGCGCGATCCGGTGCGGAGACCCTCGAAGACGCGGTGCTGGACGCGCTGGCCCAGATCACTGGTACCTACGCGTTCGCGGTTACCGACGACGCGAACCCGGACCGGATCGTGGTCGCCAGGAACGGCTCGCCACTTATCCTGGGCGTCGGCGATCGCGAGATGTTCATCGCGAGCGACCTGTCCGCCCTGGTCAGGCACACGACCTCGGTGGTGCACCTGGACGACGGCGAGCTGGCCACCGTGTCCGCCTCCGGGTTCCGCACGTTCAGCCGGGAGGAAGAGGACACCGAGAAGGAGCCGGTCAGCATCGACCTGGCCGACGCCGACGTGGAGCTCGGCGCGCACCGGCACTTCATGCGGAAGGAAATCTTCGAGCAGCCCGACACGGTCGAGCGGATGCTGCGCGGCCGGCTGGACGAGCGGTTCGGAACCGCCAGGCTGGACGGGCTCAACCTCACCCCGCGCGAGCTGCGCGGCTTCCGCCGGGTAAAGATCCTCGGCTGCGGGTCGGCCTACTATGTCGGCCAGATCGGGGCTCAGCTGATCGAGGAGCTGGCCAGGATCCCGGCCGACGCGGAGGCCGCGTCCGAGTTCCGGTACCGGGATCCGGTGATCGAGCCGGACACGCTCTACGTCGCGGTCAGCCAGTCCGGCGAGACCGCCGACACCGGCTTCGCCGTGCAGGAGGTCAAGCGCAAGGGCGGCCAGGTGATCGGCCTGGTCAACGTCGTCGGCTCGACGATCGCGCGCGAATGCGACGGCGGCATCTACTTGCACGCCGGCCCGGAGGTCGCGGTCGCCTCGACCAAGGCGCTCACCCACATGGCGGTCGGGTTCGCGCTGCTGGCCCTGGCCCTGGGCCGGGTCAGGGACCTGTCGATCACCGACGGCCAGCGCATCGTGGCCGGCCTGAAGGCGCTGCCCGGGCAGATCTCCGAGGTCCTGGCGGCCGACGAGGAGATCGCCGAGATCGCGGCCGACCTGTCCACGGCCCAGAGCCTGTTCTTCATCGGCCGGGTGCGAGGCTTCCCGGTCGCGCGCGAGGGCGCGCAGAAGTTCAAGGAGGTCACCTACCGGCACGCGGAGGCGTACCAGGCCAGCGAGCTCAAGCACGGACCGCTCGCGCTCATCGACAAGGAACTGCCGACCGTCGCGATCGTGCCCGACGACGAGCTAGCCGACCGGAACGTGGGCGCGATCGAGCAGATCGGTGCCCGTGAGGGCCGGGTCGTGGTGATCACCCATCCGGGGGTGGCATCCTGCGAGGCGGAGAGCCACCGGGTCGTCGTGCCGAAAAGCGAGCGGGAGCTGGATCCGATCCTGCTCGTCATCCCGGTGCAGCTGATGGCCTACCACGCGGCCAGGACGCTGGGCCTGGACATCGACAAGCCGCGCAACCTGGCCAAATCCGTCACCGTCGAATAGGCGCCGGCGGCGCCGCCTGAACCATTCAGCACGGCGTACCGTGAAGGTCTGCGAGCACCACGAGGAGGCGCCCGTGCCGCTCACCACGTCCGCTGAGCGCAATGAGTTCGCCCAGACCCTGTTCACCCCGCTGCCGTCACGGTACGACCGGCTGGCCGAGATCCTGTCCTTCGGCCAGAACGGCCGGTGGCGGCGCGCCATGGTCGACCAGATCGTGTCAGGCCCGCCCGCGTCGAGCGTGCTGGACGTCGCATCGGGGACCGCGGGGGTCGCCATCCAGCTGGCCAGGCGAACCGGCGCTCAGGTGACCGGGGTCGACCTGACCGAGCAGATGCTGCGCCAGGGCGCGGTCAACGTGGCCGGGGCCAGCCTGCCTGCCCGGATCGGCCTGGTTGCCGGGAGGGCCGAGCAGCTGCCGTTCCCCGATGCCGCCTTCGACGCTCTGACCTTCACCTACCTGCTGCGTTACGTGGAGGACCCGGCCGCCACGCTGGCTGAGCTCGCGCGGGTGGTGAAGCCGGGCGGGCGGGTCGCGAGCCTGGAGTTCGCGGTGCCGCCGGCGCCGTGGTGGCACGCGGCGTGGTGGCTGTACACCCGGTTGCTGCTCCCGCTTGGCGGGTGGCTGACCGGTGGCCGGGAGTGGTTCACGGTCGGCCGGTTCCTCGGGCCGAACATCTCCGGTCACTACCGCCGCTACCCGGTCGACTGGACCGTCCGGGCCTGGCAGCAGGCGGGCTTCACCGATGTCGGGGTCAGGCGAATGAGCCTAGGCGGCGGACTGGTCATGTGGGGAACCCGGTCAGGTGGCTGACCCGCAGGCCAGGCCGGCCTACTACGCGGCCGGCCCTGGCCCGCTGCGGGACTGGTGGACGCTGCTGCATCCGCCGTTTACGGCCTGGCACCTGTCCTACGTGGTGATCGGGGCGATGCTGGCCCCCCAGGTACGGCTGGTCAGCCTGCTGGCCACGGTCGGGGCGTTCTTCCTGGCCGTCGGGGTGGCCGCGCACGCGCTCGACGAACTGCAGGGCCGGCCGCTGCGCACGTCGATTCCGCGGGGCGCCCTGATCGCCGCGGTCGCGGTGGGCCTGGGCGGAGCGCTGGGCCTGGGCGTCTGGGGCGTGCTCAGGATCGGCTGGATCCTGCTGCCGTTCATGGTCGCCGGGCCGCTGCTGGTGATCGGGTACAACGCGGAACTTTTCGGCGGGCTCATCCACACCGACCTCGGTTTCGCCGCAGCCTGGGGCGCGTTCCCGGCGCTCACCGGATATGTGGCCCAGGCCGGGCGGCTGGCCGTCGCGCCGGTG
>DASWAH010000166.1:0-6956 GCA_036391235.1 Streptosporangiaceae bacterium
AGCACGTCGGTGAGCGAGCGGGCGGCGGGGTCGATGTCTGCGACCAGCAGGCGGAGCGAATTCGTCCCGCAGTCGATCGCCGCGACCCGGTGCGCGCCCGGTCCAGTCATCGTTTCTCCGTCCTCACGGGCCGGGCTCGACACACGGCCCGGCTGTCCACCACTGTCCCATGGCCGTCACCGCCTCCCGGCCGAGCGGGTTCGATCCCGGGACGGCGAGCTCCTGCGCGGCCAGCGCGTGCAGGCACTTGACCCGGTCCGGCATGCCACCCGCCGACGCGGCATCGGCCGGGAGCGGCTCGACCCCGGCCGCGGCTGCGACGGCGTCGCGCCGCGCCGCGTAATCGGCGTGCGCCGCGCGGTAGGCCGCCCGCAGGTCCTCGTCGGCGGCCAGGCGGTCGGTCATCTCGCGCATCAGGCCCGCCGCCTCCAGGCGGCTCGCGGCCGCGCAGGCCCGGACGCAGGTGAGGTAGTACAGCGTCGGGAACGGCGTCCCGTCCGGCAACCGGGGTGCGGTCTCGATCACGTCGGGCAGCCCGCACGGGCAGCGGTGCGCGACGGCCTGCGCGGCTCGCGGCACCCGGCCTAGCTGCCGGGTGACGGCGGCGAGGTCGGCTGGCTCAAGGCTCACCCTCGCCGCGTCTTTCGATCAGCCGGAACTCCCTGCCCATGGTGACTGTGCCGGGCCGGGCGGCCATGCGGCCGCTGATTGGCCTGCTGGACAGACGACCACAGGCGCGCGTACCACGGCTCGGCCGGACCGGGGCTCGCCGCGGGCTTCGCCGTCGCCGGGGTGATGACGACGTAGCACATCTGTGTGGCCAGGCACATATGCAGCCGGTCCCTGGCCATCCGCTCGATGAACACCGGGTCGTTCACCTGGCGCCGCTGGTTTTCCAGCGCCCGCAGCCGGACGCTGAGCTGGTCGCCCTGGGCCAGCAGCTGGTCGATCTGCTTGCGCTGGGCGATGTACTCACGGACCGGGTAGGCCAGGCTGAGCGCGATCGCGCAGAGCACGACGGCCAGGATCGCCGCACGGCCGGTCACATGCGGCCGCAGGCCCGGCCGCGGCGGCCGGGCGGCCGGCGTCCCGTGGTCGGTGCCGTCGGCGCGGTCGGTCACCGGCGGGCCGCCCCGAACCGCGGGAAGGCCGCACGGCCCGCGTAGGCCGCCGAGTCGTCCAGGCGTTCCTCGATCCGGAGCAGCTGGTTGTATTTGGCCACCCGCTCTGAGCGGGCGGGCGCGCCCGTCTTCAGCTGCCCGCAGTTCACCGCGACGGCCAGGTCGGAGATCGTGGTGTCCTCGGTCTCGCCCGAGCGGTGACTGATCATGCAGCGCCAGCCGCTGCGGTGGGCTAGCTCGACCGCGTCGAAGGTCTCGGTCAGGCTGCCGATCTGGTTGACCTTGACCAGCAGCGCGTTGGCCGCGCGCTCGGTGATGCCGCGGGTGATCCTCTCGGGGTTGGTCACGAACAGGTCGTCGCCGACGATCTGCACCTGGTCGCCGATCCGGCCGGTCAGCTCGGTCCAGCCGGCCCAGTCCTCCTCGGCCAGCGGGTCCTCGAGCGAGACGATCGGGTAGGCGTCCAGCCAGGAGGCATAGATCCCGGTCATTTCCCCGGCCGACTTAACCTTGCCCTCGAAGGTGTAACCGCCCTCGCCGTAGAACTCGGTCGCAGCCGCGTCGATCGCGATGCCGACGTCGCGGCCCGGCGACAGCCCGGCCGCGTCGATGGCCTCGATGAGCAGGTCGAGCGCGGCCCGGTTGTGCTCCAGGTCGGGCGCGAACCCGCCCTCGTCGCCGACCCCGGTGTTCAGGCCGTGCTTCTTCAGCACCGCCTTCAGGCTGTGATACGTCTCCGCGCCCCAGCGCACGGCCTCGGCGAACGTCGCCGCCCCGACCGGGGCGATCATGAACTCCTGGATGTCGACGTTGGTGTCGGCGTGAGCGCCGCCGTTCAGGATGTTCATCATCGGCACCGGCAGCACGTGCGCGTTCGGTCCGCCGAGGTAACGGAACAGCGGCAGGTCGGCCGACTGGGCGGCGGCCCGGGCGACGGCCAGGCTGACGCCGAGGATCGCGTTCGCGCCGAGCCTGGACTTGTCGGGCGTCCCGTCCAGGTCGATCATCACGAAGTCGACCAGCCGCTGCTCGTCGGCGTCCTGGCCGAGCAGCTCCGGCTGGATCTCGTCGATCACGGCGGTGACCGCCTGCTCGACGCCCTTACCGCCGTACTCGGCTCCCCCGTCGCGGCGCTCGACCGCCTCGAACGCTCCGGTCGACGCCCCGCTCGGCACGGCGGCGCGGCTGTGCGTCCCGTCATCGAGCACGACCTCGACCTCAACGGTCGGGTTGCCCCGGGAGTCCAGAATCTGCCTGGCGTGGATGGCTTCGATCGACGGCACGCGTTCTCCCCGGCCCTGCGGTTGTTTGTCCGTCTGGCAGCCTAGCCGAGCGCACTGCGGGCCCTAGGTTGGCACGCCGCCCGGCCTGGCCGCCTCCCAGGCCCTGACCCGGTCGCGGTAGATCCTGGCCGCCTTGCGCAGCTCGAGCTCCGGGTCGAGCCCGGCCGCCCTGGACCTTGCGACCAGCGCGAATAGCTCGGCGCCGATCCCGCTGACGGCGTCAGGACCGTCGTCGCGACCAGCCTCACCGTCCCGGCCGGCCTCGCGACCGCCGTCCGCGAGCAGGTCCGCCGTCTGGGCCGGCGCTCCCGCGCGTTCGGCCCGGCCCTGCAGCTGAGCGGCCAGTGACAACGCCGGCTGGCTCATCGGGACGCTGTCCAGCACCGAGTCACCAGCCCGGCCGGCCGCGGCCCGTTCCTCGGCCTTGATCTGGTCCCAGTTCTTCTTGACCTCATCCGCACCGGACACGCTGACGTCGGCGAACACGTGCGGGTGGCGGCGCACCAGCTTGCCGGCGATGCCGTTCGCGACGTCGCCGATCGTGAAGCCGGTGCCGTCGGTGCGCTCGGCCGCGATCCTGGAGTGGAACAGCACCTGCAGCAGCACGTCCCCCAGTTCGTCCCGGAGGTCGCCGAGATCACCTCGGTCGATCGCGTCGATCGTCTCGTAGGTCTCCTCGACCAGGAACGGCGCCAGCGACTGGTGCGTCTGCCTGGCGTCCCACGGGCACTCGGTCCTGAGCCGGTCCATGACCGCGACCAGCCGCAGCAGGGCCGCGCCCTGGTCAGCACCGGCCGGCCGGTCCATCAGCAGTTCGTCGCGGGCGGGCTGGCCTTGGCCGCCACCGGCCCGGCCGCGAGCGTGCTGGACACCGGGATCACCGCGAGCTGGCGGTAGTCGTACGCGCCGTACTGCGGGTTCACCTTGATGTTCAGGCTCTTGGCGGCCACGCACTGGAGGTGGTCGATCTTCACCAGGAGCGCCTGCTGGCCGGCGGTCGACCTGGGCGTGACGCCGTTGTCCAGCTTGCTCTGCAGCTTGAGCTGGATGGCGATCCAGCGGCCGAGGTAACGCAGCAGGTCAGGCGGCAGGCCGTTGAGCACGGCCGCCTCCTGCAAGGAGTCGCCCGACTGGGCCGCCCTGGCCCGCTCGGCATTCAGCTGGGCCTGGGCCTGGGCCGGGGTGACCGCGATCCCGGTCCGCTGCGCGACCCGGTCGGCGGTCGCGAACCGCAGCATCCAGCTGAGCACCTGCCGCGGCATCTGGGCGGTGGTGTAGCTGATCTGCACCTTGTGCTTGTCGGCCTGGTAGGCCGTGTTCAGGTTGGCGACCTCGTCGGCGAGCCGGACGCTGGAGATCCGCTGGTTGTCGTACAGGGCCGCGGCCCCGAGCTGAGTCCCGCATCCGGTCACCGCCAGTGCCCCGGCCGCGACCGCTGATACCACGGCCGTCCACCTCAGGGCGGCCCGCCGCCCGCTGATCCGCCGCACCACGACTCTCCTTCGCACGCCGGCGACGGGTGCGGCGGCCGCCTGGCCGTCGCGTCGCCGTCCATCAAGTCCTGCTCGTACCGCCGGTCCCGCCGGGCGGACGGCTAGCAGCCTAGTCGGCTGCCGGCTGTCCGCCGGCCTGCTCGCCCGGCGCCGCCTGGCCGGCCGGGACCGCGGCCGGGGTGAAGATCTCGTCGAGCAGTTCCTCGCACCAGGCCAGCAGCTCTCCGTCGCGCATCGAGGGAGCGCCGATCGGGGTCACCGCACCCGCGCCGGTCCGGCCCGAGCCGCCGCGCCCGCCCGGCCGGGTCCCGGCCTTGGGCACCGGTACGAGCATGGTACGCACCGTGGCCTTGATCAGCGTCCTCGGGTACAGCCGCTGGACCCGCACGACCCGCGATTCCGGCAGCTCGACCGGGGCGAACCTGATGTGGTTGCCCTGCTGGGTGATGTCGGTCAGCCCGGCCGCGCGCGCCTTGGCCCGGAGCCTGGCCACCGCCAGCAGGTTCAGCACCGGCCGCGGCGGCGGCCCGAACCGGTCGGTCAGCTCCTCGGTCACCGACACGATGTCGGCGTCGGTGTCGATCGCCGCGATGGCGGTGTAGGCCTCGAGCCGCAGCCGCTCGCCGGCCACGTAGTCGTGCGGGATGTGCGCGTCAACCGGCAACTCGACCCGGACCTCGGCCCGCTCGGCCGGGCCGTCGCCCTTCATCTCGCTGACCGCCTCGCCGATCATCCGCACGTACAGGTCGAACCCGACCCCGGCGATGTGCCCGGACTGCTCGCCGCCGAGCAGGTTGCCGGCCCCGCGGATCTCCAGGTCCTTCATGGCCACGAACATGCCCGCGCCTATCTCGGTGTGCTGGGCGACGGTGGCCAGCCGCTCGTGCGCGGTCTCGGTCAGCGGCTTCTCCGGCGGGAACAGGAAGTAGGCGTACCCGCGCTCGCGGCTGCGGCCGACCCGGCCGCGGAGCTGATGCAGCTGGGACAGGCCGTAGGTGTCGGCCCGGTCCACGATCAGCGTGTTCGCGTTCGGGATGTCCAGGCCGGACTCGACGATGGTCGTGCTGACCAGCACGTCGAATTCCTTGTCCCAGAAGTCGACCATGATCTTCTCGAGCGTGTGCTCGTTCATCTGGCCGTGCGCGACCGCGATCCTGGCCTCGGGCACCAGCTCGGCCAGCCGGGCCGCGACCTTGCCGATCGAGGAAACCCGGTTGTGCACGAAGAACGTCTGGCCGTCGCGGAGCAGCTCACGCCGGATCGCCGCGGCGATCTGCTTCTCGTCGTAGGGCCCGACGAAGGTCAGCACCGGGTGCCGCTCCTCGGGCGGGGTCAGGATCGTGGACATCTCCCTGATCCCGGCCACGCCCATCTCCAGCGTCCGGGGGATCGGGGTGGCCGACATCGAGAGCACGTCGACCTGCGTCCGCATCGACTTCAGGTATTCCTTGTGCTCGACGCCGAACCGCTGCTCCTCGTCGATGATGATCAGCCCGAGGTTCTTGAACCTGGTCTCCGGCGACAGCAGCCGGTGCGTGCCGATGACCACATCGACGGTCCCGTCGGCCAGCCCGGCCTGGGTCGCGGCGACCTCGGAGTCGGACTGGAACCGCGACATCGCCCGCAGCTCCACCGGGAAAGGACCGTACCGCTCGCCGAACGTCGCCATGTGCTGCTGGACCAGCAGCGTGGTCGGGACCAGCACCGCGACCTGCTTGCCGTCCTGGACGGCCTTGAACGCGGCCCGCACGGCCAGCTCGGTCTTCCCGTATCCGACGTCACCGCAGATCAGCCGGTCCATCGGGACCGACTTGCGCATGTCGGCCTTGATCTCGTCGATCGCGGCGAGCTGGTCGGGCGTCTCGGCGTAGGGGAACGCGTCCTCGAGCTCGCGCTGCCACGGCGTGTCCGGGCCGAACGCGTGTCCCGGCGAGGCGACCCTGGCCGAGTACAGCCGGATGAGCTGGGCCGCGATCTCGCGCACGGCCTTGCGGGCCCGGCCCTTGGTCTTGGCCCAGTCCGCGCCGCCGAGCCGGTGCAGGCTCGGCGCCTCACCGCCGGAGTACCTGGTGACCTCGTCGAGCTGGTCGGTCGGCAGGTAGAGGCGGTCCGGCGGCTGGCCGCGCTTGCTCGGCGCGTACTCGATCACCAGGTACTCGCGGGTCGCGCCCTGGATCGTCCGGCTGGTCATTTCCAGGTACCGGCCGACGCCGTGCTGACTGTGCACCACGTAGTCGCCCGGGGTGAGCTGGAGCGGGTCGATTCCGCCGCGGCGCCGGCTCGGCATCCGGCTCCGGTCACGGCCGCCGGTGCGCTGGCCGGATATGTCGTCCTCGCAGAGCACGGCCAGCTTGAGCCCCGGCCAGACGAACCCGGCGTCCAGCTGCCCGGTCGCGATCACCGCGACCCCGGCCTCGGGCGGCCGGTCGAGGTCGCCGGCCCGGGCGCCGAGGTTCTCGCCCCGCAACAGCTCGGCCAGGCGCTGCGCGGGCCCGTGTCCCTCGGTCACCAGGGCGACCCGCCAGCCGCCGGCCAGCCAGCCGCGCACGTCGGTGATCACGCGCGCGGTCTCACCGTGATAGGCCGTAGCCGGTCCTGCCTCGAGCCGGAACTCCTCGTGCCCGGCACTGCCCTTCCAGGCTTCATCGTCGTCCGCCGCGCCGTCCGCGTCGCCGGGTTCCGTGCTGCCGAAGCTGCCGGTCTCGTCCTTGGCCGTGGCCCGCCCGGCGTCGTTCCACGGCTGCCGGGGCGCGGCGGATTCCCTGGCCGGAGCGGCGAGACTCGCGGTGCCGAACGGGGTGATCGTCCACCACCGGATGCCCATGTCGGCCGCGCTGGCCCGGATGTCGGTGATCGGCTTGAACGCGGCGCCGCCCAGGTCGATCGGGACCTCGGCCCCGGCCGCCGCGTTCACCCACGACGCCTCGAGGAACTCCTGGCTGGTTCGCACCAGGTCGGCCGCGCGGGTCCTGATCCGCTCCGGATCGCAGGCGACCACCATCGCGCCGGGCGGCAGCGCGTCGAGCAGCAGCTCCATCCGGTCGGCGAGCAGCGGCGCG
>DASWAH010000167.1:0-11683 GCA_036391235.1 Streptosporangiaceae bacterium
TGGCGGCGCGGGCTCGGGTGGTGCGGCTTCGGGCGGTGCGGCTTGGGGCGGTGCGGCTTGGGGCGGTGGGCCAGCGGGCAGTGCGCTTGCTGGTAGTGCGGCCGCAGGCGGCGCGGTGGCGGGTGGTGCGGCGGCGGGCGCGGCGGGTGGTGCAACTGCTGGGAGTGCGGCCTCGGGCGGTGCGGAGGCGGGCAGTGGGGCTGCCGGCGGCGCGGTGTCGGGCAGCGCGCCGGCCGGCGGTGCGGTTGCTGGTAGTGCGATGTCGGCAGGGACGCCGGCGGGTGGCGGGGCGGCGGCTGGGCCGGCTCCTGGTGGCGCCGTTGCCGGTGGTGGGGTTGCCGGCGGTGCGGTCATGGATGATGCGGCCGTCGCCGG
Organism: Streptosporangiaceae bacterium; assembly: GCA_036391235.1. Taxonomy (GTDB): domain Bacteria; phylum Actinomycetota; class Actinomycetes; order Streptosporangiales; family Streptosporangiaceae; genus Chersky-822. The sequence goes on from DASWAH010000167.1 coordinate 376, forward strand.
TGCAGCGAGGAGCGGTCCGGCTGGAGCGGCTGGTTCCGCCGGGGCGGCCGGGTGAGCGGGAACCGGCCGTTCGGCCGGTGCCGCCTGGGGGATATGGCCGGCCTGAGCGGCGGCCTTGGCCAGACCCGTCTCGGGCTGTCCCGGGCGCAGCGGCGGAACATGCGGTTGCGGGCTCCACGAGGGCACCGCGCTCGGCCCGGCTGGGGAACGTTGCGACATGGACGGTTCTGACAGCCCGGCCGGAGTGAACGGAATGACCGGGTCGCCGGCCGGCTGGCCGCGGTCCAGCCGCGGCGGGCCGAAGGGGGAGTGGCTGGACTGGCTGGCCGGGGACTGGCTGGCGGGAGAGCGGTCAGCCGGAAGCTGGCCGGGGCTGTCGGGGCTGTCTGGGCTGTCGGGGCCGTCGGGGGCGCGCTGGGTACCGTCCGATGCTCGGCGGGCCGGCCCGGCCGGCCCGGCGGGCCCCGCCTGACCGAGTTCGGAGTCGGAATCCTGGCCGCGTCTGGTCGCCGCCGTTGCCGCCCGCATCGCCTGTGCTTCAAGCGGTAGCGGAGGCAGGTCCGCGGCCGGGATCGACACCGCGGCTGACTGGCCCGGCAGGCCAGGCCCGGGCAGGCCCGGCCCCGGCGGATCCAGTGCTGACCCCGAGCTGGTGTCCGGCCCGAATCCTGGCCGGTCCTGGTCGTCCGCCCGCAGGCTGGGACCGGGATCGGGCAGCAGGCTGGGCCGGTGCCCGTTCGTGGTCTGGCTGCCGTATCCGGACCGGCTGGGTCCGGGTCCGCGGCCTGGCGGCCTGGCCGGCCCCGGCGTCCCCGTCGGTCCTGGCGGCACCGGCGGAACGGCCCGGTCGCCGTGCTCGCTGACCGGCAGACGCTGCTCGATGATCTCGGTGACCTCGTGCCGCGGCGCGATCAGCTCGAAAACCCCGCGGTCGACCTCCCAGTAGCCGAGCTGCTCGGCCTTGAGCGCATCGTGCCCGAGGTAGGTGATGTGCAGCCGGTCATTCAGGTCATCGAGGACGACGCAGCGCTCGCCGCGGAAGAGCCCGACCGGCCGCGATTCGTACAGCGACTGGACCTCGGCCCGGCGCACGGTCTTGCGCCAGTGGCCGGTGGCCGGCTCGAACTGCAGGTCCTCGGGCGGCGGGCAGGCGGCGAACAGCACGACGCCGGCGTCGCCGGGACCAACTCCAGCCTCGTACGGCGCGCCCTGGTAGCTCGCGAGCAGGCGGTATCGCATCTGCCTCAGACCCCCTCCGCTGGCCGCAACCAGACCTGGCCGTCGTAGCGCGCGATGAAGTCTTCGCGGCCGGGCACGATCCGGTAAATCTCGGTCCCGACCGGTATCGGCATCAGGTCAACGAAGAACTCGGGGACCGGCCGGCTCGGCGACGACGTGTATCCGGTGCCGGTGAACGGCGGCTTGCCGGTCCAGTCGCCGCCGTGGTCGGCCGAATAGGGGATCAGGTAGGCCTCGGGAGCACCCGACGTCCAGCGCAGGACATAGATCTCGGTCATGTCGGCCCGGAATTCCGAGCCGTCGTAGCCGAGATCGAGGGCCGCGAAGAACTCGGCGGGGTCGGTGAACGCCGTGTCGGCGGCCCGGTAGACGAATCCGGCGATGACTGCGCGGCGGCCGGTCAGGTACGGCTCGACCAGGCGCGGCGGGATCGGCTTTTGCATCAGCGTTCCCGTTAGCACGCCTGGTGACGGCTGCGTCCTGTTCCGCACGCGCTCCCCTGTGTGTGGTCCGACACGAATCCAGTTCAATGAAACTCTCAAAACGCAAGCTGAGTGCCCAACTTGGTGTGAGAACTTGGACTGACCCGGGCGCCAGATTACTCGTGCCTGATCCGCCGGGGTTGCCACCACTAGTAAAAGATGCCTGATTGCTGCTTGTCGGGAGTTTTGCCGGTATTGCCGCGGCGGGTTTTTGTTGACCGCGGTCACCCTGAACGAGAGGGCGCCGGCCGGAACTACAGTGTCCCCTGTGCGCGGGATCACCGGGGGCGACCCCTCGTTCGGCGCCGACGACGGGTCGGCCGATCCGGCCGTATCGCTGGCCCTGGCCGCGTACGCCACAGCCGACGGCAGCGAGCACGACGCGCTGGCCGCGCTGGCCGCGAGCCGGCTGCTCGTGCCCGTGGTGGCCGTGCTCTCCGACGAGGCGCTCGCTGCCGCCCCGCGCAACTCTGCCGACATGGTGGACACAGCGTCCACGGCGGACATGGCGGACACGACAGGCCGGGCGGAGAAGGCGGAAAAGGCCAGTGAGATGGCGCTGCCCACGCTCATCGGGCTGGACGGCCGCCGGGCCATCCCGGCCTTCACCTGCGTGCAGGCGATGCAACGGTGGCGGCCGGACGCCAGGCCGGTGCCGGCCGCGGCACTGCAGGTCTGGCAGGCCGCGGTGGATGACTCCTGCGCCGTCGTGATCGACGTCGGCGGCCCCGTCCCGCTGGCCGTCGAGGGAGCCAGGCTGGCCGCCCTGGCCAGGGGAGAGGGGCCGCCCGTGCCGTGGGCCGATCCTGACGTGCGCGACGCGGTCGCCGCCGTGCTGGCCGGACAGCTGGAGGTGGCGGCGTTCGAGCTGCGGCCGGCCGATGCCGATCATGACCTGGGGATCGCGCTGAACCTGGCTCCGGATGCGCCCGTGACCGACGTCACCGGTTTCGCCGCCCAGATCGCCGGGGCGGTGCTGGACCGGCTCGGCGGGCGGCTCCGCCGCGGGGTGGCGATCTGGCTGGGCTCGGGCCGCTAGCCGGACATGGCAAGATCGACTGCATGCTGCGCTGGCTGACCGCGGGAGAATCACACGGCCGGGCGCTGGTGGCGATCTGCGAGGGCTTGCCCGCCGGGATCGAGGTCACCAGCTCCGATGTCGCGGCCGCCCTGGGCCGCCGGCGGGCCGGGTACGGCCGGGGCGCCAGGATGAAATTCGAGCAGGACGAAGTCGAGCTCACCGGGGGCGTCCGGCACGGCCTGACCATGGGCGGCCCGGTCGCGATCACGATCGCGAACACCGAGTGGCCGAAGTGGGAGACGGTGATGGCGGCCGATCCGGTGCCGGCCGCCGAGCTGGCCGGCCAGGCCCGCGGCGAACCGCTGACCAGGCCGCGGCCCGGCCACGCCGACCTGGCCGGGATGCAGAAGTACGGCCACGATGACGCCAGGCCGGTGCTGGAGCGGGCCAGCGCCAGGGAGACGGCGGCCAGGGTCGCGCTCGGCGAGGTGGCCCGCCGGCTCCTCGGCCAGGCCCTCGGGGTCAGCATCGTCAGTCATGTGGTCGCGATCGGCGGCGTCCGGGCGGCCGAGGGTACGCTCCCGGGTCCCGGGGACCTGACCACGGTCGACGCCGACCCGGTGCGCTGCCTGGACCCGGTCGCGAGCGCGGCCATGGTCGCCGAGATCGACGCCGCCCGCAAGGACGGCGACACGCTTGGCGGCGTGATCGAGGTCGTCGTGCACGGCCTGCCGCCCGGCCTGGGCAGCCATGTGCACGGTGACCGGCGGCTGGACGCGCGGCTGGCCGGCGCGATGATGAGCATCCAGGCGATCAAGGGCGTGGAGATCGGGGACGGGTTCGCCTCGGCCGGGCGCCGCGGCTCGCGGGCGCACGACGAGATCGAGGCCGGCCAGGACGGCCTGCGGCGGCTGACCAACCGGGCCGGAGGTATCGAGGGGGGCATGAGCACGGGCGAGCCGGTGCGGGTGCGGGTGGCCATGAAACCGATCTCGACCGTGCCTCGCGCGCTAGCAACCGTGGACGTCCGCACCGGGGAGCCGGCCAGGGCGATCAACCAGCGCAGCGACGTCACGGCCGTGCCGGCCGCTGGCGTGGTGGCCGAGGCGATGGCGGCCCTGGTGCTTGCGGACGCGGCGGCGGAGAAGTTCGGCGGCGACAGCGTGGCCGAGGTGCGCAGGAACCTGGCCGGCTACCTCGGCGCGCTGGTGGTCCGGTGAAGCCGGCCGCGATCCTGATCGGGCCGCCCGGTGCGGGCAAGACCACCGTCGGCGGCTTGCTGGCGGCGGCCCTCGGCGTCCCGTTCACCGATACCGATGCCGAGGTCGAGGCGGCCGCGGGCAAGCCGGTGAGCGACATCTTCATCGAGGACGGCGAGCCGGCCTTCCGCGCGCTGGAGCGGGCCGCGGTCGCGCGGGCGCTGGACGACGGCACCGGGGTCGTCGCGGTCGGCGGCGGGGCCGTGCTCGACCCGGTCACCCAGCGGTCGCTGGCCGGGCACCGGGTCGTCTACCTGGAGACCGGCTTCGCGGCCGCGGCCAAGCGGACCGGGATGAGCCAGGCCCGCCCGCTGCTGATCGGCAACCCCAGGGCGACCCTGAAGATCCTGCTCGAGCAGCGGGTCCCGGTCTACCAGCGGCTGGCGACGCTCACGGTGAGCACCGACGACCGGGAACCGGCCGACATCGCCGGCGAGCTGGCCGCCCGGCTCGCCGCCGGCGACGGGTGAGCGTGGGCGCGGTGAGCGAACCCGGGCCGAGCGGGCCGACGACGGTCAAGGTCGGCGGCGAGCAACCCTACGACGTGCTCGTCGGTCACCAGATCACCGGCGCGCTGCCCGGCCTGGTCGGCGACCGGGCCACGACGGTCGTGCTGATCCACGCGGCCGGGCTCGAACACCTGGCCGCCCCGGCCGTGAGCGCGCTGACCGCGGCCGGCTACGAGGTGCGCACCGAGCCGGTCCCGGCCGGCGAGGCGGCCAAGGACATCGAGGTCGCGGCCCGGATGTGGTCGCGGCTGGCCGGGCACCGGGTGTCCAGGACGGACGCGATCGTCGCGGTCGGCGGCGGCGCGGTCACCGACCTGGCCGGCTTCGTCGCGGCGACCTGGCTGCGCGGGGTGCGGGTGGTGCTGGTGCCGACGACGCTGCTGGCGATCGTCGACGCGGCCGTCGGCGGCAAGACCGCGATCAACATCGCGGCCGGCAAGAACCTGGTCGGCGCGTTCTGGCCGCCAGCCGGGGTGCTGGCCGACCTGGACCTGCTGGCCACCCTCCCGCGCCGGGAGTACGTCAGCGGCCTGGCCGAGGTGATCAAGGCCGGGTTCATCGCCGACCCGGCGATCCTGGACCTGATCGAGCAGGACCCGGCGGCCGCGGCGGCGCCCGGCGGCCCGCACGAGCGGGAACTGGTCGAGCGGGCGGTCGCGATGAAGGCGGCGGTGGTCACGGCCGACCTGCGTGAATCCGGTCAGCGGGAGATCCTCAACTACGGTCACACGCTCGGTCACGCGATCGAGCGGGCCGAGAATTACTCGATCCCGCACGGCGAGGCGGTGGCGGTCGGGATGATGTTCGCGGCCGCGGCCGGCCGCCTGGCCGGCCGGCTCGACCAGGCCACGGCCGACCGGCACGGCCAGGTGCTGCGCGCGGTCGGCCTGCCGGTCCGGTACGACCGGGCTTCATGGCCCGCGCTGCGCGAGGCGATGACGGTCGACAAGAAGACCCGCGGCGCGCGCCTGCGGCTGGTCGTACTGGATGGCCTGGCCAGGCCGGGCATCTTGGACGCACCGGCCGAGGACCTGCTCGCCCGCGCCTACCGGGAGATCTGACATGCGCACGGTGCTGGTGCTGAACGGGCCCAATCTGGCCAGGCTCGGCTCCCGGGAGCCGGACATCTACGGCACGGCCACGCTGGACGACGTCCGTGCGGCCTGTGCGGCCACGGCGGACGAACTGGGCCTGGCGGTCGATTTCCGCCAGACCGATAATGAGTCAGAACTCCTGGCCTGGGTCCATGAGGCGGCCGACCGGCACACGCCCGTGGTACTGAACCCCGCCGCCTTCACCCATTACTCCTACGCGCTGCGCGACGCCCTGGCCATGCTGACCGCCCCGCTGGTGGAGGTCCACATCAGCAACCCGGCCGCGCGCGAGGAGTTCCGGCACCGGTCCGTGGTGGCCGCCGTGGCCGATGGCACGATCGCCGGGTTCGGCCTGGCCTCCTACCAGCTGGCCCTGCGGGCCGTCGCGGGCCTGCTGGACCAGGCCCCGGCTGGCCAGTGAGGACGTACCCGGCTGACCGGTGACGGGACATTGCCCGCCAGCTACGATGCGTTCGACCGCTTAGCGCCGTCCTCGGGAGCGTCCGTTGCGCATCGGAATGTCACTGAACTACGCAGGCGGCTTCGCCGAGACGGTCGGCGAGCTCGCGGACTACGAGAAGGCCGGCCTGGACATCGTCTTCGTGCCCGAGGCCTACAGCTACGACGCTGTCAGCCAGCTCGGCTATGTAGCAGCCAGGACCGAGCGGCTCCAGCTCGCCTCGGGGATCATGCAGCTGTACACCAGGACGCCGACGCTCACCGCGATGACCGCGGCCGGCCTGGACTTCGTCTCCGACGGGCGGTTCAACCTGGGCATCGGCGTGTCAGGGCCGCAGGTCATCGAGGGCTGGCACGGCGTGCCGTACGACGCGCCGATCGGCCGGACGAGGGAGACCATCGAGATCTGCCGGGCCGTCTGGCGCCGGGAGCGGCTCGTGCACGACGGCAAGCACTACCAGATCCCGCTGCCGGCCGGCCAGGGTACCGGCCTCGGCAAGGCCCTGAAGCTGATCAACCACCCGGTCAGGGACCGGATCCCGATCATCCTGGCCGCCGTCGGCCCGAAGAATACCGCGCTGGCGGCCGAGCAGGCCGAGGGCTGGCAGCCGATCTTCTACTTCCCCGAGAAGGCGTCGGCCGTGTGGGGAGCGGCGCTGGCCGAGGGCACGGCCAGGCGGGACCCGGCGCTGCCGCCGCTTGACGTGATCGCGCAGGCTTCGCTCGCCATCGGCGACGACGTCGGCGGCCTGGTCGACCTGGGCCGGCCGGCCCTGGCCCTGTACGTCGGCGGGATGGGGGCCAGGGGCCAGAACTTCTACACCAAGCTGGCGTCGCAGTACGGCTATCCGGACGAGGCGATCGCGATCCAGGACGCCTACCTGGACGGCCGCAAGGACGAGGCGGCCGCGCTGGTGCCGCGGTCGTTCCTGGAGGGGATCTCGCTGATCGGCAGCCGGTCGCAGGTCGCCGAGCGGCTGGCCGCTTACCGGGAGGCCGGCGTGACCACCCTGAACGTGCAGCCGCTGGCCCCGACCCACCAGGAGCGGGTCCGCCTGATCGAGCAGATCAAGGAGCTGGCTGGCTGAACCCGGCCAGATTGCTCCGGCCGCTGGTGTCGATCTGGCCGGCCGCCATCCGATTACCTGGCAACGGCCGGACGCCGGGTCCGGCCCCTGCGGGAAGGTAGTCAGCCATGAAGTACCTGTTCTTGCTGTACGGCGCGGACGAGGCGCTGCCCGAGCCGGGCACGCCAGAGGCGGCGGCCATGATCGAACGCTGGGGCGCCGCGACCGGCGCGATGGCGCAGGCGGGCGTGCTGGTCGACTGCGCGCCGGTCCAGCCCGCCTCGGCGTCGACCACGCTGCGGGTCAGGGACGGTGAGGTGCTGCTCACCGACGGCCCGGCGGCCGAGATCAAGGAGCACTTCGGCGGGTTCACCCTGGTCGAGTGCGCCGACCTGGACGAGGCGATGAAGTGGGCGGCCACGTTGCCGGCCGCGGCCGACGGCTCGGTCGAGATCCGGCCGGTCGTTACGGTGGTCCCGCCGGGGTGACCTTGACACCCGGGACCGGGCGGGCCGGGCTGGACGATGCGCTGCGCGAGCACTGGTGGGCCGCGGTCGCGGCGATCGTCGGGCGCTGCGGTGACCTGGAGGTCGCCGAGGACGCGGTGCAGGAGGCCTGCGCGGCGGCGGTGGCCCAGTGGCCGCGGGACGGCCTGCCGCCCAGCCCGCGGGGCTGGCTGATCACGACGGCCTGGCACAAGGCCGTGGACCTGATGCGACGGGACCGGCTGCGGGCCGACCGGGAAGCCGCCGCGGCGAGCGAACTGGCGCCGGCCGCGGCGGCCGGTCCGCCCCCGGGCGCCCTGCGGGCGCCCGGGGGCGGCACCGCCCAGGACGACGAGCTGGCCCTGATCTTCACCTGCTGTCACCCGTCGCTGGATCCGGCGGTGCAGGTCGCGCTGACCCTGCGGGCGGTCTGCGGGCTGGCCACGGCCGAGATCGCGGCCGCGTTCCTGCTCCCCGAGGCCACCCTGGCCCAGCGGCTGGTGCGGGCCAAGCGCAAGATCCGCCAGGCCGGGATCTCGTTCTCGGTACCGGGCCCTGACGCACTGCAGGACCGCCTGAGCGCGGTGCTGCGGGTGATCTACCTGGTCTTCACCGAGGGGCACCGGGCCAGCGCCGGAGCCCGGCTGGTCCGGGCCGGCCTGTGCGACCAGGCGGTCAGGCTGGCCAGGGCGCTGCACGCGATGCTGCCGGACGAACCCGAGGTCACCGGCCTGCTCGGGCTGCTGCTGCTCACCGACGCCCGCCGGGACGGCCGGACCGGGCCGGACGGCGCCCTGGTGCTGCTGGCCGATCAGGACAGGAGCCGGTGGGACCAGGCCCGCATCGCCGAGGGCGAGGCCCTGACCGAATCCGCCCTGCGGGCCAGGCGGCCGGGGCCCTACCAGCTGCACGCCGCGATCGCGGCCTGCCACTCGACCGCGGAGACCGCCCAGGCCACCGACTGGCCGCAGATCGCGGCCCTGTATGACCGGCTGGCCAGCTACGAGCCGACCCCGGTGGTGCTGGCCAACCAGGCGGTCGCGGTGGCGATGGCGGAAGGCCCGCAGGCGGGCCTGGCCCGGCTGGATCAGCTAGCCGGGGACGGCCGCCTCGACCGCTGGCCGCAGCTGCACGTCGCCCGGGCCGAGCTGCTGCGCCGCCTCGGCCGCGCCAGCGCGGCCGAGGCGGCCTACCGCCAGGCCCTGGACGGGGAGATGTCCCTGGCCGAGCGCTATCACCTGCAAGCCAGGCTGGCCGAGGTGACCCGCGGCCGCTGACCGGAGACGTCGTAAGCCGTACAGTTCCGATATGCCGCAGAATCATGCCGCCCGGCGCGACCGGGCGGCGACCGCCCTGGCCGCCCTGGGTGCCGATGCCGCCCTGGTCACCAGCCCGGTCAACGTCCGGTACCTGACCGGACTGGTCAGCTCCAACGCGGCCGTGCTGCTGGCGAGGGACGGCCGGGCCGTGCTCGGTACCGACAGCCGGTACGCCGGCACGGCCGAGCGCGAGTGCCCGGACGTCGAGCTGGTCATCGACCGCGACGTCGACGGCGCCCTGACCCGGCTGGCCGGGCAGGCGGGCTGGCGGGCGATCGCGTTCGAGGACCGGTCACTGACCGTGCAGCGGTTCGGCCGGATTGCCAAGGAAGGCGCCGGCGACGGCCTGATCCCGGCCGGCGACGTGCTCGACGAGCTGCGGATGGTCAAGGACGAGACCGAACTCGGCCTGCTCGCCAGGGCCTCCGCGATCACCGCCGAGGCATTCTCGGCCGTGCTCGGCGAGCTGCGGCCGGGGGTGACCGAGGGCGCCTACGCGATCGCGCTCGAGCGGGCGATGACCGACCTGGGGGCCGAGGCGGTCGCGTTCGACACGATCGTGGCATCCGGGCCGAACGGCGCCGTGCCGCACCACCACCCTGGCGACCGCGCGTTCGAGGCCGGCGACCTGGTCACGGTCGATTGCGGGGCCCGGGTCGGCGGCTATCACGCCGACATGACCAGGACGGTGGCGATCGGCAAGCCCGCCGCCTGGCAGTGCGAGATCTACCAGCTCGTGGCCCAGGCCCAGGCCGCCGGAACGGCGGCGGCCCGGCCGGGCGCCGACACGGCGGACGTCGACGCCGCGGCCAGGGATCTGATCGAGGCGGCCGGGCATGGCGGGCATTTCACCCACGGACTAGGTCACGGGGTGGGCCTGGAGATCCACGAGGCCCCGATCATCTCCTGCGGCCGGGCCGGTAGACTTGCTGACCGGGTTCCTATCACCATCGAACCCGGTATTTACCTGCCAGGCCGGGGCGGCGTCCGCATCGAGGACACGCTCGTGGTCCGCGCAGGCACCGGGGCGGCGGGCTTGGCCCAGCCGCTCACCACGATCACCAGGGAACTGCTCGTCCTCTGACGGCCTGGCCCGCAACGGCCGGGCCGCGCGACGCGGCGGTCCCTTGCCAGCCTGCAGGAGACGTAACCACCGTGGCCACCACGAACGATCTGAAAAACGGCATGACCTTGTCCATCGACAACCAGCTCTGGAACGTCGTGGAATTCCAGCACGTCAAGCCCGGCAAGGGCGGTGCGTTCGTGCGGACGAAGCTGAAGAACGTGATGAGCGGCAAGGTGGTCGACCGCACCTTCAACGCCGGGGTGAAGGTCGATGTCGCCAGCGTCGACAAGCGCGAGATGCAGTACCTGTACCGGGAGGGCGACGAGTTCGTCTTCATGGACACCCAGGACTACGACCAGCCGCGGATCCCGGCCGAGACCGTCGGCGGGGGAGCGGACTACCTGCTCGAGGAGCAGACGGTGACGGTCGCGTTCAACAACGGGCAGGCGCTGTACGTCGAGCTGCCGCCCGCGGTCGAGCTGACCGTCAGCCAGACCGACCCCGGGCTGCAGGGTGACCGGTCGACCGGCGGCACCAAGCCGGCCACGCTGGAGACGGGCGCGCAGATCCAGGTGCCGCTCTTCATCACCACCGGCGAGAAGATCAGGGTCGACACCCGTACCGGCGATTACCTCGGCCGGGCGTGACACCGCGATCCGGAGGCTGCGGGGGCTGCGGTGGCCGCGCGCAGTAAGGCCCGCAAGCGGGCGCTGGACATCCTGTTCGAGTCCGAGCAGCGTGGCGAGCCGCCGCTGAGCGTGCTGGAGTCCAGGACCATCCAGGCCGACCCGCCGGTCGGCTCCTATGCCATCGAGCTGGTCCAGGGTGTGCAGGCGCACCGGGACCGGATCGACGAGCTGCTGGCCGCGAACTCCAGGGGCTGGACGCTGGACCGGATGCCCGCGGTGGACCGGAATATCCTGCGGATCGGCGCCTATGAGCTGCTCTGGGGGAACGGGATTCCCGCCGCAGTGGCCATCAGCGAGGCCGTACTGCTGGCCAGAGACCTGTCGACCGACGCGTCGCCGGGGTTCGTCAACGGCCTGCTCGGCACGCTGGCCGACCTCAAGCCCGCGATCACCGCGGAGGCCGCGGAAGCGGCGCCTATGCAGGAACCGGCAGAAGCCGCCGATACCGGGCAGGCCGCCGGAGACTGTCAGTAGTACCCGCTACAGTCGCCGGGGAGGATGTTCTGGCAGCTGGTTGAGGTAGCGGCAGGGACGCGAGCGGTGGATTCCGGGCACGAGGCGGGAGTTCCCGACGACACGGGCTGCCACGTGCTGCACATCGACATGGACGCGTTCTACG
>DASWAH010000168.1:0-12221 GCA_036391235.1 Streptosporangiaceae bacterium
GGTGGTCACCGATCCTTCCACCAGCGACACGTCGTACGGGCCCGGCCGGTGCGCGCTGGTGGCCTCGGCGAAGTGCACGATGTCTACCTCGGCCGCGATCGCCAGCAGCTCGTCCTGGCAGTCAAGCAAGGTCAGCTGGCATCCGTCGCAGGAGGCCAGCTTCCAGACGGCGAGGGTCGGCCGCGGCATCTCACAGCTCCTTGATCGACATCAGCGGGCGGGCCCGCACGTAATCCAGCACCGGCCCGTCCCGGCACAGCAGCACAGGGCCGAGCTGGCAGTGTCCGCACTCAGCGATGCCGCAGCGCATGTTGCGTTCGAGCGAGACCCGGATGCTGGTCTCGGGCAGGCCGACCTCGGCCAGGGTCCTGGCCGTCAGCCGCATCATGATCTCCGGCCCGCAGACCAGGGCGACGGTCCGGTCTGGGTCGATGCCGACCTTGTCGATGAGCTGGGTCACCACGCCGACGTTGCCGCGCCAGCTGGTGTCGGCCCGGTCGACCGTGACCAGGACGTCCGCGCCCGCGCTGGCCCAGTCACGGAACTGGCCGGCGAATGAGATCTCCTCTGGCGACCGTGAGCCGACCAGCAGCGTGATCCGGCCGTAGCGCTCACGGGCGGCCAGCGCGGTGAGCAGGGCCGGGCGCAGCGGAGCCAGCCCGATACCGCCAGCCACGATGAGCAGGTCCTGGCCGGCCGGGTCGGGCAGCCTGCCGGGCCCGGCGATGTCGCCGCCCCGATCAGGTCCGATGCCCCAGTCGGTGCCGAACGGGCCGCGCACCCCGACCCGGTCGCCCGGCTCGAGCGCGCAGAGCGCCTTGGTGACCGCGCCGACGGCCCGGATCGTCTGGACAAGTTCGCCGCCGCCAGCCGGAGAGCAGACCGAGATCGGCACCTCGCCGACCCCGAAGGCGTACAGCATCGTGAACTGGCCTGGCCGGTGCGGCGCGATCGGCTGCCCGCCGGGCCGCAGGGTCAGCGTGGCCGTGTCGTGCGTCTCCTGGTGCCGGCCGGTCACGACGTAGCTGGCGGGCACGGCATACCCGGCCGGGCTGGCATACCCGGTGGCGACGGCGCTCATCGGGGCCCCGGCCCGCTTGGCCCGGCCGGTCCGGCCGGTCCGGCCGGTCCGGCTGGTCCGGCTGGCCCGGCGTACAGGTCGAGCATCCTGATCCGGCTCGAGTGCAACCGCCGGGCCGCGACCCGCATCAGCCGCACGAACAGCTGATAGCCGAACCGCGGGTCGGCGTCGCACAGGCTGATGACCGCCGTCCCGTCGAGCTGGTAGGCGCCGGTCGGCTCAACCGCCCCGGCGCCGTACTGCCACTCGTGCGGCGGTGCGAGCCAGGAGATGCCCATCAGGTCGCCCGCGGTGAGCGTCTCCACGATCAGCGGCGACCGTCCGGGGATGGCCAGGTCCAGCGCGACCCGGCCGCTGGTAAGCAGCCAGAGCATCCGGGCCTGGCCGCCTTCTTCGAAGAACCGGTGGCCGGCCGGGACGGTGATGGCGGTGGCCAGGCGGGCTAGCTGGGTCAGGTAATCGTCCGGCATCTCCCGCAGGAACGGATGTGCGGCGAGCTCGGTAACGCTGACGGCGGTCACGACGGCGTCCCTCCGCCCAGTTCCTCGCGCAGGGCCGCGACTTCTTCGGTCAGGTCGATGCCGACGGGGCACCAGACGATGCAGCGTCCGCAGCCGACGCAGCCCGAGCTACCGAACTGGTCGTGCCAGGTGCCGAGCTTATGGGTGAGCCACTGCCGGTACCGGCTCCGGTCCGTGGACCGGATCGGGCCGCCGGGCAGGTAGGAGAAGTCGAGCGAGAAGCACGAGTCCCACAGCTGCCACCGTTCGGCGTGCCCGCCCTGCAGGTCGGAGGTGTCCTGCACCGTCGTGCAGAAGCAGGTCGGGCAGGCCATCGTGCAGTTGCCGCAGGTCAGGCAGCGGTCGGCGACGTCGTCCCAGCGCTGCGCGGAATGGCTGCGGGCCATCAGGTCATGCAGGATGCCAGCCGGCATCTCCCGGCCCATCAGGCCGGCCGCCCGGTCCACCGCGGACCTGGCCGCGTCCTTGGTCGGTTCGTCCGCCTCGGCGCCGGCCAGGCCGGCCAGCAGGCCGGCTCCGGCGGCCGAGCCGGCCTCGGCCAGGAACCGGTGGCCGTGGTCATCTACGAGTTCGGTCAGCGCGACGTCGTAGCCGGGTCCGGCCTGCGGTCCGGTGCCCATCGAGCTGCAAAAGCAGGTCGCGCCCGGCTCAGTGCAGTTCACCGCGACCACGAAGATTCCGGCCCGCCGGGCCGCGTAGCGGGATCCGGCGTGGTCGCCGCGGCCGAGTACCTGATCCTGGATCGCGATCGCGCGCAGGTCGCACGGGCGCACTCCGATGAACGCGAGCCGGGGCGAGCTCGTCTCGGCCGGCGTGACGGTGAGCTCGCCGCCGTCCAGGTCGGCCGACCACAGCTGCTCGCGGGGCGGATGCAGGAACTGCTTCCACGACTGCGGCCCGGCCGAGTGCGCGAAGGCTGCGCTGTCGGCCCGGCCGGTCACCCGGTAGCCGCCAGGCGACAGCTCAACCCCACGGCCGAACGGCAATTCGGCGGCCGAGTCCAGCTCGGCCAGCACGATCGCGCCGTCCCGCTCAGTTGGCCCGATCACCCGGTACCCAGCCAGCCGCAGCGCAGCGTGCAGGTCGTGCAGCCCGGTGACGTCCAGCACGATCTGCTGGCCGGCGGCACCGCCGGGTCCCGGATCGTTCGCACCGCTGTCGCGCACCGCTTCGCCTCCCGTCCCACCCGCGTGCCCTGCCCTGCCCATGATGTCCCGCCGGCCGGGCCGCGGCCAGGGCCGAACGGCCCAGCCGATCGTCGTGTCGCGCGATGTCGGCAGGTACTGATACGACGGTGCCATGACTTCTGCACCGATGGGCGCTGAACCGGCGGGCGCCGAGCCGATCAGGTGCGGCGCCGTCCTGCCCGGCGGCACCGCGACCGAGCAGCTGGACCTGGCCCTGCTGGCCGAGGAGTCGGGCTGGGACGGAGTGTTCACCTGGGAGACCGCCTACGGCGTAGACCCGTGGAGCCTGCTGGCGGCAATCGCGGCGCGCACCAGCCGGGTGCGGCTCGGCACCATGCTGACCCCGCTGCCCTGGCGCCGGCCGTGGAAGCTGGCCAGCCAGGTGGCGACCGTGGATCAGCTCTCGGCTGGCCGGGCGATCCTGGCGATCGGGGTGGGCGCAGCCGACGCTGAGCTACCGGACACCGGCGAGGAGACCGGCCTGCGGGAGCGGGCGGCCATGATGGACGAGGGCATCGACCTGATCCGCGGCCTGTGGGAGGGGCGCGGCTACGAGGGCACGATCTACCGCTTCAGGCCGGGCCAGATGGACCTGGCCGCCGCGGGCCGGCCGGTCCAGAGCCGGATCCCGGTCTGGGTCGTGGGCGTGTGGCCAGGCCAGACCTCGATGCGGCGGGTGCTGCGGTGCGACGGCGTGATCCCGCAGTACCGGGAGCCGGCCGCGGGCACCCCCGGCGATGCGAGGGCGGTCAGGAACTGGCTTACCGGGCAGGGGGCCGGGCCCGGTTTCGACATCGTGGCCGACGGCGAGACGCCCGCCGCCGACCGCGCGGCCGCGCACGCGCAGGTCGGTGCCTGGCAGCAGGCCGGATGCACGTGGTGGCTGGAGACGCGCTGGGGGGTGACCGAGGATCTTCCCGACCGGATGGCGGCGATGCGCGACCGGCTGGCGGCCGGACCGCCACGGCCCGACGCGGCCCAGGCCGCCCGTGACCCGGCGGCGGAGGCCCGGGCGTGATCGGCCGTATGCACCACGTGATCCTGGATTGCCCCGATCCGGCAAGGCTCGCGGCCTTCTACTCCGGGCTGCTCGGGCTGCCGGTCACCTACACCAGTCCCGATTTCGTCGTGGTGGCGGCCAGTGACCGGGCCTCCGGCCTGGCGTTCCAGCTCGCACCCGGCCACCAGGAGCCGACCTGGCCCGATGGCGCGGTGCCGCAGCAGGTCCATCTCGATGTCATGGTCGACGACGTCGCCGAGGCGAGCCGGCGAGTGCTAGAGATCGGCGCCCGGCCGCTGCCGTCACCCGGCCAGGACGGGCACGTGTTCGCCGATCCCGCCGGGCACCCGTTCTGCCTGATCCCCCGCCCCGGGTGGGCGCCCCCGGTCGGGACGGGCTAGCCGTCCAGCGCCGCGTAGGCGGCGGCCTGGATGTCCTTATGTACCGGCGGGAGCTCCGGGTTCTCCCACATCCGCTGGGTGAGCACGATCACGACGAGGTCCCTGTCCGGGTCGACCAGCCAGGACGTGCCCAGGCCACCATCCCAGCCGAACGCCCCGCCCGGATGCACGGCCTGGCCGTACCCCCACGACATGGTGGCGAACATGTCAGGAGCCAGGCCGCCACCGGCCTTCTGGGCCGGGGTCAGCTGGTCGGAGGTCATCGCGCGGACCGCGCCGGCCGACAGCACGCCCGCCCCGCCGCGGAGCAGCATCCTGGCCAGGGCGAGCAGGTCGTCGACGGTCGAGACCAGGCCGGCCGCGCCATCGGCGAAGGCCGGCGGCGTGCTCCAGGCGCCATCGGGCCGGTCGTAGACGACCAGGCCGTCAGGCCCCGGCTGATAGGCGGTGGCCAGCCGGTCCGGCTGGGGCGTCCAGAACCCGGTGTCGGTCATGCTGAGCGGCTCGAACAGCCGGGTGCGGAGTACGTCGGCGAACGGCATCCCGGCCGCCCTGGCCAGCAGCACTCCCAGCACCGACGCCCCGGTGTTGTACATCCAGCGCTCGCCGGGCTGCGCGATCAGCGGCAAGCCGCCCAGGCCGGCGATCCAGGTATCGGCGTCGGGCCGCCCGGCCGGGTCGGGCGGCCCGAAGGTCCCGAGACCGAGTTCGTCGGCCGCCGCGACCACAGGCCAGGGCTCGGCGGGGGTGAACATATCGGCGAACATCCCGAATCCGAAGGTGAAGGTCAGCAGGTCACGGGGCGTGATCGGGCGGTCCGCGGGCACCGTGTCGGCCAGCGGGCCGTCCATCCTGGCCAGCACCCGCCGATCCGCCAGCTCCGGCAGCAGGTCGTCGACCGGCGCCTCGATGTCGAGCAGCCCCTCGTCGGCCAGCGCCATCGTGGCCGCCGCGGTCACCGGCTTGGTCGTCGACGCGATCCGGAAGATCGAATCACGCCGCACCGGCGGGCCGCCGATCGTCAGTGTTCCGAGCGCCTCGGCCCAGACCTCGTCGCCGGTCGCGACCAGGGCCACCAGGCCAGGTACCCGGTCCTCGCGAACATGCTCCGCCGCCACCTGGCGCAGCCGCTCGCGGGCGTCCTGGGCAAGCTGACCGGCCATTGGTTCCTCCTAGGTTGGCGGCGGGCCTGGCGCATAGGTTAGAGACATGACGGAGCAGCCGATGCCGGCCGAGATCGAGGCGTACGCATTCTTCCTCGCCGATCACGCGGTCGTGGAGAACGGCAAGCTCTATGTCAACGGCGGCTTCTGGAATCAGGTCTACAGCGCGGAATACCCGGTTGTCAGGACGTTCGGATTAGCCGCGGTGCTGCATATTCCCTGGCGCATGCACCACCACGAGCACGAGTTCGCGGTGACCTTCGAGGACGCGGACTCGCGGCCGCTGGCGGCCAGGTTCGAGGGCCAGTTCCGGGTCGGCACCTCGCCGCGCATGCGGGTCGGCGATTTCACCGTGATGCCGGTCGCCGCATTCGTCACGAACTTCGTGCTGGACCGCCCGGGTGACTACGCGGCCGTGCTGCACGTCGACGGGACCGAGCTGGCCCGCTGGCGGTTCCGGGCAATCGAGGCGCCCGACCCGGTCAGCGGCACCGGGGCCGGCCCGGGCGCCGCGCGACCGGACGCGCCATGACGGCCGGGCCGGAGCCGAGAGGGCCGGACCAGATCCGGTCGGCTCGGGCCAGGCTGGCCGGCGACCGCGGCGAGACGATGGCCCGGCTGGCCGCCCTGGAGCGCGACTTCGCTGGCCTGGTCGAATCGGCGAGCCAGGCTAACGCCGACGACGAGCATGACCCGGAAGGCGCCACGCTGGCCTACGAGCGCCAGCACCTGGCCGCGCTGATCGAGCAGGCCAGACAGCGGCTGACCGGGATCGACGCGGCCCTGGGCCGGATCGAGGACGGCAGCTACGGTCGGTGCGAACGGTGCGGCGGCCCGATCGGGGCCGAGCGGCTCGCCGCCCGCCCGGCCGCCACCACCTGCGTCGGCTGCGCGCCGCGACGGTAACCAGGCCAGCCGGTCAGGCCGGTCAGCCGGTCAGGCCGGTCAGCCGGTCAGGCCGGCACCGACAGCGAGACCGCGAACCGCTGCCCGGAGTCGGTCCACCAGGACCGCAGGTCCAGCCCGGCCGCGGCCAGCTCGGCCGCGATCCCGTCCCGGCGGAACTTGGCTGAGATCTCGGTGCGGAGGTCCTCACCGTCGGCAAAGCGGACCGTCAGCCCGATCTCGGGCACCCGCACGGTCTGGTCGGCGGCCGAGCGCAGCCGCATCTCGATCCACTCCTGCTCGGCATTCCACAGCGCGACGTGGTCGAACTGGTCAGGGTCGAAATCGGCGCCGAGCTCGGCGTTGAGCACGCGCAGGATGTTCTTGTTGAACGCGGCGGTCACCCCGGCCGCGTCGTCGTATGCCGCGACCAGCGTGGCCGGATCCTTGACCAGGTCGGTGCCGAGCAGCAGGGCGTCTCCGTCGCGCAGCCGGGCCCTGATCCGGCCGAGGAAGTCCGCCCGTTCCTCGGGCAGCAGGTTGCCGATCGTCCCGCCCAGGAAGGCCACCAGGCGGCGGCCGCCGCCGTCGGGCAGCCCGAGGTGCTCGGTGAAGTCCGACAGCACGGCCTGCACGCGCAGGTCCTGGTATCGCGCCAGCATCCGGCTGGCCGCCGTGACCAGGGCGGATTCGCTGACGTCGACCGGCACGTACCTCTCGAGGGTGCCCGCGTCGCGCAGCGCGTCGAGCAGCAGGATGGTCTTGTCGGCGGTGCCCGAGCCCAGCTCGACCAGCGTGGCCGAGCGGGCCTGGGCCGCGATCCCGGCCGCCGCGCCGGCCAGGATCTCGCGTTCGGCTCTGGTCGGGTAGTACTCGTCCAGCATCGTGATCTTGTCGAACAGCTCGCTGCCGCGCTCGTCGTAGAACCACTTCGGAGCCAGCCACTTCGGCGTCGCGGTCAGCCCGGCCGCCGCGTCGGCGCGCAGCGACTGCTCGAAGAACCGCTCGGGCAGCCGCCGGTCGATCTGGATGCTCGTCATGTCCGCAGTGCCTTCCCGTTGAACCTCTCCCGGCTGTCCGCCGGTGCCTGCCCGATGGGCCTGACGGTGACTCCGGCCCTGGTCGCCCGGACCACGCTGTGGTCGGGAACCTGATGCCAGTCCGGTTCGTCGTCGGATGGCTCGGAGGCGACGATCACGCCGTCTGGCCGGTGCCGGTAGCACAGGGAGTCGCCGGCTGCCGTTGCCGCGATCTGGTGGCCGTCGGTCAGCAGCAGGTTGAACCGGCCGGTGCCGCCCGCGGCCCAGATGGCCGCCACCGTAGCGGCCAGGGCGTCGGCGGGCCGGTGGCCGGCCCGCAGCCTAGGCAGCACCAGCGCCCACAGCAGCGCCGTATCGCACCTGGCCTGCAGGGACAGCAGTTCGGCGGCCGAAAGCTGGCCGGCCAGCGCGAGCACGGCCGCGGCTGCCTCGGCCAGGTGCGCCGGGATGCCAGGGGCGGGCTCGCTGATCGGCTCCCCGGCCGCAGCGGCCAGGGCCGCGTGGCTGGGCTGCTGCAGATCCGAGGCCGGCGAGCTGGCGCCTGGCTGGCCCGCCGCGGGCCGGGCGCCGGTCTTGCGCCGCGGCGTCGTCGGGCCGCCGGCCGCCGCCGACCAGCCGATCAGCGCACCGTTCAGGCTGAACAGCCAGTGTCCGTCCGCGTACGGTGCCGCCGCCGTGTCACCCATGTCGGTACCGACCGAGGCCGACCGGACCGCGGCCAGCATCGCCCTGGTCGTGGTCACCCTGGCCAGGTCGGGAAGGCAGTCGTCGGACCAGATCGGCCCGCTGCGCCGGTACCTGGCCGGCACGGGGTCGGATCCGGCGTACCAGCCGACGCCGAAGCCGTCCACGTTCATCGTGCCGTGCTTCTGCCACCGGGGCGCCCACGCCTGCTCGACCAGCCCGTGCGGCGGGTCGAACAGCAGCGACTTGATCGTGACGTCCTCGCCCAGGTAGGCGGCGTGGCGGCACATCAGGCTCGGCCTTCCGAATCGAGGTCCGCGTCGCGGGCGGTGCGGAACCCGGCGAAGATCTGCCGGCGGACGGGGTAGTCCCAGTTCCTGAACGTGGCCCGGCAGGCCACCGGATCGGCCGAGAACGCGCCGCCGCGCAGCATCTTGTAGTCGGGGCCGAAGAACACCTCCGAGTACTCCTTGTACGGGTAGGCGGTGAACCCCGGGTACGGCCGGAAGTCGCTGGCCGTCCACTCCCACACGTCGCCGATCAGCTGGCGGGCACCGGACGGCGCGGCGCCGGCCGGGTAGCTGCCGGCCGGCGCGGGCTGCAGGTGCCGCTGGCCTAGGTTGGCCAGCTCCGGCCTCGGATCCTCGTCACCCCACGGGTAGCGCCGGGACCGGCCGTGTACCGGGTCGTGCCGCGCCGCCTTCTCCCACTCGGCCTCGGTCGGCAGCCGCCGCCCGGCCCAGCGCGCGTAGGCGTCGGCCTCGTACCAGCTCACGTGCAGGACTGGTTCAGCCGGCGGGACCGGCTCGGTCACGCCGAACCGCCGCCGCAGCCACTGCCCGCCGCCGCCCTGGCTCCAGAACAGTGGCGCGGTCAGCCCGGCCTGCTGCCGGTACGCCCAGCCGGCCGGGTGCCACAGCCGCTGGGTGTCATAACCGCCGTCGGCGATGAACTCGGCGTAGGCGGCGTTGGTCACCGGGGTGGTGTCCAGGTAGAACGACGGCACGTCGACCAGGTGCGCGGGCCGTTCGTTGTCGAGCGCCCACGGCTCGGTCGAGGTGCCCATCGTGAACGGGCCGCCCGGCACCAGTACCTCGGCCGGCAGCCGCAGCACGTCGGCCGGGGCCGGGGCCGGCGGCGGCGCGGTCAGCACCGGGCTGCCCCGCCTGAGCTGGTGGGTCGCCAGCATGGTTTCGTCGTGCTGCTGCTCGTGCTGGGCGATCATGCCGAACACGAACCCGGACTCGACCAGCCGCCCGCCGGTGAAACTGACCTGCCCGAGCAGGTCGAGCACCCGGCCGCGGACGTCGCTGGCGTAGCTGCGGGCCTCGGCGGGCGGCAGCAGCGGCAGGGTGGGCCGCTGGGCCCGCGGGTGCTCGAACGCGTCGTACAGCGGGTCGATCTCCGGGTGGATCGGGTCCCGGCCGCCGACCCCGCGCAGCAGCCAGAGCTCTTCCTGGTTCGCGACGTGCGCGAGATCCCAGACCAGCGGGGACATCAGCGGTGAGTGCTGGCGGACCAGGTCGGCCTCGTCCACGCAGTCGGTCAGGCCCTGGGTCCGCTGCCTGGCCGTGATCAGCCGACCGGCTATCTCCTCGCGCAAGTCGCCGGGGTCGGTGACGATGGTCATGCCCTCTCCTGTCGGTTCGCGATCGTGTCCAGGACGTCGTCGGCGGGGCACCGGCCGCGGCGCACGTACCGGTCGCCGAACCGGCCCACCGCCTCGGTGATGTCGGCCGGCGTGCCCGCCCTGGCCAGGGCGGCCTCGGCCGCGGCGAAACAATGCCGGGCGGCCCGCCCGATCGCCGGATCGGCCAGCCCGCACCTGGCCGCCCGCAGCCACGGGCCGGCACGCCCGTTGCCGTCGCTTCCCCTCGGATTCGGAACTACCGGCCTTGGCTGATCCCACACCGGCTCGACCGCGGCCATGGCCGCGGCGGCGGCGACGGGGTCGTCGGTCAGCGCGGCGACAACGGCGACCGGCACGACCCAGCCGTCCCCTGGCTGCGCGTCGATCATGCGCAGCTCCAGGTGACCGCGCGGGCGCACCGGCGGAAACAACGTGGAGAGGTGATAGCTGACATCACCGGAATCGGGCGCCGGTCCGGCACCGTTAACCCCAGGCCCGCGCGGCCGCGGGACGTCCGGCGTCCGCAGCCAGTCGCGCAGCGTCAGCCCGGTCGGCACTGTCCACCGGACGTCGTCAGCCCCCCGCATGCACAGCAGGTTGGCGTCCAGTGCGTACCTGGCGTACTGCTCGCGTACCTCCTCGGGGCCGGCGGCGGACCCCGGATTACCCGGTTCGGCGCCGGGCGGGGACTGGGTGCGCCCGGAATCGAGGTGGGACCAGACCAGTTGCCGGGTGCACTTCCAGCCGGTCGGCTGGCCCCGCCGCAGCGGTGAGTTGGCGAACATGGCCACCAGCACCGGGCCGAGGGCGTGCAGCAGCCGCCACCGGAACGGAAACCCGGACAAGCTGTCATCCTCCAGTCCGGCGTCGACGCAGACCTGGACCGAGGCGGTACTGCACATCATCAGCCGGCCCCAGAAGTTGTCCCGGTCGAAGTACTCCTCCATGGCGGCATAGCGGGGCTGGTCGAGCACGCGGGCAGGTCGGCGGACGGGATCGATCCCGTGTCCGGTGAGAAGTAGGCCGGCGGCGCCGAAAGCCTGATGCAGGACCGCGAGGTCGCCGCGGGTGACAGCGATGCAGTCGCTGAGGTCCTTCGCTGGAGTGGTGCTGAGTTCGACCTGACCCCCAGGCTCCAGGGTGAGGAGGCCAGCGCCGGGAAGAACGCCCGGTTTTTCCAGATCAGTCAGTACGTCCCTGATGCGGGAGAAGGGCACGGTCAGCAGCGGATTGTTCGCATCCCTGACTAGCCATTCCAGTTCCGCGCCGACTTTCGCGGGCGGTCCGGTCTTGAAGCAGATCGCTCGGATCAGCCGGTCAGCGTCTGTCTCCGAGATCGGCAAACCGGCCGCCGGTTGCATGGCGGTCGTGTCGGAGGGCAGCTCCATCACCATCTTCCAGGCGAATAGCGGTCATCGTCCGGCACCGTACGTGCCAACCCTGCACCGGACGGGGTAATTCCCCCTATGTTCTTGACCTATCCATACCAGGCCGGTCTGACAACGACGTGAAGGCGGCGATCGCTGGCCGAGGCGGGAGGAAACATGGCCGAACATGAATTCGATGTGGTGGTCATCGGGATGAGCCCGGGCGGCGAGGAGGTGGCCGGCCGTCTCGCCGAGGCCGGGCTGGCCGTGGCCGGCGTCGAATCCCGCCTGGTCGGCGGCGAATGCCCGTACTTCGGATGCGTCCCGTCGAAGATGATGATCAGGGCGGCCAACCTGCTCGCCGAGGCCGGCCGCATCCCCGGTCTGGCGGGCTCGGCTTCCGTGCAACCGGACTGGGGCCCGGTGGCCAGCCGGATCAGGGACGAGGCGACCGACAACTGGGACGACACGGTGGCGGCCGACCGGTTCACTGGCAAGGGCGGCCGCCTGTTCCGCGGAACCGGCCAGATCACCGGACCCGGGCTGGTCCGCGTTACCCAGGCCGAGAGCGGCCTTGACCAGGAGCAGCAGCACGAGCAGCGGTTGCGGGCAAAACTCGGGATCGTGATCGCGACCGGTACCGATCCGGCCGTCCCGCCGATCGACGGCCTGCGGGAGACGCCGTACTGGACCAACCGGGACGCGGTCCGGGTGACCGAGCTGCCCGCGTCGCTGATCGTGCTGGGCGGCGGCGCGATCGGGGTGGAGCTGGCCCAGGTGTTCGCCAGATTCGGCACCCGGGTCACGGTGGTCGAGGCGATGCGCCAGCTCGTGCCGCTCGAGGAACCAGAGGCCGGAGAGTTGCTGGGCCGGGTGTTCGGCGAGCAGGGAATCGGGGTGCGTACCGGGGCGGCGGCCAGCCAGGTCCGCCACGACGGAGCGGCGTTTACGGTGACGCTGGACGGCGGCGAGCGGCTGACCGCGGCCGAACTGCTGGTGGCGACGGGGCGGCGGGTCAACCTGGCCGCGGTCGGAGCGGGCGCGGTCGGCATCGACGAGCGGGCCAGGGCGATCCCGGTGGACGACCGGATGCGGGCCGCGCCCGGCGTGTGGGCGCTGGGCGACATCGTCGGCCACGGGGCGTTCACCCACATGTCCATGTACCACGCGGGCATCATCATCGCCGACATCCTGGGCACCGAGCACCACGCCGCCGAGTACCACGCGGTGCCCAGGGTCACCTTCACCGACCCCGAGATCGG
>DASWAH010000169.1:0-7285 GCA_036391235.1 Streptosporangiaceae bacterium
CCGGCCACGGCTGCTCTTCGACTATTTTGCCCAGCTGTTCGCGCAGGTCACGAACCCGCCGCTGGACGCCATCCGGGAAGAGCTGGTGACCTCGCTGGCCGCCGCGACCGGGCCCGAGCACAACATCTTCGACCCAGGGCCGGCGTCCTGCCGCCAGATCGTGCTGCCGTTCCCGGTGATCACCGAGAGCGACCTGGCCAAGATCATCCACATCAACGAGGACCGCGACCTGCCTGGCTTCGCCGCGCACGTGGTTGACGGCCGGTATCGCGCCGCCGGCGGCGGCCAGGCGCTGCGCGAGCGCCTGGCCGAGATCAAGGCCGAGGTCTCGGCCGCGATCGCGGCCGGCGCGAAGATCATCGTCCTGTCCGACCGCGGGGCGGCCGGGGAACCGGCCGACGAGCACCTGGCCCCGATTCCCTCGCTGCTGCTGACCGGGGCGGTGCACCACCACCTGATCAGGGAGAAGACCAGGACCCGGGCTGGCCTGGTGATCGAGGCGGGCGATGTCAGGGAGACACACCATGTGGCCCTGCTGACCGGGTACGGGGCGGCCGCGGTCTGCCCGTACCTGGCCATCGAGACCGTGCAGGACCTGGCCAGGTCCGGGCTGCTCGGCCAGGTCAGCAGCCGCAAGGCCGAGGCCAACGTGATCAAGGCGCTCGGCAAGGGCTTGCTGAAGATCATGTCCAAGATGGGCGTGTCCACGGTGGCCTCGTACACCGGCGCCCAGATCTTCGAGGCCATCGGCCTGGGACCCGAGCTCATCAGCGAGTGCTTCGCGGGGACCTCGTCCCGGCTCGGCGGCATCGGGTTCGACGAGCTCGCGGCCGACTGCGCGGGCCGGCTGGCCGCGGCCGTCCGGCCGGCGTCCGGCGCCGGCCTGCCGGTGCTGGAGACCGGCGGCTCCTACCAGTGGCGCCGGGACGGTGAGGCCCACCTGTTCAGCCCGGAGGCGGTCGCGGCCCTGCAGCACGCGACCCGCACCGGCAGCCGGGACGCGTTCGCGGCCTACACCCGGCTGATCGACGACCAGGCGGCGGGGGCGATGACGCTGCGCGGGCTGCTCGCGATCCGCGGGCTGGACGCGCCGCCGGCCAGGCCGCCGGTGCCGCTGGAGGAGGTCGAGCCGGCCGGCGACATCGTGCGGCGGTTCGTCACCGGGGCCATGTCTTACGGCTCGCTGTCGGCCGAGGCGCACGAGACGCTGGCGATCGCGATGAACCGGCTGGGCGGCCGGTCGAACTCCGGCGAGGGCGGCGAGGACCCGGAGCGGTTCGCCGCCGACAGCCGCGGCGACCTGCGCCGGTCCTCGATCAAGCAGGTGGCCAGCGGGCGGTTCGGCGTCACCAGCGAGTACCTGGTCAACGCAGACGACCTGCAGATCAAGATGGCCCAGGGAGCCAAGCCGGGCGAGGGCGGCCAGCTGCCGGCCCACAAGGTCTACCCGTGGATCGCCGCGACCCGGCACTCCACCCCCGGGGTCGGGCTGATCTCGCCGCCGCCGCACCACGACATCTACTCCATCGAGGACCTGGCCCAGCTGATCAGCGACCTGAAGAACGCAAACCCGGCGGCCCGGGTCAGCGTCAAGCTCGTCGCCGAGACCGGTGTCGGCACGATCGCGGCCGGCGTGGCCAAGGCCCACTCCGACGTGGTGCTGATTTCCGGGCACGACGGCGGCACCGGGGCGGCCCCGCTGACCAGCATCAAGCACGCCGGGGCGCCGTGGGAACTCGGCCTGGCCGAGACCCAGCAGACGCTGCTGCGCAGCGGCCTGCGGGACCGGATCACGGTCCAGGTGGACGGCCAGCTGAAGACGGGCCGGGACGTGATCGTGGCGGCCCTGCTCGGCGCCGAGGAGTTCGGCTTCGCGACCGCCGCGCTGGTCAGCGTCGGCTGCGTGATGATGCGGGCCTGCCACAACGACACCTGCCCGGTCGGGGTGGCGACCCAGAACCCCGAGCTGCGCCGCCGGTTCGCTGGAACCCCCGAGCACGTCGTGACGTTCTTCGAGCTCCTCGCGGCCCAGGTCAGGGAGTACCTGGCCGCGCTCGGCTTCCGCACGCTGGCCGAGGCGACCGGCCAGACCGAGCTGCTCACGACCACAACCACGACCGCGGCCGACGGCCGCAAGGCCGGTCACCTAGACCTCACGCCATTGCTGCACGTGCCTGACCAGCCGGCGGGCGCGGCCCGGCGCAGGACCACCAGCCAGCCCAGCTCGCTGCACCTGGCCCTGGACAACACGCTGATCCAACTGGCCGAGGGCGCGCTGGAAGAGGGCATGCCGGTCCGCCTCGACCTGCCGGTCAGGAACGTGAACCGGGCCGTCGGCACGATGCTCGGCTACGAGGTGACCAGGCGCTGGGGCGGTGAGGGGCTGCCCGACGACACGATCGCCGTGAGTCTGCGCGGGTCGGCCGGACAGTCGCTCGGCGCGTTCCTGCCCCGGGGCATCACGCTGCGGCTGTCCGGCGACGCCAATGACTACGTCGGCAAGGGCCTGTCCGGCGGCCGGGTGATCGTGGTGCCCGATCCCGCGGCCCCGTTCGCGGCCCACCAGCAGGTGATCGCGGGCAATGTGATCGGCTACGGCGCCACCGCGGGCGAGCTGTTCCTGCGCGGCGTGGTGGGCGAGCGGTTCTGTGTCAGGAACTCGGGCGCGACCGCGGTCGCCGAAGGCGCCGGCGACCACGGCTGCGAGTACATGACCGGGGGCCGGGTCGTGGTGCTCGGCCCGGTCGGCCGCAACTTCGCGGCCGGGATGTCGGGCGGCATCGCCTACCTCCTGGACCCCGACCCGGCCCTGGTCAACGGCGAGATGGTGGACGTCGAGCCGGTCGGCGAGGCCGACGCCGAGTACCTCGAGAACCTGCTCGGCCGGTACGCCGGCCAGACCGGCTCGCCGGTCGCGGCGGCCCTGCTGGCTGACTGGCCGGCCGCGCGGCCGAGGTTGCGCCGGGTGATGCCGAGGGACTACAAGCGCGTGCTGGCCGCGACGAGACGGGCCGAGCGCGAGGGGCGCGACGTGGCTCAGGCCGTGATGGCCGCATCGGGGAAGGACCACTGATGCCAGACCCGACCGGATTCCTGAGCACGCCCAGGCAGACGGCCGCGCGCCGCCCGGTCGACCTCCGGCTGACCGACTGGCGCGAGGTGTACGCGCCGATGCCGCATGCCGACCTGGAACGGCAGGCGGGCCGGTGCATGGACTGCGGCATCCCGTTCTGTCACTCGGGCTGCCCGCTCGGCAACCTGATTCCCGAGTGGAACGACCTGACCTGGCGCCAGCGCTGGCCGGACGCGCTGGCCCGGCTGCACGCGACCAACAACTTCCCCGAGTTCACCGGGGCGCTCTGCCCCGCCCCTTGCGAGTCGGCTTGCGTGCTCGGCATCAACGCCGATCCGGTCGCGATCAAGCAGATCGAGGTCGAGATCATCGACCGGGCCTGGCGCGAGGGCTGGGTCACGGCAGAACCCCCGAGTCCAGCGGTCAAGGCGGCCGGGCAGCGGGTGGCGGTGATCGGATCCGGGCCGGCCGGCCTGGCCGCGGCCCAGCAGCTCACCAGGGCCGGGCACGCTGTCACGGTGTTCGAACGGGACGATGCGCCTGGCGGCCTGCTGCGGTACGGCATCCCCGAGTTCAAGCTGGAGAAGTGGCGGCTGGACCGCCGGCTGGCCCAGATGCGCGACGAAGGCACCGAGTTCGCGTGCGGCGTGCACGCGGGGCTTGACGTCAGCGCGGCAGAAATAAGGTCAGAACACCAGGCCGTCGTGCTGGCCGGCGGGGCCAGGGTGCCGCGGCCGCTGCCGGTGCCGGGCGCCGGCCTGGCCGGCATCTACCAGGCGATGGAGTACCTGCCGCCGGCCAACCGGGCGGTCGCGTCCGGCGCCGAGTCGCCGGTCTCGGCCCGCGGCCGGAACGTGGTGATCATCGGCGGCGGCGACACCGGCGCCGACTGCCTGGGGACGGCGCTGCGGCAGGGTGCCGCCTCGGTGACTCAGCTCGAGATCTTGCCGCGTCCGCCAGCAGGCCGCCCGGCCGGGCAGCCGTGGCCCGTGTATCCGATGATCTTCCGGGTGTCCAGCGCGCACGAGGAGGGCGGCGATCGGGTCTTCGCCGTGTCGACCCAGGAGTTCCTGGCCGACGAGGCGGACCGGGTCAGGGCGCTGCGGCTGACCGACGTGGAGCTGTCCGGCGGGCGGTTCGAACCGGTGCCCGGTACCGAGCGCGAGCTGCCCTGCGACCTGGTGCTGCTGGCGATGGGCTTCACCGGCGCCGAGGACGGCCCGCTGCTGGCCGGCCTGGGCGTGACCCTGGACGAGCGGGGCCGGATCGTCCGGGACGACGACTACGCGGCGCAGGTGCCCGGCGTGTTCGTGGCCGGCGACGCGGGCCGCGGCCAGTCGCTGATCGTCTGGGCTATCGCCGAGGGGCGTTCGGCGGCCGCCGCGGCCGACCGCCACCTGTCCGGCTCGACCGCGCTGCCCGCGCCGATCCCGGCCGGCGCCGTGCCGATGCGGATGAGCCAGTGATGCCGGACTTGAGGTGCCCCGGGTGGGATTCGAACCCACACTTGATGGATTTTGAGGCCATTGACTCTGCCGTTGGTCTACCGGGGCAACACGGGCGAGACTCGAGGCGCCGTGCCTGCACTCAATGTAGCGGCTGTGGATAGGCTTCAGTGGGTGAGCCAGTCTCCGTACCGCGTAGTGATCGCCGAAGACGAAGCACTGATCCGGCTGGACCTCAAGGAGATGCTTGAGGAGCCGGGCGAGGACGCCTACGTCGTAGTCGGCGAGGCCTCCGACGGCGACACCGCCGTGCGGCTGGCTGCCGATCTCAAGCCCGACCTGGTCATCATGGACGTCAAGATGCCGGTCCTGGACGGGATCTCGGCGGCCGAGCAGATCACGGCGCGCCGGCTCGCGCCCGTTGTCATCCTGACCGCGTTCTCCCAGCGCGAGCTGGTCCAGCGGGCCAGCAACGCGGGGGCGATGGCCTACCTGGTCAAGCCGTTCACCAAGGCCGAGCTGATCCCCGCGATCGAGATCGCGGTCAGCCGGTTCGCCGAGGTCAGTGCGCTGCAAGCCGAGGTCGGTGACCTGCGCGACCGGCTCGCGATGCGCAAGCTGCTCGACCGGGCCAAGGGCGTGCTGCAGGCCAGCCGGGGGATGACCGAGCCCGAGGCGTTCCGGTGGATTCAGAAGACCTCGATGGACCGGCGGATGACCATGCGAGCCCTGGCCCAGGAGATCATCGACGGCCAGCAAGCCGCGGCGGGCGACGCGGGCGCCCCGGCGTCCTGACGTCCTGACGTCCTGACGTCCGTCGCCGCCCTGGCCGGCGCCACTGCCGCCGGTACGCAAGCGAGCGGGGCCAGGTCAGTACCCCCGTCGACCCGGCGCCCGCTCGCTTGCTGCCGCCTGCTGCTCGCGCGCAGCGGCGGAACGGAGCTGGCGGACCCTTTGGTGCCGTGTCGGCCTTCCCCGGGCCGGCACGTTCTCTACTCGGGCCATCGCCAAGCTCCGGGGAACACCGTAGCGATCATGAGCGCGTCGTGCCGGCACACTTCCATTACCCGGCCGCTATGGGCAGAACATCCGTTCGGGGATGACCGGGCCGGTTGCGACCCGCGCTGCCGGTCCTGCCACGGCGGTGCAAAGCAGCAGGTCAGCCCCTTTCGGGCGGGCCCGGGATGGCGTCGCGGATCAGGCAGCTGAGCCGCGAGGTGCAGACCCGCTTGCCGTCCTCGTCGGTGATCACGATGTCGTAGGTCGCCAGGGTCCGGCCCGCGTGCACGCGGGTCGCGACGCCGGTCACCAGGCCGGCCGAGGCTCCCCGGTGATGGGTCGCGTTGATCTCGATCCCGACGACGATGCGGCCGGGCCCGGCGTGCAGGGCGGCTCCGGTCGAGCCGAGCGTCTCGGCCAGGACGCAGGACGCGCCGCCGTGCAGCAGGCCGTAGGGCTGGGTGTTGCCCGCCACCGGCATCGTGCCGACGACCCGGTCAGCCGAGGCCTCGGTCATCGTGATCCCCATCCGGGCAGGCAGGGTGTCCGGATATGCCTCGTTCAGGTCGGTGAGAGTCACCGGTCCGGCCCTGTCGGTCATCGCGGGCGCCACCTCCGAGATCGTTCCGCCGTTCGCTGCAGCGTCCGCTTTCCGGCCGTGCGCTGTCACTGCCGCAGCCTAGGATTACGGGGTGGCTGCCAAGAATCCGGCCCCGTCCGCGGATACCGCGGCGCGGCGCGACCTCCTGCTCCTGCTCGACGGGCACTCGCTGGCCTACCGGGCGTTCTTCGCGCTGCCGGCCGAGAACTTCTCGACCACGACCGGCCAGCCGACCAACGCGGTCTACGGGTTCACCGCGATGCTCATCAACGTGCTCCGCGACGAGCAGCCGACGCACATCGCGGTCGCGTTCGACCGCAGCGAGCCGACGTTCCGGCACGAGCAGTACGTCGAGTACAAGGCGAACCGCAAGGAGACCCCGGCCGACTTCAAGGGCCAGCTGAGCCTGATCTTCGAAGTGCTCGACGCGCTCGGCATCCCGCGGCTGTCGCTGGCCGGTTACGAGGCCGACGACCTGATCGCGACGCTGGCCACCCAGGCCGCCGAGGCCGGCATGGACGTGCTGATCGTGACCGGCGACCGGGACGCCCTGCAACTGGTCAGCGACCATGTGACGGTGCTGATGACGCGGCGCGGGATCAGCGACATGACCAGGTTCACCCCGGCCGCGGTGACCGAGAAGTACGGGCTGACGCCGGCCCAGTACCCGGACTTCGCCGCGCTGCGCGGCGACCCGAGCGACAACCTGCCCGGCATCCCAGGCGTCGGCGAGAAGACGGCGGCCAAGTGGGTGTCCGAGTACGGCTCGCTGGCCGCGCTGGTGGACCAGGTCGACACGGTCAAGGGCCGGGCCGGCGACAACCTGCGCGAGAACCTCGGCAACGTGCTCCGCAACCGCCAGCTCACCGAGCTGACCAGGACGGTCGCGCTGGACGCGGCGCCGGCCGACCTCGTTCCGGTGCCCTGGGACCGGGACCAGATCCACCAGCTGTTCGACACGCTGCAGTTCCGTGTCCTGCGCGACCGGCTCTACGCGACCCTCCCGAACGGGATCATCGGGCAGCTCACCGCGCCCCCGCCGGCCGCCGCGGGCGCCGGGTTCGACGTCGGACTGAGCATGCTTGGCGCGGGCGAGGTGGCCGGCTGGCTGAGCGAGCACGCCGGCACCGGCCGGATCGGACTGGCTGTCGCCGGCACCTGGGGCCG